>JADFXL010000223.1 GCA_015233585.1 Alphaproteobacteria bacterium | reverse complement strand
CGTCCGCCGATCCGGGGACGCCCGCCAACTCCGGCGTCATGCCCGTTCCCGTTGCGCCCTGCTTCTTCATGTGTCCCCACGTCATCCCGGTCTTTTTCGCCTCTTTAGTCTCGACGCCGTCCATCCGAGTTCACCTCCGCGCCTGCATTCGCGCTGTCACGTCTCACGCTGTTACGCCACACGCCGCCAAGCCTCACGCTGGCACGCCTCACGCCGTCAAGAACGGCGTTCCACCACAAAACGGGCCACCGCCCGAAGAAGATCCGCCTCCTCACCAAAGGCATCCATATGAGAGACGGCTTGTTCCACCAGCATATCCGCCTGAGCGCGGGCGCGCTCCGCCCCCAGCAGGCTGACGAAGGTGGCCTTGCCGGCAGCGGCGTCCTTGCCGGTCGCCTTGCCCACCACCGCTGCATCGCCCTCGGTATCCAAAAGGTCGTCGGCAATCTGGAACGCCAGCCCCAGATCGTGGGCGTAGGCCTGGAAATGCGTGCGGATCTGGCGCGGCGCCTTACCCAGGATCGGCCCCGCCTCGCAGGCAAACGCGATGATCCGCCCGGTTTTCATCTGTTGCAGGCGGGTGATGCCGTTCATGTCCATGACCATGTTTCCGGCCAGAAGGTCGATCATCTGCCCGCCGACCATGCCGTTGGCGCCGGACGCCTTGGCCAGTTGCACCACCAGTTCGCACCGCACCGCCGGATCGGCATGAGTCTCGGCCTCGCCCAGCACCTCGAACGCCAGGGTCAGCAGCGCGTCGCCGGCCAGAATGGCGGTGGCTTCGTCGAACTGGCGGTGACAGGTGGGCTTGCCCCGGCGCAGATCGTCGTTGTCCATGGCGGGCAGGTCGTCATGAATCAGGGAATAGCAGTGGATCATCTCAATAGCCGCCGCGACGCGCAGGGCGGAGGCGGCGGAGACCTTGAACAGGCTGGCGGTCGTCATGACCAGGAATGGGCGCAGCCGTTTGCCGCCGTCCAGCGCGGAATAGCGCATGGCGTCGAGCACCCGCCCCTCGGGGGCATCGGTGCGATCCAGCAGGCGATCCAGTTCCTGGTTGACCGCCGACGCCGTTTCGGCCATTGCCTCGATAAGACCGGTCACGAAGAATCCTCTCTACTTGATGTTCGCCGGCACGGTGCCGAGGGAACCGTCGGCCCCGATGTTCGCCGACACGGTGCCGAGGGAACCGTCGGCCCCGGTGGTGATAAGATCAACCTTGGCCTTGGCCTCCCGCAATTTGGCCTCGCAGTGCTGTTTCAGCCGGACGCCGCGTTCATAGGCCCCGACGGCCTCCTCCAGCCGAACCTTCCCGCCTTCAAGCTGACGGACAATATCCTCCAGCGCCGCCAGAGCGTCTTCGAAATCCATGGCGGCAATATCGGGAGCAACGGAAACAGGGGTCATGCAGGCATCCACTCCTTCGGCTGGGCACTTTACAATCGGGAGCGCGTCAGACGCAAGATTGATCGCGTATCTTGTGCCCCGACGGCGTCAACTCCCCATCAGTGCCCGCACATGGACCCGCACCGAAGCCGCCAGCGCTATCAGGTCATATCCCCCCTCCAGCACGGAAACAACGCGATTTTTGCACGATTCGGCGGCGACAAGGAGTAACTGTTCCGTGATCCAGGCAAAATCAGCCTCGACCAGGTTGAGACTGGCCAGAGGATCGCGGCGGTGCGCGTCGAATCCGGCCGAAATCATCAGAAATTGTGGCCCGAACGCCCGTAACGCCGGCAAAATCTTTTCGCTGACCCCGCGCCGGAACGCATTGGAATCCGAACCCGCCGACAACGGCACATTAACGATATTATGCGAAGCTCCCCGCTCCGACGGGCTGCCGGTTCCCGGATAGCACGGGAATTGATGAGTCGAGGCATAAAACATCTCGGCATCATCCCAGAACAGATGCTGGGTGCCGTTGCCATGGTGGACATCGAAGTCGACCACGGCCACACGGCGCAGATTATGAGCGTGACGCGCATGATAGGCGCCGATCCCGACGTTATTGAACAGGCAAAAGCCCATGGCCCGGGTGAATTCGGCATGGTGGCCAGGGGGACGCACGGGACAAAAGGCGTTGCGCACCTCGCCCCTGGCCACCGCGTCGACGGCCGCCACCACCGCCCCCGCCGCCCGCAAGGCCGCCTCTCCCGATTCCGGCGACAAAACGGTGTCGGAGTCGAGTTCACGAAAGCCACGAGAGGGAACCGACGACAGGATGCTCTCGACATAGGTCTTCGGATGGACCCTGGTGATCTGTTCCAGCGACGCCTGAGGGGCTTCGCGGCGATCCAGCAGGGCGAATTCCTCCCCCTCCAGGGCCTTCAGGATCGCCGTCAACCGATCCGGCCGCTCGGGGTGATAGGGGCCGGGGTCGTGTTCAACGCAAACCGGATGCGTAATCAGCAATGTGGGCATGACATGGCTCCATAATGTCGTACCGACATTGTTTCCCAAAGCCGTTTCCAATACCATCCTTGACTTGCTGCATGGCGGGCAAAAATGGGGATGATCCGGGTTTCGGATACTTTGACGTCGACTCGGGCAGGACGCGGTTGCAACATTAGGGATTGCTGTATTAAGGTGTGGAAATTCTCTCGCGGCAGGGATGGACAGGGAAACCATGAATCTGGAGAGGCTGCAAGACAACGCCCGGCGCGCCAGCACGCTGCTGAAAGCCATGAGCAATGAGTACCGGCTGCTGATACTGTGCCAGTTGTTGCATGATGAGCGATCGGTGGGCGAACTGGAGCGTTTGATCGGCCTGAGCCAATCGGCCCTTTCCCAGCATCTGGCCCGGTTGCGCCGCGACAATCTGGTGCAGACGCGCCGTGCCGCCCAGACCATCTATTATTCGTTGGCCGGCAACGAGGCCAGTGCGGTCATCGAGACCCTGTACGGCCTCTATTGCCAAAAAGACGGCTGCGGCCAGCCCGCCTTGACGGAACTGGCCCCAAGATCACTCTGAACGAACCCCTTTGACCTGGATTCGGTTACTGAAAAAGGCTCGGGGCCGCCCGTTGGGAAAACTCGGGCTGCCGCCCGAACCCGCTCGGGGCAATGCCCCGAACCCCCTTCGTTTTTTATCAAAATATAAAGGGGTTTGGGGCGATAGCCCCAAGCGTCGTTCAAACCGTGAAACCCGGGGGAGCCCCCCTCCCCCGGTATGTTATTGCCTACAGCTCCAGTTGCTGCACCTTCCACACGTCGCTGGCATAGGTGTGAACCGTGCGGTCACTGGAGAACACGCCCATGTTGGCGACATTGAGCGCCGCCCGCCGTGACCATTCCTGCGTATCCTGGAACAGGGTGTCGGCCCGCTCGTGGGTCGCGACATACGAAGCGTAATCGGCCAGCAGCAGGTAATGATCCCCGCCCTTCAACAGCGAATCGAAGATCGGCCGGTAGCGATCCGGCTCGCCGGGCGAGAAGAAGCCGGTGCCGATCATGTCCAGAACACGCATCAGTTCGGCATTGCGGCGATAGTAAGCCCACGGATCATAACCACGGACCCGCAATTCCTGAGCCTCGGCGGCATTGAGGCCAAACACGAAGAAGTTCTCCTCACCGACGTTGTTCATGATTTCGATGTTGGCGCCGTCCAGCGTGCCGATGGTGAGCGCGCCGTTCAACGCGAACTTCATGTTGCCGGTACCCGAGGCCTCGGTACCCGCCGTGGAGATCTGCTCCGACAGGTCACAGCCGGGAATGATGATTTCCGCCAGCGACACATTGTAGTTCGGCAGGAACACGATCTTCAGCTTGTCCTTGATGATCGGGTCGTTGTTGATCATTTCCGCCACGTCATGGATGAGGCGGATAATCAGCTTGGCCATGTAATAACCCGGCGCCGACTTGCCGGCGATGATGACCGTGCGCGGCACATCCACCTTGCCGGCGCCATCCCGCAGACGGTTATAGCGGGTGATGACATGCAAAATGTTCAGGAGCTGGCGTTTGTACTCATGGATGCGCTTGACCTGAATGTCGAACATGGAAAGCGGATCGACCCTCACCCCGACCGCCGTACGGATCAGTTGCGCCAGACGCTCCTTGCGGGTCTGCTTGACTTCCCGGAACTGCTGGAGGAAGGAGGCGTCCGCGATGACCGGCACCAGATCCTGGAGCTTGGCCAGATCGGTGATCCAGGTGGCGCCAATCCGGCCCGTGATCAGCTTGCTGAGTTCGGGGTTGGACTGCATCACCCAGCGCCGTGGCGTCACGCCGTTGGTGACGTTGACGAACTTGTGCGGCCACATGTTGTTGAAATCGTTGAAGATGGTCTGGCACATCAGGTTCGTGTGCAACTCGGCGACACCATTGACCTTGACGCTGCCGACGATGGCCAGATGGGACATACGGATGCGGCGGGTGTCGTCGTCGATCAGCGACATGCGGCGCAGGATGCCGAGATCGCCGGGGAAGCTGTACTTGACCTGGAGCAGGAACTTGTGATTGATCTGATAGATGATTTCGAGGTTGCGGGGCAGCACCGACTCCAGCATGGAAATCGGCCACGTCTCCAGCGCCTCCGGCAGCAGGGTGTGATTGGTATAGGAGAAGGTGCGGCTGGTCATCTCCCAG
>JADFXL010000222.1:4144-4590 GCA_015233585.1 Alphaproteobacteria bacterium | reverse complement strand
GGGCCGGCAAGTCGACGCTGCTGCACATCGCCGGCCTGCTGGAGCGCCCTGACGATGGCGAGGTATGGCTCGACGGCCAGCCCCTCGGCCGGCTGTCCGAGGACAAACGCACCGCCTTGCGCCGGCTGCATCTCGGCTTCGTCTACCAGTACCACCACCTGCTGCCGGAATTCTCGGCGGTGGAGAACGTGATCCTGCCGCAGATGATCGCCGGCGTTCCGCGTGGCAAAGCGAGGGAAAAGGCGCTTCGCCTGCTGGCCGGCATGGGCCTGGAGCCGCGGGCCGAGCATCGCCCCGGCCAGCTCTCGGGCGGCGAGCAGCAGCGCGTCGCCATCTGCCGGGCGCTGGCCAACGATCCGCGGGTGCTGCTGGCCGACGAACCCACCGGCAACCTCGATCCGCACACCGCCGACGGGGTGTTCGGCGAATTGCTGCGGCTGGTCCGG
>JADFXL010000222.1:0-4058 GCA_015233585.1 Alphaproteobacteria bacterium | reverse complement strand
GGGGTAGGGGGCTTGTTAATTAGATGCGTGCAGGTCTGCATCGAGAAAGTCGGACAGAACTTTGGCCTGAACATCAATGTCGGTTCTTGACAGCGCTCGGATATCGGCAATCGCCTGCTTGCGGGCATTCCAACGAGAGGGGAGCCATTGCTTCGGCCCTGTGTGATGCCGGATGACCCCTTCGCCCGCGTTGACCCAGAAGAAAGGTATGTCCCGAGCCACAAGATCGACCTTCTCGGCCGTTACCACGTCCTCCGACAATTCTTTCAAAAAATGTCCAGCCTTGTGAAGCTGAGACAAAATGTCACCTCTCCGGCCATCATAATTGAATTTTGATGGAAGATTAAGCATGTGGATGGCTGTCGTATAGAGCCGAGTTGTGCGGACGAGGAAGCGAATTCTGAAATCATCTGGGACGAAATGTTCTATAATGTCAAATGTCAGGTGCTTATGTGTGACGAACCAGCCAAAGGCAGCCCTGAACCCGCCGAATAGGCTTCGGCGATGCTCGGATGGGTCGGCGAGTGTTCCATCGGAATTCCGAAATCTGTTGTGGAACGATCCCGCCGGCTTGATGTAGTCGAGGCCACCATCGGTCCGTTCGCGGAGGCCGATTTGGATGAAGTCGCCACTGGACGGGTCGCCACCGCGCAACGCGGAGAAGCGTGGGTTCCTGCTCAGAAGCCCGGTGCTGAGCAGGCGGTCGCGTTCCCCTTCCGGTGGGAAGTTGTAAAGGATGCATTCTGCATCGATTGTGACCGGCTTGCCCTGGAAGACCACGAGATTTTCGAGGTGAAGGTCGGTCATTGCCAGGCAATAGGCCACGGCCGTCAGAGCGCCGAGCGCGAACATGAAATTCTCGACCCCCTGGCCATCACTCGAAGAGGGTTCAATATATGGCATGAAGTACCATTGTTGATCGTGGTCGGCCACAACTCTTGGAGGCTGAAGATCGGTGCCAATGCCGACCGAAACTTCATCGAGAATGGCGGACAGCAGTTGGTGCGGTCGCGGATCTGAGAACTTCAAAACCCATGGACCTTCGGCAAATTCGACGATCAGGGGGCGCTTTCCGCCATTGTGAGTGTCGCTGGAAAGGGCGCGGATTTTCACAGGCGCAACACATTCGCCCATACCTAGTCGGGTATCAATGCTCAATCGTACCTGTCGCAGGAACTTTGTCAGAGTGGCAATGCGGCTTTCAACCACGTCATGCAGGTCGCCATAGTCGATCGGCCCCACCTTACGCTGCAGCTGAAAAACCGACTCGGGATCGTTCCCAGCCCCCAAGGTCGGCCGCAGCAAGTCGAACAAATCGGCCTCGATCAGCGTGGTAACACTTCCGTGGTCCAATCCGTTGACGTTGACCGGGCAGGCCCAATAACGGTGTGGCGGCGGATTCTCAGGGTGGGACATGCCGGCACTATCATTCCAGCGGCGCACGACTGCACCCGACGAAACGCGGATCGGGTATGATGCCACATATCCCGAGCACTGGGATCGTTTCGGGGAAGGATTCCGCCCATATGGCGGTGTGGGAGAACCGTGCGACGGTTCGCCCTAGGAGCGCACGCCCGATGCCGCGGCGCTGGAATTCGGGGTGCACGCAGATTTCTGCGATGTAGGATTTGGTCAGATCGTCGCTGAAGATATGGACGACACCGACGAGGCGGCCGGCCATCGTTTCGGCAAAGAATCCGGAGATTCCCTCTCCGAACCGACGCAGATATGTCATGTCGTCCGTTCCAGTGTCTGATATGCCAAATGCGGAATCCACGACATCGTCGTAATCGGTTGCCTGGTGCCGCGTGGCGTCATCGTGGATAACGATATTCGGAATGCCATCAAGTTCGGCCGCTGGCCTGCCTGGCGGTCGGTGGCACGCTATCAGTTTAACCTTCGGGCGGACGCCTGCGGCTTTGAACAGTTCGACGGTTTCGACCGATGCAGAGCTATAGAGCGCGGTTCCATGAAAGCGGTCGTTGACCTGATTGAGAAGCCTGTCCTCAATGCCACGGTCGCGCCATCCGGGGGCGACACAGAGCTCTGCCAGCCATGCCGTCGCCACGGTGTCGCTGAAAATGCGCGCCAGCCCGACTAGCGTGTTGCCGGAAAGGGCAAACACGCCGAAGGCCCCAGGCGGGAACAACTGCGCAATATCGGTCTCGCCCCCGAGTTCCGGCATTTCAAAGCCTTCGGTCGGACGAAGCACCTTTAGTGCCAATGAGCCCATGTGATCGGACCATGATAATCGAAGACTAGTCATTCCCGCTCCCTCCGTCAGGACGTGATGTCGCAGGTTCCTGTCGCCCGGCACTTGCCGTCTCGCGGACCATCGCTATAGCGATCAAATAGGCCAAGAAGCTGCTGAGAATTGATTCCGTTGTCCAGAGAGTTGGCGTTCCCCAACCGCGTCGATCGCCAGACGGTTGGATTATGGCCGTCCTTCAAGCCGAAATCACTTTCGCCCACCCGGTCGTTGTCCACGACGCCGATAGAGGTGCCTTTACCGGTGGCTACGGCCAGCTGCTGGCCGCCGCCATAAAACCAGCTAAGCGGCATTCGACTGGGGGTGGCGAGGACGTCGCCAGCCTGGATCGATCCGTCGGTGACCGGCTGCCAGCCGGGAATACTGGAACGGCAATCGGCCCAGTCAGCGATGCCTGGGCGATCGGATAGGCGGTTGCCGAAGCCGAGGCCGACGTCAGCGAGGGTGTCGGCTATGAAATGGTTATCCTTAGGCACGCCTGAAGGTGCGTTATTGCTGCATCCGTACGTCTTGTAACCGAGGGTACCGGCGCGTTTTCTGGCGGCTTTAAGGATGTCGTCGCCGGTGACGAAGTTGGTATCAACAAACATGGCGGGTTGCTCCGAGAGAGTGCGATATGCCATGCGTATGTCATAAAGTTGCGTAAAACGCAAGCGAAAAAATCGCCGCGAACTGCAAGTTATATAGGTTGTGATGTCATATGTTCGCGGATGAACTTGTTCGGCCCGTCGTTTGCCAGAGAAAGTTGGAGGAATCCGCTACCTGCGTGCCCGCCGCAAGGAAGGTTTCATCTCGGTGATCGCCGGGTTCTCGCTGCTGGGCATCGGCCTTGGGGTGGCGACGCTGATCGTGGTGATGGCGGTGATGAACGGCTTCCGCCAGGAGCTGCTGTCGCGCATCCTCGGGGTCAACGGCCATATCGGGGTCTACGGTTCCGGACTGGCCTTGGCCGATTTCAACCCGCTGGCCGAGGCCATCCGCCGGCTGGCCGAGCGGCTGGGGGTGGGCATCGGCGACCGCATCACCCTGATTTCGCCCAAGGGCAGCGCCACCGCCTTCGGCAACGTGCCGCGGATGCGCGGCTACCGCATTGCCGCGACCTTCGAAGTGGGCATGTACGAATACGATTCCAGCTTCATCTTCATGCCGCTGGAGGCGGCGCAGACCTATTTCCAGCTTGCCGGCCTGGTCAGCCAGATCGAGGTGTTCGTCGACAATCCCGACCACGCCCTTGATGTCCGCATGGACATCGCCCGTCTGGGGGCTGGCAAGGGGCTGCGCCTGCACGACTGGCAGCAGTCGAATGCCAGCTTCTTCAACGCCATCCAGGTGGAAAGGAACGTGATGTTCCTGATCCTGACCCTGATCATCATCGTCGCCGCGTTCAACATCATCTCCAGCCTGATCATGCTGGTGCAGGACAAGGGGCGCGACATCGCCATCCTCCGGACCATGGGGGCGACGCGGGGGATGATCATGCGGATCTTCTTCCTCGCCGGGGCCAGCGTCGGCGTCGCCGGCACCGTGTTCGGGCTGGCGCTGGGAGTGTGGTTTGCCACCCATATCGAGGCGATCCGCCAGTTCATCCAGGGCATTGTCGGCACCGATCTTTTTGCCGCCGAGATCTATTTTCTCACCCAGCTTCCTGCCAAGGTCGATCCGGGCGAGGTGGCTTCGGTGGTGGCGATGGCGTTAGGACTGTCGTTCGCCGCCACCATCTATCCGTCGTGGCGAGCGGCCAAGCTCGATCCGGTGGAGGCGCTGCGCTATGAGTGAGGGCCTCCGCCTC
>JADFXL010000221.1 GCA_015233585.1 Alphaproteobacteria bacterium | reverse complement strand
GAACCAGGACCGGCCCTGGGCCACGTTTTCCTGGGCCACGCTCTCCTCGTCCGGTGAGGGATCGGCTGGAGCTTCGGTCATGGCAGAATGTCTCCCCTCATGTCGTCAACGGTCGCTTCGGTGATCCGTAACGTAACAATCTCTCCCGGCATCTGCGCCCCGGCGTCGAAGCGCACCGGCAAGTAATGCTCGCAGTGACCGAACCCCGGACTTTCCACCAGCACCCGCGCCACCGTGCCGACCTGCTGCGCCAGGAACCGCCCCATGGCGGCGCTGCCAGCGGCACGCAGCCGGGTCGCACGGGCACGCACCACGTCGCCCGAAATCTGCGGCATTCGGGCGGCGGGCGTGTCGGGCCTGGGCGAATATGGGAATACATGCAGATGGGTCAAGCCGCACGCCTCCACCAGGGCCAGAGAATTTTCGAACATGGCCTCGGTCTCGGTGGGAAATCCGGCAATGATGTCGGCGCCCAGGGCGATGCCGGGGCGCGCCGCGCGCAAGCGTTCGCACAAACGAATCCCATCGTCGCGCCGGTGACGGCGCAGCATCCGCTTCAGGACAAGGTCGTCACCCGCTTGCAGGCTCAGGTGAATGTGCGGCATCAGGCGCGGTTGCGAGGCCACCGCGTCGAACAGCGCCGCATCAATCTCCACCGGGTCCAGCGACGACAGGCGCAGCCGTTCCAGCTCCGGCACCTGTTTGAGAATCCGCATCACCAAGCGCCCAAGCGGCAGCGGATCGGACAGATCCTCGCCATAAGCCGTCAGATCAACCCCCGTCAGCACGATTTCAGAATAGCCATTGGTCACCAGTTCCCGTACCTGGGCAAGGATCCGCTCCGGCGGCACGCTGTGGCTGGGACCGCGTGCGAAGGGGATGACGCAAAACGTACAACGGTGGTCGCAACCCTGCTGGACCTGGCTGAAAGCGCGCGAACGCCCGGTGAAGCCGCCGATTCTGGGCAGGGCGGTATCGGGTGCGGCCATGACATCGTCGATGAACATCGTCCCGGACAGATTGGGTGCGAAATTCTCCGGCCTGAGCTTGGCGATATTGCCCAGCACACGATCCACTTCGGGCATGGCGGCGTAGGCACCGGGGTTGAGTTGCGCGGCACAGCCGGTAACGATGATGCGGGCGTCGGGATGTTCGCGCCTGAGCCTGCGGATGGTCTGGCGCGCCTGCCGTTCCGCTTCTCCCGTCACCGCGCAGGTGTTGACGATCACCGCATTCTCCAGCCCGGCGGCGCGGGCGTGGTCGCGCATGATCTCCGATTCAAAGGCGTTCAGGCGGCAGCCGAAGGTGATGATTTCCGTGGTCATCGCAATAGCTGGGGGTGGATTGTGCCGGTGAAACTGGTTAGCGCAGGTCCGGTCATCCCCACACGATTATCTTGCAGCCACAGGATGCGCAGGGAACCGCCGTCCAGAATCACCTCGACGGGATGGCGACCGGTCAGGCCACGGAGCGTAGCCGCCACCACTGCGGCGCAAGCACCGGTACCGCAGGCGCGGGTTATGCCGGTGCCGCGCTCCCATACCCGCATCCGCAATCGCTCTGGACTCAGTACCTGGACCACCTCGACGTTGGTTCGTTCCGGGAACAGGGGATGATGTTCGATGGGAGGCCCCAGCGTGGCCAGGTCCACCGCCTCGGCATCATCGGTGAAGAACACGGCATGAGGATTGCCCATTGACACCGCGACGGGGTTGGACAAGGGTCCGGAGGACAGCGGCAGACTCAGGGTGTTGACCTTGTGGGTCAGAGGGATCTCGTTCCACAACAGCCGGGCTGGCCCCATATCGACGGTGATCTCCCCCTCGGCAGTGCGTGCCGCCACAACCGAACCCGACAAGGTCTGGATCACAATTCGGTTCGGGCGTCTCTCGTCGATCACCAGCGAGGCGACGCAACGGGTGGCATTCCCGCAAGCGCCGACTTCACTGCCGTCGCTGTTGAGGATGCGCATGAACACGTCGGCGTTATCGACCCTGGGTTTCTCAATTATAACGAGCTGATCGCAGCCCACGCCTGTGTGGCGATCCGCAATGGCCCGTATCTGCGCGGGCGTGAGAGTCAGAGGCTCCCTCCGGCCATCCAGCACGACAAAGTCGTTACCGAGTCCGTGCATCTTGGTAAAGGGTAAGCCGATGGTGTCGCTCATAGTTGGCGGTTATAGGTGAGTGTGGGCGTGGGAGTCCAGAGGTCAACAAGTCTCATTATGGAAAGATCAGGTTCTGTGTGGACGATCCCCTTGACGCAGGGCGTGGGAAACCCGATCCTCCTCCTCTGCCTGACTGCCCCGGATAGGTTCCTCCTTGACGCAAGATCATTCCGACATCGAACCGGCGACACCCTTGACGAAGGGGTACCTCGCCCGTAACCCCCGGTTGCTAGCCTTGCTGCGGACCATCGACGCGCTGCCCTGGCCCCGCAGCCGCCAGCCGGATAAGGAGGGTGAGAAACCGCCCCGCCGTCTGTTGCTTGCCAACTG
Organism: Alphaproteobacteria bacterium; assembly: GCA_015233585.1. Taxonomy (GTDB): domain Bacteria; phylum Pseudomonadota; class Alphaproteobacteria; order Rhodospirillales; family Rhodospirillaceae; genus JADFXL01. Next base: position 2,104 of record JADFXL010000221.1, on the reverse strand, counting down.
GGCGCATCTGGGCGACTGCGTTATCACCACCGCGACCCTGGATCTGGTCCGGCGCGTGTTGCCTGATACCGAGATTGGGCTTCTGGTGGGCCAGTGGTCGGCCCCCATCTTCAAGAATGATCCCCGGATACGGTGGCTGCATTATGTCGATCACTGGTTTGTCAGCCGCACTTCGCTGTCGAAACGCGAGAAGTTGCGGCGGTATTGGTTCCTGCGCCGCCGGGCGGTGGCCGAGATGCGGGCCGTTGGCTACGACGCGGCGATCGACCTTTATCATTACTTCCCCCCCGCTGCCCCGCTATTCCGGGACGCTGGCATTGGCCGGCGGATCGGTTACGAGAGTGGCGGTTTCCGGCGCTTTTTGACCCACTCCCGGCCCTGGCCGCTGGCCGATCGCCACATTGCCGAGTATCAGGCGGCCCTGATAAGCGATCTGGGAATTTCACCCGCATCTCTGGCGGAGGGACTGGCTGTGCTCAAGCCCAGTCTGGCTCAGGCGGCAGGAATTTTGGCGGTAGGCCATGCCGGCGCCGTGGTCGTGCATATGGGGGCCGGTGCAGAGGCGAAGGAATGGCCGGAACCCCAATGGCGGGATCTGGTCGTTGCCCTCTGTGGCCTCGGCCTGCCCGTGGTCCTGACCGGCCGTGGCGCTGCTGAAAGGGCGCGCTGCCAGCGGGTTGCCGAGGGCTTGGCTGGCGTCCTGAACCTTTGCGATGCCCTGGACTGGGACGGGCTGGTGGCGGTGGTTGCGGCAGCCCGTCTGCTTGTTTGTGTCGATTCGCTGGCCGGTCACATTGCCGCAGCCTGCGATGTTCCGGTGCTGACCCTGTGGAGCGGCGTCAACAACCCGGCTCATTGGCGGCCACTTGGCCGGCGGGCCGAGATTCTCCACACCGCGCCGCCCTGTCTGCCCTGCTACCGGACGCGCAACTGTACCCACATGGCCTGTATCCGCGAGATTGATGTGGCGTCGGTTCTGGCGGCGGCGGTGCGCTTGGCCGGGGTCACGCCAACAGGCGAATACGCTCATCAGGAATGAGTTGCGAGCAGGACTTTCTGCGGTTGGGTTGTTGTTGACGCCACCAGCAGGGACGCCGAACTCGCCTTGATGCCGGTGACGTTCTGGTAGCTGATGTTGAAGGTATCGGCGACGGTCAGACCGTTGGTGTTTTTCGCGTCCACTTCCAGGGCGAGGCTGCCCATGGCCGTTCCAGGCACCGTACCGCTGAGGGTTAGGGTTTTGTTGTTGAAGTTTAGCCACGAGGCGGTCTTGTCGCCTTTGTTCACGAGCTGATAGCCGCTATAGGTCAGATTTTCGCCCTGCGGGTCGGTGAAAGTGCTGGCGGGCAGGGTGAAACTGATCGGTTGGCCGGCGGTCCAGGACTGGGTTGGCGTTGGCGTCGTTACTACCGGGGCCTGGGCCGGGGTCTTTACCGCGAAGGTCTCGGAGGCCGAGTAGCCGCTGGTGTCTTTCGCGGTTACCTGAAGGGTGAGGCCGGAGGTGTTGCCTGGCACCGTACCGGTAAACGTCTCGGTGGTACTGTTGAAGCTTAACCACGTCGGCAGCGCCGTGCCGTTGGCCAGGGTGGCCGTGTAGGTCAGAGTCTGGCCCTGCGGGTCGGTGAAGGTGTTGGAGGCCAGGGTGAAGTTGACAGCCTGGCCTTGAGTCCAGGTCTGGGTTGGCGTCAGCGACGTTACCGTCGGCGGTGCCACGATCTGTGCCGAGAAGGTCTCGGAGGCGGTAAGGCCGCTGAAGTCCTTGGCGGTCACCTGAATGCTGAGGGTGGCGGCGCCGCTTGGCGCCGTGCCGGTGAAGGTCTCGGAGGTGGCGTTGAACTTCAACCAGCTCGGCAGGGCCGCGCCGCTTGCCAGGGTGGCGGAATAGGTCAGGGGCTGAAACTGTGGATCGGTAAAGGTGTAGGAGGGCAGGGCGAGTTTGACGGCCTGGCCCTGTTTCCAGGTCTGGTCCGCCGTCTGCGCCGTCACCGTCGGTGCGATCGGAGTCGGAACGATCACATTGAACGTCTCTGAAGCCGACAGACCGACAGTATCGGTCGCGGTGACGAGGATGGACAAGCTGGTTGCCCTGGCGGCGACGGTGCCG
>JADFXL010000220.1 GCA_015233585.1 Alphaproteobacteria bacterium | reverse complement strand
GGCGCCTACGATACCTTCAATTTTGATGGACTGCTTGCACACGAACCTGGGATTGAGAACTTTATCGTGTTTGATCCGATGGGGATCAACAAGTTATTGCAACCGCCCAAGGACCTGTGGGATGCCTTCGGGCAATCTATCATCACCCCTCTCGTAGCCCTGGCACAGCGCGACCTGAAGCTCTTTGAACAAAAGCTTTCGCCCAGCAAAAACCTATATAAGGTAGAGTTTAAAAACTACATTCCCAATGATTGGTGGCCGACAGTCATGAACTGGAACCGAAGCAATCTGGAGCGGCTATTCGTGGCCGGGTATCAAGCGGGCCAGAACTTCGTGGCAAACCATCCCGGCTTGTTTCCATGAGCCTGCAAGGATGAAGCCCCGCTCCAGCACCACAACATCCTTAAATTAGAGCATTTTCCGGTCATGCCTGATTGGAAGAATGCTCTAATTCTGGGAAGCCGGCGGTATGCGCACCATATTGACACCGAGTCGTTTGCGATAATTTCGGTTGTCGCGCCCAGACAGACAACCAGATGGCGTGTAATTCTTTGCGCGCACATACAGTAGCGATGACATATAATTTCAAACGGTTTAGTTGTCGCGATCGATGCCTTGTGAAACTCAGGCATTAACATCTTGTTGGGGCTTAACCTGACCAAGCCGTTGCATAACGTGCAAATCTCCCAAAATAGGGTGACTCCAACCACTGGCCGTGGTACCTTGCGCGCTGTCCGTGGTTGATGTTTTGCGCACAGGTACCGGCATGGCCTCGATATGATCAACTAAACAGGGAGCGCGATGCTAACTCGTGGTTTTTGAGGGAATCTGCGGCGTACCTTGCCCATAGGCAAACATCCGGCGTAGATACTCTACAGGGACTGGCTATATTTATTTTGATCACAACGATAGCCTGTAGCATTTATTTTTTTATGATCTGTTTATGTGGAAACAACAGTGGAGATTACAATGATGGAGCGGGTGGGGCGCAGGGTTGCCAGCATTGCGCTGGTGGTGATGATTCTACTGGTGGTGGCATGTTTTCAGGCGCGGGCCGACGATATCGGATCGCTTGATGAGGCCGTGGCCCTGCTGAACCGCGCGGTGACTGCCGTCAAGACCGATGGCAAGGATGCGGCTTTTGCCAAGTTCAACAGTAAAGATGGCGGCTTCGTCGATCGCGACCTTTACGTCTTCGTGTTCGGGCTCGACGGCATGACGCTGGCCCACGGCGGCAACCCGGCGATGGTTGGCCGTAATGTCGGAGGCGTAAAAGACGTCGACGGGAAGCCGTTCATGAAAGACATGCTTGACCTGGCGAAGAGTGCCGGCGAGGGGTGGATCGATTACAAATGGCTCAATCCCACCACACACAAGATTGACGCGAAGCGCAGTTATATCAAAAGAATCGACGATTATCTGGTCGGGGTTGGGGCCTACGTGAAATAGATATCACCCGGCATTCCAGAGGTTTTGGACAGCGGTCGGGCATTGTGACGTGACGGAGTCCAGGCTCGCCCCTTCTCCCCCGATCGGGAGAGGGGGCGAATTTTAATAGTCGTAGGGAGGCACAGGATGGATAAGGCTTTGCGCAAGATGTCAATCAGCAATCTCCCGATTGCGATTCGCATTGCCTTGCCTCTGATCGTCTCCGGAGCTTTCTTTCTGGTGCTTGCGGCAACGACGATTTCAGCACTTTCCTCGATCAGTCGGCAGGAAGAAACTCTTGAACGCGAAGCTTTTCAGCTCCTGAACCGGACTGCGACGGAAATTCGCGCGTTTCAGGGCTTTCACGTGACCTTGTTCGGCGTCATCCTGGTTGCCGCGACCGAGAACAATCCAACGAAAGTAGACAAGCTGGTCGCCGAGACCGACGCGCACCGAATCAAGCTCGGCAAGGAATTCGAGAACCTTCGGACGATGTTGAAAGAGGTGAACGGCGCGGGTGCCCTGGGCGACGAGATGGGCAAGACGTTCAAGGCCTACGATGAAAATGCCAGCAACGTCATGTCGCTCGCGGCTATCGATGCCACCACCAGCATGGGCCTGCTGATCAGCGGGCATCAGGATTACGAACATTTGCTTGAAACCCTTGACCAACTCAGGCACATGGCGGACGAGACATGGCAGCGCGAGTCTCAGGATCTGGTCATGAAGATCAACTGGTCCCGCTCCGCCGTGTGGGTCGTTCTCTTGCTCAGCTTCGTCAGTTCGGTCGGGCTCGGCTGGTGGATCGGCAGCGATCTGGTCCGTTCGTTGCTGTCCCTGACCGCCGAAATGGGCCAACTGGCTGCGGGGGACCTGTCGATCGAGGTCAAAGAGACCCACCAGACCGACGAGGTCGGCGCGATGGCGCGGGCGGTCGAGGTCTTCAAACAGAACTCGCTCACTGCCGAACGCCTGACCGCTCAAAAGCGCCTCGAGGATCAGGCTCGCTTGACGCGCATCGAAGCGATCGAACGCATGACCCGCCAGTTCGAAGCCGAGGTCACCAAAGTCGTCAACGCCCTGTCGACCTCGGCAGACGAAATGCTGGGCGTCGCCGGCGCCCTGACCACGAATGCCGAGAAGACCAACCAGGAGAGCACTTCTGTCGCCTCGGCGTCACAGCAAGCCTCGACGAATGTCCAGGCGGTGGCGGCAGGCGCCGAGGAACTCGCCCTGTCCATCGGCGAAATCGCCCGGCAAACCGAGCAATCCCACCAGGTTTCCAAAAAGGCCGTCACCGGGGCCTCGCATGCCAGCACCGTCATCGGCGGTCTGGCCGAAGCGGCGCAACGCATCGGGGCCTGCGTCAAACTGATCAATACGATTGCCGGCCAGACCAATCTGCTGGCCCTCAACGCGACCATCGAGGCGGCCCGCGCCGGCGAGGCCGGGAAGGGCTTTGCCGTCGTGGCCTCCGAGGTGAAGGCGCTCGCCAACCAGACGGCCAAGGCAACCGAAGAAATCACGCTTCAGGTCAATTCCATCCAGACGGCAACCAGCCAGGCCGTGGAAGCGATCGGCGAAACGGCGCGAACCATCAACGAGATCACCCAATTGACCACGGTCGTCGCCTCGGCCGTGGAACAACAAGGGGCAGCGACCAACGAAATTTCCCGCAACGCCCAAGAAGCGGCCAGCGAAACGCGGGTGGTCGTCGGCAGCATTTCCGTCGTAACCCAGGCCGCAACGGCCACCGGCTCCGACGCCGGACGGGTACGGAGCGTTGCCGGCATCCTGGCGAGCAAGTCCCAGGAGCTAAAGGCGGAAGTCGAAACCTTTCTGACACAAATCAAGCGCGCCTGACTGCCCGCAGATACCTGGCGGGAATTACCGCGTCCTGCGCATCAGCCTCTGGGCAGCCAGCAACCGGCTGACCAGATAGTGCCGGGCGACGGCCGGCTTTGGCACCCATGCCGCCAAAGCCCGCGCGCCGGCCTTGATCCGGCGGATCGTTGCCGGCACCTGTAACCGGTCGAGCACCCCGTGGGCCCAGGCCTTGAACTCGAGCACCTTGGCGTAGACGGTCCGGAAGGTCTCGAAGGTCATCAGCTTCGGCTTGGCGATGACGAACAGACGAGCGGAGACGGCCGTGCCGGTCACCTTCGCCGCGACGATGACCAGGATGCCGGTCATGAGGTGACCAGACGCGATCAGATAGAGCGCCACCAGCTTGACCGGAATCAGGCAAGCGATCGGCACCGTAAACAGGGCCAGCGTGGTATAGCGTCCGCGCGCCAGCACCCAGCGCTCCAGCCGCACCACCAGTTGCCAGCGGGCGACGATGGCAGTCAGCGCCGTCACCTTGTTCCAGACAAAGTCCTCGAACAGGATCAGGCACGCCGCCAGCAAGATCAGCGGAAACGTCAACGTCTTTTTGATCATAATCTTCACGGGCGGGCCTCGGGCAACGACGTTGACCATCGCGATACATCGGACCGGGATATAAGCACCCGATATCCATAACTCCGGCACATATTGGCACCAAGACTGCCTGCACTTGCAACACATTTTTATAGGGGCTTGAACATAGGCCTCCCTATGGGTTAGAATGTTTAATTCTTGTCGGTCCGCTTGAGATTTGCGGCCTTCATCTTATGGAACCGGGAGAGCGGACTGGCTGACACCTCTTAACATAGGCCGCCCGGATGCTTGGCCGGGCTTAGCACCGCCCTCACCAGTCGTCCGGTGCCGTCGAGGATGACGATCGGCTGGCCTGCAGGTTCACAAGCGAGCAAATTCAGCGTTGTGGCTTCACCCGGCCAGATCACGCGTCCTTACGCCTTGGCGGAAATGATAAATCGGCGCTGTCAGACGCCGAACCCGCTTCTTGCCGTGAGCCAGACTTTTGGGCGCAGACCGCAATCCGACCCATCCGCTTAATATAGGCATTGAGCATTATCAATGCCCGGAAAGTCGTTGTACCGCTTATGACGGAGGGCACAATTATCTCTCAGAATCAACATAACGCCTCCCGGCCCCTCCCCGACCTGCGGCCGCGACTCGGCTACATCGAGAACCGCTGCGCAGATATTATAAAGCTTGACATGGCGAAAAAGGTGTGAGCTAATTAGGTCAGCGTGAAATCCGTTCGATGGAGAACCATCATGACCTCGCCCTTTGCCT
>JADFXL010000021.1 GCA_015233585.1 Alphaproteobacteria bacterium | reverse complement strand
CAGAAGGCCAGCGGCCTTTGGAAACCCATAAATGGGGGTTTGGGGCCTTCAGGCCCCAAGCAGGTTTGGGCGGCAGCCCAATTCTGACAACGGCGGCAGTCCATCGTTACCCCGGCCATCGTTACCCCGGTTCCTGTCGCGTGAGGTGCAGGAAAATATCTTCGAGCCGCGTTTCTTCGGTCGACAGATCCAGGATCTTCATCCCGGTGGCGCGGATCGCGGTCAGCACGTCTTCCATGTGGGCCTCGCCCCGGCGATAGCGCACCTGCAAACGATCCGCCCCCACCGCTTCAATGCCGAGAGCCGCCAGTTCCGGTGTCGCCAGAGCCGTGGCGCGATCCACGGTGACGGTCATGACCTTGCTGTCCAAAGTCCGCAACAACGCTTCGGTCGTGTCGCAGGCAATCAGCCGCCCATGATTGATGATGGCAACCCGGTCGCAGAGACTCTGCGCTTCTTCGAGATAATGGGTGGTGAGAAGGATCGTGGTGCCACTGGCATTCAACTGGCGCAGCATGGCCCAAAGCTGGCGCCGCAAATCCACGTCGACTCCGGCGGTAGGCTCGTCGAGCACCAGGATCGGGGGACTGTGAACCATCGCCTTGGCGACCAGTAGCCGCCGTCTCATCCCGCCCGACAGGGTACGGGCATAGGCGCCGGCCTGGGCGGTCAGGCCTACTGCCTCCAGAATCGCGTCGGTGCGCCGCGCTGCCGCAGGGACGCCATACATACCCGCCTGCACCTCCAGCAACTCCCTGGGCGTGAAGAACGGATCCAGGTTCAGCTCCTGTGGGACAACGCCGATGGCGCAACGGGATTGAAGCGGGTTGCGGTCGATATCGTATTCCCACACCCGCACCGTGCCCGATGTTTTCATGACCAGCCCGGCCATGATATTGATCATCGTGGATTTGCCTGCGCCGTTGGGACCAAGGAGACCGAAGAACGAGCCACGCGGGATGGACAGCGAAACCTCGCGCAGGGCCGTTTTGCCGCCGCGTCCACGATATATTTTGGTCAAATCCTTGATTGTGATCGCGTTGTCGGGCGCTTTGAACGGGTCGGTGGGGGGGGCGGATTGCATTCGTGATGGCCCTTTGATCAACAAGGCATTGGAACAACCGCCGGCAATGGGTATCATCCACCGATTCGCGGAGTCAATGTCATAACAGTATGCGGCTTAACAGGGTGCGGGAACATGAGCAAGGTCGAGGCCAAGTCAGAAGTCCAGGCGTTCGAAATCCTTGAGGTCGACAGCGTAACGCCGAGTTGCGACGGTGGGAACGGTGCCTTGGGACACCCCCGTGTCACGTTTCGTATCAAGCCGGAAGTGGGTGTCGTGACCTGCCCCTATTGCAGTCGTCAATATCGCCTCAAGGCTGGGGCCAAGGTTGGGGGTGGACACTGAATTCCGGCACCCTTTCAACTCCCGAGTCGACCATGACCGAAGAATCCCCCAACCAGCGCCATTCCGAAAAGATGGCCAAGAAAAAGACGGTGCGGGACCGGATCATGGCGAGCAAAAGCGACAAGGCCGGGTTGCTGATCGTTCATACCGGCTCCGGCAAGGGGAAAAGTTCGGCGGCTTTCGGCATGGTGTTGCGCTGTATCGGCCATGGAATGCGTGCCGGGGTGATCCAGTTCATCAAGGGAGCCTGGGACACCGCCGAACGCCGGGTTTTCGGGGGCTTTCCCGATCTGGTGACCTTTCAGGCCATGGGGGAGGGCTTCACCTGGGAAACCCAGGACCGCGAGCGGGACAAGGCGGCCGCCGCCAGGGCCTGGGACGCGGCCAAGGCCATGCTTGCCGATTCCTCCTACGCCATGGTGGTGCTGGATGAACTCAATGTGGCTTTGCGCTATGACTACGTCGCACTGGCCGATGTGCTGACGGCGGTGGCGGCGCGGGTGCCGGGACAACACGTTGTCATTACCGGACGTTCCGCACCGGCCGATCTGATTGAGCGCGCCGATCTTGTTACCGAGATGACTTTGGTGAAGCATCCCTTTCGCGCGGGGATCAAGGCTCAACCCGGCGTCGAATACTGACGACGCCCCCGACAAAGGAAGCGAATATGCGACGCCTCATGCTACTGCTGGTGCCCGTTCTCGTGGGCTGGCTGGGAATGGCAAGCCCCGCCCGGGCGCTGACCGAGGAGGCCCAGTCGGCCCAGGACGTGGTCGACCGCGCCACGGTAACCGTGGAGCGGATGAAGCTGGACCAGAACTTTCGTGAAATCTGGGCACCCAAGCTGGAGCGGGCAAAAGCCGTGTTCATCGTCCCGTCCCTGGTCAAGGCCGGGTTCATTCTGGGCGGTCAATATGGTTCCGGGGTGCTGCTGGTGCGCAGCCGCAACAACGTCTTCAGCGATCCGGCGTTCTACAAGATGGTGGCTGGCAGTATCGGGCTGCAAATCGGCGTCCAGGATGCCGAGGCGATCTTCCTGATCATGACCGACAAGGGTCTTGATTCCATCATGAACAATCATTTCAAAGCCAGTGCCGACATGTCGATCGCAGTGGTACGCGGTGCCGGCATGGGGGCGGGCACCACCTCCAACGTTGGTGCCGATATCTACGCCTTTTCCCTGACGGTGGGACTGTTTGGCGGCGGGTCGTTTGAGGGCGCCATGATCGAGCCTCGCAACGACTGGAACAATCACTATTACAACGACCTGTCTGCCGTTCCCCAGACCATCGTCATCGAGCGGCGGTTCATGAGTCCCAACGCCAGCAAACTCCACGAAGCCCTTGAACGTTGAGGGCCACCTCCTGGGGGCGGAAGCCGCTTGCTGGCCGTGCTTGCGGCGGGGTGTCTGCGCTTTTTCAGATGGTTATATGCCTGGTAGTATGTTATAAGAGATAAGCTTGCAGGCGTGATGCCGGTGAGCTATATCGTTTGAAGTAGGAAACATCGGGATCGGGCGCGATGTCCGTTGGTGGGCTGTTTGTTGTCGCGCTGTTGCGTTCTTTCACGGACTGATTCAGGTTTCTTGAGACCGTTACCGTGTAGGGTCTGCGGAGAGGGGTGCCGTGTGCCGTGCAATCATGGCTTTCGGGCGTTAGTATGAGATGGCAGCATGTCGAGAGAATTGTCGTACATTTCTGGAGATTTCGTCGTTTATCCAACCCATGGCGTTGGTAAGGTGATTGAAATCGAGACCCAGACGATTGGGGGGGTTCAGCTTGATTTGTTCGTTATTCGATTCGAGCGAGACCGGATGACACTACGGGTTCCCATCGCCAAGGCGAAAAACTCAGGTTTGCGCAAATTGTCGACCCGTAAGGTGATGGAAAGCGCATTGACCACGCTTCGCGGCCGGGCGCGGGTCAAACGAACCATGTGGAGTCGACGGGCGCAGGAGTACGAAGCGAAGATCAACTCCGGCGATCCGGTGTCGATTGCCGAGGTCGTGCGTGACCTGCACCGCAGCGCCACTCAGCCTGAGCAATCCTACAGCGAGCGGCAGATCTATGAACAGGCCCTGGAACGCTTGGCGTGCGAACTGGCTGCCGTCGAGCAGATTGATACCGGCGCCGCTACCGAAAAACTTGAAAAACTGCTTGTAGCGGCCTGATATCACGCGGACCTTCAACAGTGGGGGGCTACCGCTGTGAGGTTTATGGGAACAAGGATTGAGGCGATCACCGCCCGGTGATCGCTCAGGGTGGAGGCGGCGATCAAAGCCCGGGTGTCTGGAGAAAATCAGATCTTCGCAGTCATGCGGGGTGGAGGTCGCGTTTGGGCGGTTGGCTCCGTTCATGGCGAGGCTGCGCGGCTAGCTGCGCTTCATCGGGAACTTGCGGTGCGCTTCCGCACCGGCGATCAGATCGTTTACCTCGGCAATTATTTCGGTTGCGGTGCCGAGGTGCGGCGCGCCGTCGACGACCTTCTGATATTCCGCCGCAGCCTTCTGGCCCGCACGGACGTGCCGTGCGAGGATATCGTCTATCTGCGCGGGGCTCAGGAGGAGATGTGGCGCAAACTGCTTCAGCTCCATCTTGCTCCCAACCCACGCGAGGTTCTCGAATGGATGCTGGATCAAGGCGTGGATGCGACCATCACCGCCTATGGAGGGCATCCCCAGGAAGGATTGTTGGCCGCCCAGGGAGGGGCGACCGCCATTACGCGCTGGACGGGAACCCTGCGCGCTGTTCTCAATGCTTCCGACGGCCACGGGCAGCTCATGAGCATCCTTCGCCACGCGGCCTATACCGATGACAAGGGCTTGTTGTTCGTCCATGCTGGCGTCGACCCTAGCCGCCCCCTTTCCGCACAAAGCGACAGTTTCTGGTGGAGCAGCAACACGTTTTCGCGGATTGACGCCTCTTATGCGGGATTCCGCCGCGTCGTGCGCGGGTTCACCCGCCAGGACAAGGGTGTGCAGGTGGGTTTGTACACCGCCACCGTCGACGCCGGGTGTGGCTTCGGCGGCCCGTTGGTGGCGGTCTGTTTTGATGCCGACGGCAAGGTCATCAGCACCATTGAGGCCTGAGCGGCCAGAGGGCAAGTGCCGCAGTACGTTTCCGTTAAACGAATGGGACTTCCATGAATCTGGCCCTGGCTTACCCCAATATCGACCCGGTAGCACTCCACCTTGGGCCGCTGGTCATTCGCTGGTATGCGCTGGCGTATATTGCCGGCCTGACCCTTGGCTGGTGGTTCATGAAGTTCCTGGCCCGGCGACCGGTCGGCGGCAGGCCCGTCATGACGGATGTTCAGGTCGATGACTTTCTCACCTGGGCGACGCTGGGGGTGGTTCTGGGGGGACGCCTTGGGTACGTGCTGTTCTATAAACCCGGCTTTTATTTCAGTACGCCGCTGGAAATTCTGTATGTGTGGCACGGCGGCATGTCCTTTCACGGCGGATTGCTGGGCGTTGTAACCGCATTGGTTCTGTATGTCCGCCGCCAGCGCCTGAGCTTGCTGGCGGTAGGAGATATCGTGGTTTGTGCGGTACCGATCGGACTGTTTTTCGGTCGTATCGCCAATTTCATCAATGGCGAGTTGTTCGGCCGTCCTGCCGTGGATGTGCCCTGGGCAATGGTGTTCCCTCACGGCGGACCCGAGCCACGCCATCCCAGCCAACTGTACGAAGCCACGCTCGAAGGTCTGGTGCTGTTTGTCGTGCTGCATCTGTTATGGCGTGTCCCGGCAATCCGGGCTCGCCATGGCACGCTGTCGGGTGCCTTCCTGATTGGCTATGGCATAGCCCGGATCACGGGTGAATTTTTCCGCCAGCCCGATCCTTTCCTGGGGTTCCTGTGGGGGGGGGCGACCATGGGGCAGTTGCTGTCGATCCCCCTGGTGATCGCGGGGCTTGCGCTGGTGGCCGTTGCTAAGCGGGAGAGGTGATAGAACTTTGGGACGATGCCCCAATCCCCATTTTTTGTTAAAATAAACGGGTTTCCAAAGGCCCCCGGCCTTTGGCGGGTGTGGGCAGAGCCCACAGGTTTCAAATGCGATTGTTCCCTGGGGGCGGCGCCATCCCTCAAAACAGAAAATACCGCTGCGCCAGCGGCAGGACCCGTGCAGGCTCACACCGCAATACCTCGCCATCCGCTCGGATCTCCTGGCTCCCGACGTCCACCTCCATACGCGGGACGAGATTATTGTGGACCATGTCCTTTTTGGTAATGGTGCGCGTGCCCCATACGGAAACCAGCGGCCGGTTCAACATCAGCGTTTTGGACAGGCTTTCCTCGATCGCCTGACGGGACACGAACGTCACCGCCGTCTTCGCTTGCGCCCGGCCCAGGGTGGCGAACATCGCCCCTCCTGCCGCTGCGGCAATCATCCCGCATTTCAGCACCAGATCCGGTCTGACGCCGAAGAATTTCGGTTGCCATAGAACCAGATCCGCCATCTTGCCCACCTCGACCGAACCCACATGTTGAGCGATACCGTGGGCGCGGGCCGGATTGAGGGTATATTTGGCGACATAGCGCCGAACGCGGAAATTGTCGTTGTCGCCTGTCTCCGCGGCAAGTCGGCCGCGCCGGGTCTTCATCCAGTGTGCCGTTTGCCAGACGCGGGTAATCGTGTCGCCCGCTTTGGCCGAGCCGATCATGGACAGCGCCCCCAGATCCTGGAGGATGGCCGTTGCGGCATCCGACGGCGTGGTCGATGACGGCAGCACAGCCGCCTCGCCGCACAGTACGAGGTTATCTATGGCGTGGAGGGTCCGGTTGCGGAGGGTGGTGATGGTGCCGTCGGGGAACCCCGACTCGTACAGAGTCTCGGTGTGGATCGCGACCTGAACATCCACCAGATCGGCCAGCGTCAGGCAGGTATCCAGGGTTTGCCGGGAACATCCCCAATCCTGGTGCAGGATCAGTCCACAGGCGCCAGCCATCACCTGTTCCCGCAAGGCTTCGGGACGCGAGGCATTGCCTTTGCCGAACAGGCCGATATTGACGGACAGGCCCTCCGCCGCCTGGAGCATCCGGCCGATGTGCCAGGGGCCTGGGGTGCAGGGGGTGGCCAGGCTGCCCTCGGCCGGGCCGGTGCCGCCGCCGAGCAGGGTGGTGATGCCCGAGTGCAGCGCCGTATCGGCCTGTCGCGGGTTGATGAAATGAACGTGGGCATTGATGCCGCCGGCGGTGAGGATCCGGCCCTCGCCCGCGATGACTTCGGTGCCGGGACCGATCACGATGTCGACATTCGACTGGATATCGGGATTGCCGGCCTTGCCGATGGCGTCGATGCGGCCGTCCTTCAGGCCGATGTCGGCCTTGACGATGCCCCAATGATCGAGGATCAGGGCGTTGGTGACAACCGTGTCGACCGCACCCTTCTTGTAGGTCACCTGGGATTGTCCCATACCGTCGCGGATCGCCCGGCCGGTACCGAATCGAACCTCCTCGCCATAGGTGGTGCGATCGGCCTCGACTTCGATGACAAGGTCGGTATCGGCGAGTCGTACCCGGTCGCCGACCGTGGGGCCGTACATTGCGGCATAGCTTGCGCGGCCGATCGTATAGGCCATTCAATCCCCCAGTTTGCCTCAGACTCTGGCGTTGAAGTCGGGGCCGATGCCAGCCCCCGCGTATTTGACAAGACTCACGATGTGCGGCTGCCCCGGCTCGAACCGGGTGGTCGTGCCGGCGGGAATATCGAGCCGGAAGCCTTTGGCCGCGTCCCGGTCAAAACGCAACGCCGCGTTGACTTCGAAGAAGTGGTAGTGAGACCCGACATCGATCGGGCGGGTGCTGTGGTTCTCGACCACCAGGATCCTGGAGTCCCGATGTTCGTTCAAAACAATGTCGCCAGCGGCGACCAGAATTTCCCCCGGAATCATCGCCAGACTCTCTTAACGAATCGGATTCGGGACGGTCACCATCCGGGTTCCGTCGGGAAAGGTTGCTTCGACATGGATTTCCTGAATTGTTTCGGCGATGCCTTCCATGACCTGGGAACGGTCCACCACGGCGGCGGCATCCCGTATCAGCAGATCGACCTCAAGGCCATCACGCGCCCCCTCGGCCACAAAGTCGGAAACAAGAGCGATGACCTCTGGATAGTTGAGCTTCACGCCCCGCTCCAGACGGCGCCGCGCCACTATGGCCGCCATCGCGACCAGTAGCGCATCCATTTCCCCTGTCGCAAAATTCACCACAGACACCCCTCTCCCCGCCGGCTCCCGTTGCCCTGGCCCACCGGGGGGAGACGGTACACTTGACGCCCGGAGAAGGTATAGGATTTTTGTAATGGCCTCGCCAGATTCCGGCCAGACTCAGATTTTGGCCAAACTTGGGCCGGATTCGGGGCGAAGATGTCCCTTCGTCTGCAATTGTACGAGACAGCGCTCGACGGCCTCCCGAATCGGGGTTGCGTCGTTCATGGCTTTTACATCGCTCTCTTTCAGCAGGGCGACCAGATCGTTGACCATGGTGATGTTGGCGGTTTCGCCAAAATTGGTGCGCATAAGGGCGTGCCCAAGGCTGCGATCGATCGTGCAGAGCACGACCAGAAGTCCGGGCAGTCCTGAGGTGGCCGTGGCCAGAGACGACCTGACGTGGGCGCCGACGCTGGCCACATGCGCGAGGATGCGTCGCATTTCACTTTCGTCAACATTGAACAACGCTGGCAGTTCCATGGCCTGACTGTGCTGCCACATGATCTCGACCATCTTGTTTTCTCCGGATACCGCCGATTTGTCGTCGGGTTTCGGCGGAGACTGGATGTCAGGTGAGGCATTTGGCACAGCGGCAATCGCGGGTTTCGGCAGCTTGATTTCTATTTTGGCGGCTACGCTGGTTTTAAGGCTGCCGGTTTTGGCCAGGTAACGCAATTCTTCGACTTCCCGTAAATCAAGGATGCGTTTCCCCAGGGTTTTGACAACCGGGACCGGGAGGGGGGTGTAGTGCGGGACAAGGGGAACTTGCCATTCGTAGAGCAGAAAATCGCTCAAAGCCGCGTAGAGGGCGTCTGCCGGCGAGAGCGGACAACTTCCGTGTGGGACCGGCGGTGGTGGCGGCGTTACGATCAAGGAATGGAGGAATTCTTTACAGGAGCCTATCGTTGTTTTCGTTGGCACAACAAGTGGTTGCGGCTTGATATGATCGCGGAAATACCGCTTTGCCAGCGCCCTCACGACCAGACCAATCACCTGCTCGACGGTCCGGCCACACGGCAAAGGGATATTGTCTGCGGATATCATCCGCCCGTCCTTATCCAGCAAAAAAGACGAAAACAAGTCCCGCCGTTCCCGGAATATTTTTAAACATTTTTCCACCAGAGCAGGATCGTGCATGATCGTTTCGTAAACGTCCGGACTTTCCTTCTTCCGCAGCTCCGGGATCAGCAAACGGAATATATCCGTTACCGACCCCTCCAGGGTATGCCGAACCCGGGTGAGGGCGTTTCTGGTCGCATGGTCCGTTCTTCTTTCGACCATGGCACCAACACAACTGCTTTCCGCCATTTTTAATCGCCTTTTTTTTCCATGGCAACGCGCCCGGCTTCATAACGTCAACGAGTTGAAAGTCCTTCCCATCCCTAAGAGCGGTAGCTTGAGACGCATATCCCTGCCAAACTGATTAAAGGAAATTGCCCAAATTCGCAGTGATGAGGATCACAGCCGTTAAGCCTATGGGGAAGGTCTCGTGATGACAGAAAATGCCGTCGGCCCCGTTCTGACAGCGGCAACACGACAATTGGCGGCGGCCGGGGTGGCGACGGCGCGGCTGGATGCCCGCGTCCTCCTGGCTCATGGATTGGGGGTTGCACCGGAATCCCTGCTTATGCATCCCGAGCAACTTATGGACGCGGCGCAACGGGCTGCCTTTGATGCTGCCCTGGAACGCCGTCGGGCCGGGGAACCGGTGGCGCGGATCCTCGGACGACGTGGATTCTGGACCCTGTCATTGCGAATTTCGCCGGATACCCTGGACCCTCGCCCGGATACCGAGACGGTGGTCGAAGCCGTGCTGGCGACGCTCCCGGATCGGTCCGCCGCGCTGTCCATCCTTGATCTTGGCACCGGGAGCGGCTGCATCCTGCTGGCGCTGCTGGCGGAGTTGCCGGGCGCTCAGGGGCTGGGAACCGACCTTTCGCCCGCTGCCGTGGCCATCGCCCGCGATAACGCCGAGGCAACCGGGCTGGCCAGCCGCGCCGCCTTCCAGGTTGCCGACTGGGGCGAAGGCGTGAGCGGCCCTTTTGACGTTATCGTCGCCAATCCTCCCTATATCGCCCTGGCTGAATTGCCCGGCCTGGCCCCCGAGGTTCGTCTCCACGACCCGGCCCTGGCCCTGGCCGGAGGCCCCGACGGACTGGAGGCTTACCGTGCTCTGGCCCCTCATCTGGCGCGTCTGCTTCGCGCCGGGGGGGTGGCGGCGTTGGAAGTCGGCTGCGGACAGGCCCCTGCCGTCGGGGCGATCCTGGCGGCGGCGGGGCTGACCTTCACGGGGGTTCGGCCCGATCTTCAGGGGGTTCCCCGGTGCGTTCTTCTGGGAAAAGATGAATTTGCGAAAAAAAGTGCTTGGAAACTAGCGGCAACCTGAATACGGTAAATCCCTAGATGGCGCGGCTGTGTTGAGAGGGAGCGAGCGCTCCGGGATCGTTGAGTTCAGATCCTTTTTTAGGCTCCGTCGTTGCGTAACCCCTGAATTCGTTCCGATCACGGCACGCCGTACGGATGTCCGATAAGCCGGAATGAGAGAAACCGGGTTTTCGGGGGTTGATGTTTCAATCGAATAACTTGCGGGTATCATGAGGCAAGGCACGAACCCTAAAGGGCGTTCGCGCGGTCGGGGCGGCAGTAGCAATAATTCGAAGCCTGCTCCCATTCGCGGCAGTTCGTTCGACAACGGCGCCCCTCCGCCGCGCGTGCGCGGGAACGCCGGTCAGATGATGGACAAGTTTCTCTCCCTGGCGCGGGATGCCTCGTCGCAGGGAGACCGCGTGTTGGCGGAAAACTATTTCCAACATGCCGACCACTATTTCCGGGTCATGAATAACAACCCCCAACCCGGCGGTCGCGGTCCGCGCCCACCCGGTGGCCAGACCCCGGCTCAACCCGGCAGTGACGCGGAACGGGCCGAGGATCTACAGGCCGAGTCCGAGGGTAACGACGGGACTGGAAATAATGAAGAATCGGACGACGGCAACGGTAATCAGCCGGAGAATCCCCCCGTGTGAGGGGTGACCGGAAGGCTGTCATGGGGGCTATCATGCCCACCCACGAATCCCAGGTCATAGCCGGGAGATTGCCGCGTTGGCCAAAGCAGGTCGCAATGATCCCTGCCCTTGCGGCAGTGGCAAAAAGCATAAGCACTGCTGTCTCGCCAGGGAGGGGGAAGACAAAACGCTGGCTGTCGATGCGTTTTCCGTAGCCTATGCCCATCACCAGGCGGGGCGTCTGGATGCGGCCGTGACGGGCTATGAAAAAGCGCTGTCGTTCAAGCCGGATTTTCTGGAAGCACTGAACAACCTTGCTGCGGCGCTCCAGAACCAGGGCCGGTTCACTGACGCCAGCGTCCGTTACGAGCAGGCGCTGCGTCTCAAACCGAATGACCCGGACACGTTCAACAACCTTGGGTCCTTGTTCAAGGAGTTGGGCCGGCTTGATGACGCGATCGCCTGCTATGAACGGGCGATCCGCTTCAAGCCGGACTTTCCCGAGGCGCTCAACAACCTGGGGAACGTGTTCCAGGACCATGGCCGGCTTGATGACGCCATCGTCTGTTATGAACGGGCGCTCCGCCTCAAGCCTGGTTTCCCGATGGCGCTCAATAACTTCGGGAGTGTGCTCCAGAAACAAGGCAAGCTCGATGCCGCCAGCGCCTGCTATGAACAGGCGCTCCGTTTCCAGCCGGACTATCCGAAGGCGCTTTACAATCTGGGAAGCGTCCTCCGGGAACAAGGTAAACTTGACGCCGCCATCGCCCGCTACCAGCAGGCGCTCCGCTTTATGCCGGACGATCCGGAAGTGCTCACCAACCTTGGCGTAGCGCTCTGTCAACAGGGCCGGCTCGATGAGGCCACCGCCTGCTATGAACACGCGCTCCGGGTCAGGCCGGACTCCGTCGAAGGGATCAACAACCTTGGCGCGGTGCTTTTGCAACAGGACAGGGTGGATGCCGCCCTGGTCTGCTATGAACGCGCCCTTCGCCTCAAACCGGACTTTGCGGACGCGCATTACAACGAGAGCCTGGCGCGGCTGCTGATCGGCGATTTCGCAACCGGATGGCGCAAATATGAGTGGCGGTGGAAGAATACGGAATTTCCCTCGGAGCCACGGGATTTTCTCCAGCCGCTGTGGTCCGGCGAGTCTCTGGAAGGCAAGACGATCCTGCTTCATGCGGAACAGGGGCTTGGCGACACAATACAGTTTTACCGCTATGTCGAAGCCGTCGCCAAACTGGCGCAGACCGTCATTCTCGAAGTGCCGGGATCGCTTGTGCGTCTCCTGGGACAGGCCGGAGGGGTTACCCTCGTCCCCAAAGGCCAACCGTTGCCAGCCTTTGATGTCCACTGTCCGTTGCTCAGCCTGCCGTGCGCGTTTGCCACGACACTCCAGACGATCCCCGCCAGAATCCCGTATCTGGGAGCGGAGCCGCGTTCGCCTGGGACGGATGGCGGAGGGGTCAGGGTTGGTATCGTCTGGCGCGGGTCTCCAACCCATAAGAATGACCGCAATCGCTCGACATCCGTCATTCCGTTCCTTGAACTGGCGGAAGCATCAAGCGATGCAACTTTTTTTGTTCTGCAAAAAGACCTGCGCGAAGATGAAATCCATCTTATCGCGTCCCATCGCAATATCGTCAATGTCAGCGAGGCGATCACGGATTTTGCCGATACGGCGGCGATCATTGCCGATCTTGATCTCGTGATCTCGGTCGACACGGCGGTCGCCCATTTGACGGGCGCCATGGGGCGGCCGGTGTGGGTTTTGTTGCCGTTTGCGCCCGACTGGCGATGGATGCGGAAGCGGGAGGATAGCCCCTGGTACCCGACCATGCGGCTGTTCCGGCAGGCGGCGATTGGCGACTGGGGCGGCGTGTTCGCCAGAGTGAAGGCCGAAATAGGGACAATCCTCTCCCAGCGATAAGCCATTCCCTTATTTCAAGGCTCCCCCGGAGTGTGTTATGATTCCAGGTAGAATTGGAACTTCACGTTCAAGGGACTGGCCATGAGAACCTTTGCCGCCCTTGCCTTTGTCGGAACTTTTGCCGTCATCTGCGGGCTGGCGGCGGGAGGGCGCCCGGTTTTTGCATCCCCGATCGAAGTCAGCCAGGTTCAGGCGGATAATCAGGAAAAGCTGGAGGGCATCCTGTCCGCGTGCGAGCGGTCCTACCGCATTCCCGGACTGGATCCCATCCGCCATAAGGTCGAACTCGCGCGCTCCCGCACCGGAGGCATCCCGGAAGAGGTATCCCCTCCCAACGCCTACCCAACCGCAGCGGAACGCCAAGCCATCCTTCTCTGGGCAACCCTCCGCGACGCCTGCACCAGCAAGGTGACAGCCTTCCTGCGGACGGCCCCGCTGCCCGTCGGGGCGAATCGGGAAACCGTCGAGTGGGGCAATTCGTTCCTGCTGCGCGGGATGGCGGCCACGGGTGAACTGATATCGGGACTAAGCCAGGGACGCCTGACCTATGCCGTGTACGCCTTGACCCGTGCTGAACTGGTCAAGGAGGTGGATACCGAGCGTTCCCGCTGGCATCAGGCGATGCTGACGTCTCCGGCCAACCCAAGGCCGCGAGAGGCCGAACAGGCGGATAACCGGTTCACTACGTTCCTGGCCGATCTCTCCGCCGCCTTGAGCAAACAGTCCGCCCAGTCGGCGGCGGTGGAATCATCCCCACGGCCAACCTCTGAACGCCTTTACGAGGCGCCGCTGAACCTTACCTATCCCAAGGGGCCGGATCGTCCCGAGGATGTCGCGGTGATTATCGGCAACGGCGACTATACCCGGCTGGGACACGACATCCCCGATGTCCGCCCGGCCCATGCGGACGCCGCCAGCATCCGTCTTTACGTTACCCAGGCGCTGGGGATCCGCGACAAGAACATCATCACGCTGAAGGATGCCACCGCCGCCCAGATGACCGCCGTGTTCGGCAGCGACAAGAATCCTCGCGGGCAACTTTTTGACTGGGTCAAGCCCGGCCTGTCGCGGGTCTTTGTCTATTATGCCGGCCATGGCGCGCCTGGGGTCGACGGCGGCGGCCCTTATCTGGTTCCTGCTGACGCCGAGGCCAGCCGGATCGGCCTCAGTGCTTATCCTCTGCCCTTGCTGTACGATAACCTGTCCAAGCTGCCCGCCGAGCGCGTTACCGTGGTGCTGGAAGCCTGTTTCTCCGGGCAGTCGCAGGCCGGAACGCTGGTGAGCCGGGCTTCGCCAATCCTGATCAGCAGCAAAACGATAAAGCCTCCCGCCAGCCTTACCGTTATCGCCGCCGCTGCTGGCGACCAGATCGCAAGCTGGGAGCAGGATGGATCCCACGGCCTGTTCACCGAATACTTTCTCAAGGGCATGGCCGGCGAAGCCAGCAAGCCGCCTTACGGCAAGGGAGATGGCAACGTAACGTTAGACCAGCTCGGCCGTTATCTTAAGGAGACCTTGAGCTACTGGGCGCGCCGTTACTATGGCCGCGACCAAAGCGCCCAGATCACCCAGGGCGAAGAAAAGTGACCAAGTGTTAACGACATCACAGCTATCCTTTCACCGTGCGGTTACGCTTTAACTTGAGGGGAATACCGGGCAATTCACAAGGGAGGGTTCGGTGACATCATTTCCGGTTCGTTCGGGTTTCTGGGGCCGTGTCGCGATGGCCTCGGGCGTTGTCGTTTTGGTTGGCCTCGCGCCAGCTCTGGCGAACGGCGGGGGGCACCAGAACGCGGGCGGTGGTTATGGTGGATACGGTACCGGTCCATCACAGTATCAGCCAACACCGCCGCATTCTGGGGGATTTCGGGGGCAGCCCGCCCACCCGCCACGGGTCGTTCATGTACCGCCACGGGTCATCCATGTGCCGTTGCGGCCGTCCGGCAATGGCGGAGGGCGCCCCCGGGAGGCCCAGGTCAACCACCCCCTGCCACCGCAGTTCATCTTCAATGCGCCGCTACGCCAGGATTACCGCCCCTCTCAGGAGACTCGCCCCTCGCCATTGACGCCGTCCCCTCCCGAGAGCTATTCCGCACCGCGCCCTCCGGCTAATCCGACGCCGCAGACCGTGTACGTCCCGACGCCGACTCAGACTTATATTTCGGCCTATGTCCCAGCCATCTCGATGGCTCCGGCCTATGTTCCGGCACCGTCCCCTGGTGGGCTCCCTGCGCCCGCGCTGCCTTTCGTCGTCGATTCCTCGGTGCCGCAAGCGACCGTAATGATGCCGCCGCCCTTGCCGCCCGCGTCGCCCGTAGCCACGACGGACCCGTCACCCATCCCCCCAGTTTCCGGTCCAGCCTCCTCCATCATCGTGTCGTCCGTTCCTCAGGAGGTGGCGCCAGAATCTCCCACCTCGCCAGCGCCCATCTCGCCGCCATCCGTTGCCGTGGGAACGCCCTTCACGTCCCCGGACGATATGCCCAAGGTTACGGCGGCCCCGATCATGGCCGTAATGTCGGCGCGCGATGTGCTGTCGGAACTTCCCCCGGATATCAGTGCGGCGGCGCTGCCTTGACCGGTCCTGGCCGAACCCCGAATGAGAGGAAATGGTGATGTTGGTTTCACGGTTCGCGATTGGCGCCGCGATTGGGGTTCTCGCACTTGGCGGGATTGCTTTCGCGGGCGCTCCGGATAGCGGGCCCAAACCTTCCATTGAATTGGCTCAGGGCCTGATCGAGTCCGAACAATACGAGCCGGCCGTCACCATCCTCAAACAGCTCGACACCAATGATGGCGCGACCAAGGGCAGAATTGATCTGCTGTTCGGGCGAATTTACCTCGCCATCGGCAAGCCTGCCAAAGCCCTGGGCTTCTTCGAGGAGGCCTCCTTCTCATCGCTGGACGGTGAAGACGAGGCCTATCTGGGTCTGGCCGAGGCCGATCTGGCCCTGGGCGATATCGCCAAGGCGCGCCGCAATGCCATGCTGGCCCTGAAAAGCAATCCCGATCTCGTTGCCGCCCATCTGGTGCTGGCTCGCGCCGATCTGCGCATTGGCAAAGCCGGGGAAGCTGCGGATCGTCTCCGCCAACTCCGGCGCGACCGTCCCGACTCCGAGGAGGTCGCCATCATCCTCGCCCGCTACCTCTCCCAGCAGAATGGTCCTGCCGCCGGAATCACCGAGCTGCAACATTTCATCGGCCAGTTTCCCACCGCCGCCGGG
Source organism: Alphaproteobacteria bacterium (assembly GCA_015233585.1). Classification (GTDB taxonomy): domain Bacteria; phylum Pseudomonadota; class Alphaproteobacteria; order Rhodospirillales; family Rhodospirillaceae; genus JADFXL01. The sequence goes on along the minus strand of JADFXL010000021.1, from coordinate 6,550 downwards.
GCGGAAGATGTTCTTGGGCAACTGTTGTGGGCCGACGGGCGTAAGGCCCAGGCTATCCGGGTGCGAACCACGGCCCGTCAGTTTTATCTGGATCGGGGACAGACCGCGCGGGCGGAGGTCATGACCACCTGGCTCAAGACGGTCGATCCCCAGGGCCGGCTGCAAACTCAGGAAATACGAGTCGAGGCGCCACAGCCCTTGCTTTCGAGAACACCCGCCGGAGTGTCGCAACCCCCCCTGCCGATTGCGGTCGCGCCCGTGGTGGTGCCCGCCCGCAGGAGCTATCAGGCAGCAGTCCTGGCCCATCCCGAACCCTTCCCCTTTCCTCCCGGTTCGTCCATGCTGACCGGCAGCGGTATCGTGCTGGAAGGTGGGCGGCAGATCATCACCAATCGACACGTTATCGAGGGCATGACCACCATCGCGGTACGCAACGGTACTGGCCATATTCGCATGGCCCACGTAGTCAAGGTGTCCCAGGAGGATGATCTTGCCTTGCTGGAGATTGACAAGCCCTTTCCCGAAGGCGCGGTGATCCCGATTGCGGATATAGCCGAACCCAGGCCCGGCCGTGCCGCCATCGTCATGGGCTACCCCATGATCACCATTCTCGGCGACGAACAGCCGGCGCTTACCGAGGGCATTGTCGCCAAGTCCGTCGGATTGGGTAACGACCCCAACACCTTTCAGATGACGGCCAAACTCAACAAGGGCAATTCCGGGGGGCCGGTCTTCGACAAACGCGGCCATCTGCTCGGGGTTGCGGTCGGCAAGACCGACGGGGCCGATGTCTACCAGAAAAGCGGGGTGATAATGGAAGACATGAATATCGGCATCAAGGGCGGGCGCATCCTCGCTTTCCTGGGCAGATCTCTCACCGCCGAAACCGATACCCCGGAAATGAGCCTGGAGGATCTCTATCAGCAAATGCTCCCCCGCACCGTGCTGATTGCGGCGCAGAAGTGATGGAACGATGGTGTGAGAAGAGGCGGGCTGCTGCTCCGTGGGTTTTCGCCTTCATCCTCAGTCTGCCATTCCCCGCCTCTGCCGAATGGGTGCAAGCCCGGGGGAGCTATATTTTCCCGCCGGTCATGGCCGAGGCCGAGGCGTGTCAACTGGCCGAAAACCGTGCCAGGGCCGAAGCCGTGCGTCAGGTCACGGGGGAGACCCTGTCTTCCGAAGAAACGATGCGCTGCACCGAACAGGGCAACGAAGCCGATTGCGCCCGCAACTCGACGGTCTGGACCATGGTCGGGGGCGAAATTCGCTCTACCCGTAACCGGAAGACGGAGACGACGGTCGAGGTCGAAGCCTTTCGAAAATGCACTATATCATTCGAAGCCGACGTGTATGTGGCCGAGGGCAAGCCCGACCCAAATTTCGATATTGGCGTCACTTTGAACAACGCGGTCTATCGGGAGGGCGAAAAATTGACGGTCACCCTGAAGCCGTCCCAGCCCATGGCGGTACAAATTTTCCAATGGCTGCCCTACGAGAAGGGGGATGCCCAGGTCGCCCGTATCTTTCCCAACCCGTTCGAGAAAAATGGTTATATCGACAAGCCCATCAACATTCCCACCGAGGCCGGAGCCAGACATTATGACCTGACGGCGGCCTTCCCCGTCGGTCAGCCCGCTGGCCGCAAGATGGTGGATGAGTACCTGATGGTCGTCGCCACCCGCAAGCCGATGACCTTTCGCGACACCTATTCGCTGGACGACTTCAATCGCGTCATGGCAGAAATTCCCCAGAGGGATCGTCGCCTCGTCCGCAAGGTCTACAATATTGTCCGGGGGAGCGAATGAGCGCGGAACGCGCCCTGGTTCCTCGATGGCCGTGTCCTCACGGCCAGACGCGCCTTTTCGATCTTACCAGGAGGAAGACATGAACCGCTCCAAGTTTCGCGTCGGTCTTTGCGCTGGCCTCAGCGCGCTGGCCCTTGCCGCCTGCGCTTCGCCGCCGCCCGGCTCTCCCGAATGGGTGGCGGAGCAAGAGCAGAACAAACAGGAAGCTCGCGTCAATGCGGTGAAGTCGACGGTGGATGAACTGCCGTCCTGGTACACCACGCTTCCGACCGATGCGGTCTCCGTCTATGCGGCTGGCGTTGGCGCCTCGACCGACCTGCAATTTGCCGAGGACAAGGCGGTCCTCGCCGCCAAGCGTTCGCTGGCCGACCACATCAACAGCCGGCTGTCCAGCAAGATGAAGGAGTTTCTGTCCGAATCCGGGGCAGGAGAGAATGCCCAGGTCATGGCCGAAAGCGAGCGGGTGACCAGCAACCTCATCACCGAGGTCAATCTGTCAGGCTACAGCATCACCGAAAAGAAATTCATTCCCGCCGGACAGCAGTACCGGGTCTATGTGCTGCTCCGCTATCCGCTGGGCACCGCCAACCGCATTCTGGTGGATCAGGTCAACAAGAACCATTTGTTGCAGAGCAAGGTAGACGCTTCCAGGGCATTTCAGGAACTGGAGCGGGATATTCGCGATGCGCGTGCCAATAATCCCAAATCCGGCCTTTGATAATCGTAACTGCAACTGGAAGATAAAGATGCGAGGGGCCTTAGGCCCCTCGCGCTCCCCCATTCATAAGATAATAAATGGGGAGCACGAGGGCCTCAGGCCCTCGTTTTTCTGTTGTGCGCGGTTTTTTTGGTTCAACTTTCTTCCCTACCTGGTTTTGTCAGCCCGTACTGGAGTACCTGGACCTTTTCCAGGGTCACCAGGCCGCTGCCGATCATAACGTCCAGCTCCGGCAGGAAGGCATCGATCTTGTCCTGGGTATCGACGATCTCGATAACCAGCGGCAAATCCTCCGACAGGCGCAGAATCTTGGCGGTGTGGATGCGGCTGGAATGACCATAGCCCAACGGACCGCGCAGTACGGTGGCACCTGCCATGTGCATCTCCCGCGCCTTCATCACCACCGCCTCATAGAGCGGTTTATGCCCGCATTTCTCCTGCTCGCCCGTGTAGATGCGGAGCAGCATGGCATCCTTCGGCAACTGCATGGCCGTCCTCCTATTTGTTGAGCAGCAAGGCCCCGGTGTGGCCGAGCCAGACGCCGAGGAGGCATAAGACGACGGACAGGACAATGTTCATTCCCGCCCACAGCCACTCGCCGTCATTGGCGAGGTTCAGGGTCTGAAGGCTGAAGGACGAAAAGGTCGTGTATCCGCCGCACACGCCGACCATGAAGAACAGACGCCACTCACCTGGAACAAACACCCGCCCGTCCGGCGCGGTCAGGGTTCCGAACAGACCGATGGCAAACGATCCGGTAATGTTGATTACCAACGTGCCCCAGGGAAAAGTCTGCCCAAACGCATTGGCGATCAGGCCGGACAGCCAATAGCGAAGGACAGACCCCAGCGCTCCCCCCACAGCGATGAAAAGGTAAATCATGCCGTCAGCCTAATGATTCCCACGTTGTCCTCAACAGGGGGAGTTGATCTACTCGACCGCCTGCCGCAAGGCCGCCTGTGTGGCCCACGGACACAGAACGAGAGTCCCCAGCAACAGAGCGCCCAGGATGAAAAACTGGGCCTGAGTAGCCATGCCCATCACCGCGCTGTCGATAGCCGAGACTCCGAACACCAGGACCGGAATATACAACGGCAGCACCAGAAGCGACAGCAGCACCCCACCCCGCCGCGCGCCGAGGACCAGAGCCGCTCCGACGGCGCCGATCAGGCTCAAGGTCGGTGTACCGAGAATCATCGCCAGCATCAGGGCCCCGAATCCGGCCGTGTTCATGTTCAAAAGAACGGCGAGAACAGGAGCCGTGGCGATCAGCGGCAGGCCGGTGGTCAGCCAATGTGCGGTAACCTTGGCCGCAACGATGACCCCAAGCGGCGTCGGCGTCAGCGCCAGGAGGTCGAGACTGCCGTCCTCGTAATCCGTCTGAAACAGGCGATCAAGCGACAAGAGCGAGGCCAGCAGCGCCATGACCCACAGAACGCCGGCGCTGATACGCTCCAGTACCGCCATTTCCGGTCCAACCCCGAACGCAAACAACACCACCCCGATGATGAAGAACGCCACCACGGTAAGGCTGTCGGCTCCCTGTCGCAGCGCCAGCCGCACATCGCGACGAACAATATCGGCAAAGGCCACCATCATGGAAGTGGCTCCCGATTCGCCGGAATATGGTCATCAAGGACCAGCGGGCGCGCATCCACCGCCAGGTCGACGTGGGTGGAAAAGACCACGATTCCCCCATTCGCGCGGTGCTGGGCGATCATGGACTCGACCACGGCAACGGCGGTCTTGTCCAGCGCCGTGGTCGGTTCATCCAGCAGCCACAGCGGGGCCGGCGCCACCAGCAGCCGAGCCAGATTGACCCGGCGTTTTTGCCCGGCCGACAACATTTTCCCCGGCAATGTGGCCAGATGCCCAAGGCCCACCCGTTCCAGCGCGATCATCACCCCCTCGCTCGAACCGCCATAGAGATTGGCCCAGAATGTCAGGTTCTCGGCCACGGTCAGGACCGGCTTGACCGCATCCATGTGGCCGACATGCCGGGCCGCGCCGCCATGGGCTTCCGGGTCGTCGGCCACCGGCTTGCCATCGCGCAGCAATACGCCAGCCGCCGGACGCAACAGCCCGGCCATGACCCGCAACAGACTTGATTTGCCGCTACCGTTGCGTCCGAGCAATACCAGCGCATCGCCCGGCTCCAGATCAAACGATAGGTCAGCAAAGACACGCCGCTCGCCACGGATGCACAAAAGCTCTCGGCCCGCGAAGGTGGTCGCCGGCAATATGGGGTTAATAGGGCGCGTAGGATTTTTCCTCGACAATCGACGAATCCAGCGTTTCGTTTATCTGGCGTTTGATCGTGGAACGCTCGTCGTTGGTGATATAGACGGATCGGGCCAAAGCGATGAAGCGAGTGCCGAAGTCTTTGGCCCGTTCGCAGTCGCGAATCTGATCCTCGATCTCCCACAGGCGTTCGTTGACGGATTTCAGGCCGGCGGTCAGGTCGTCCAGTTCCCGTGATGCTTCGATCGAAGCCTCACGAGCCGCCTTCAGAACCCCAAGTTCACTCTCCACGTTGCTCAACTTCGCCGCGTCGAGGATGCGTTCCGCCTTTATTTCCAGAATGGTGATCTTGTCGATGAGTTCGCCGGGAGATATCTCCACGGTAATAGTGGCGCTTGGCATGGTTCGGACGCAACTTCGCTTCCACCGTGGAGGGGCAAGATCCGGGATAGCTGCCCCGGCCCCGCTTGGGGCGCATTCATATATGAATGCTGCCAAAGGCACGCCGACGGCGTGATGCCCCAAACCCCATTTTTTGATGGAGTTCGGGGCGCCGATCAAGGATCAGATCATGTACTGGCCGCCGTTGACCGACATGGTGGCGCCGGTGATGAAGCCGGCCATGTCACTCGCCAGATAAACGACCATGTTGGCGATATCGTCCGGCTGGCCAATACGGCCGGCGGGGATCTTCGCCACTTCGGTCTTCAGTACGTCAGCCGGCATGGCGCCGGTCATCTCGGTCAGGATGAAGCCAGGCGACACCACATTGACGGTGATGCCCTTGGCGGCAACTTCCTGAGCCAGCGCCTTGGTCAGGCCGATCATGCCCGCCTTGGCGGCCGAGTAGTTGGTCTGACCGAACTGGCCGCGCTGGCCGTTCATGGAGCTGATGTTGATGATGCGACCAAACCCACGCTCGCGCATGGTCGGAACCAGGGCGCGAACGGTGTTGAAGCACGAGCCCAGGTTGACGTCCATCACCAGATCCCAGTTCTCACGGGTCATCTTGTGCAGGAAGCCGTCACGGGTGATGCCGGCATTGTTGACCAGGATGTCGATAGGGCCATTCTTTTCCTGGATGCTCTTAACGGCGGCTTCGACGGCCGCGTAATCGGCGACGTTAACCACATGGCCGGTGGCGCCGATTTCGGCGCAACGTGCCTTCAGGGCCTCTTCGGCGATATCGAAAACGTGGACCTCATAACCCAGGCTACGGAACTTCTTTGCGATAGCGAGACCGATACCCGCCGAGCCGCCGGTGACCAAAGCACGATGCGTCATAGTTACTTTCCTCCTGGTGTTTCCATGTCTTCGGGCCCGGTGACACCCGATCGCAACAGACGACCCCCGCCGATGAACAGCGTCATCGGCGCAAACCGCCCATTGGTCCAGCGACAGGTATGCCTGGGACCCGTACCGGCAGCATGCCCCACGGCCATCCCCAGATCAACCCCCGTTCGGGTATCTCGTGAATCCAGTGGGGTAGGCTCCCCCCCTTACCTTAGGCTGGCCTCGATGTTGCCACCGTCGACGGTAACGGTGCAGGCGGGGGTGCTGCGGGCCCGGGCCAGCCACAGGAAGGCGTCGGCGACGTCTTCGGCGGTGACCTCGCGCCCCAGCAGATTGCCGGCCATATAGGCGGTCTCGCTCAGTCCCCGCGCCTGCGAGCGGCTGGCGATCATCGCATCGGTCAGCAGCCCCGAGCGGATGCGGTCGGCGTTTACCGCATTGGCGCGGATGCCATCGGCGCCGTGGTCGATGGCGTATTGCTTCATCAGGAACA
>JADFXL010000219.1 GCA_015233585.1 Alphaproteobacteria bacterium | reverse complement strand
GCCGGTCAAGATCGCGACCTTCGCCGATGATGTGGCGGTGGTGGACAGTGGCCTGGATCCCGGTGCGTCGGTGGTGGTGGAAGGGGTGGCCAAGTTGCAGCAGGGTACGCTGGTATCGATTATCCCCCAAAATGGTGCCACTAAGGCAGAGGCAGCCCCGGCCAACGGAACCAGAACACCCCCGAATCCGGTGCAGGAAGAACAAAAACGCCGCGAGGGTAATGGGGCGAGGCCGTCGCCGTGAATGTGTCGGCACCGTTCATCGCCCGCCCGGTGGCAACCTGGCTGCTGGCGCTGGCCGTGCTGCTCTGTGGGTTCCTGGGGTACCGGATGTTGCCGATCTCGGCCCTTCCCCAGGTGGATTTTCCCACCATCCAGGTGACGACCCAGCTTCCGGGCGCCAGTCCCGATACCATGACTTCGCTGGTAACCACGCCGCTGGAACGGCAGTTCGGTCTGATTGCCGGGCTTACCTCAATGATATCGACCAGTTCCCAGGGTATCAGCGCCATCACGCTCCAATTCGAGCTGGGCAAGAACATCGACGTGGCGGCGGAGGATGTCCAGGCGTCCATGCAGGCCGCACGCGGGGTGCTACCGCCCAATTTGCCGTATCCGCCTACCTACTCCAAGGTCAACCCGGCCGATCCGCCGATCATGACCTTGGCCATGACCTCCGACAGCCTGCCCATCACCAAGGTCAACGACGTAGCCGATACACTGCTGGCCCAGAAACTCAGTCAGGTCAGCGGCGTTGGCCGGGTGCTGATCCAGGGCGGGCAACGGCCGGCATTCCGTATCCAGATCGACCCGGCGCGCCTTGCCGCCTATGGCCTCAGCCTGGAGGATGCCCGCACGGCGTTAGGCCGTTCCAACGTCGACCTGCCCAAAGGCGGGTTCGATGGGCCGCAACAGGCACTGACCCTCGGCACCAACGATCAGCTTGGCGATGTCGGGGCTTACAAAAACATGATCATCGCCTACCGCAATGGCGCGGCGGTTCGGGTCCGGGATGTCGGTACGGTGGTCGAGGGGGTGGAAAACGCGAAAGTGGCTGGCTGGTACGATGGCCACCCCGCCGTCATCGTCGATATTCAACGCCAGCCCGGCGCCAACATCGTCGCCACGGCCGACCGGATAAAGGCCCTGCTGCCGGTGGTGAGCCAGGCCATTCCCGCCGGGGTCGCGGTGGCGATCCTGGCTGACCGCACCGCTACCATCCGCGCTTCGGTGGCGGATGTTCAGTTCACGCTGGAATTGACCGTGGGGCTGGTTATTCTGGTAATCTTTGTTTTTCTCGGTACGCTACGCGCGACCATCATTCCCAGCGTGGCCCTTCCGCTGTCGCTGATCGCCACCTTTGGTGTCATGGCCCTGTCGGGGTTCGCGCTGGATAACCTCTCCCTTATGGCTCTGACCATCTCGGCCGGATTCGTGGTTGATGACGCCATCGTCATGATCGAGAACATCGTCCGCTTCATCGAGGCCGGGGAAACGCCGCTCAATGCCGCCTTCAAGGGGGCAAAGGAAATCGGCTTCACGGTAATCTCGCTGACGGTCTCCCTGGTGGCGGTGTTCATCCCTCTTTTGTTCATGAGCGGCATCGTTGGCCGGTTGTTCCGCGAGTTTGCTCTGACCCTGACTGTGGCGGTGGTAGCCTCGGCGGTCGTGTCGCTGACGCTGACGCCGATGATGTGCGCGTATCTGCTGAGGCACCGGCCGGCTGGTAAACAGGCGTATACCGACCGCCTGTTCTCCGTCTTGCGTCGGGGTTACGGCCATAGCCTGACCTGGGTGTTGCGCCACCAGCCGACGACGCTGACCGTCGCGCTGGCTACGCTGGTTGGGACCATATGGTTGTACGGGATTGCGCCGAAAGGATTTCTGCCGACTCAGGATACCGGCCTGATCCTCGCCACGACCGACGCCCGCCAGGAAATTTCCTTCCGCGCCATGGCCGAGTTGCAAGCCCGGGTCACCGAAGCCGTCCACACGGACCCCGACGTGGCGTCGGTGGCCTCGTTCCTGGGGGCGGGGACGGTCAACGCCACCCCTAACAGTGGTCACATGACCATCGTCCTGAAGCCCGTTGCCCAGCGCGCCTCGTCTGCCGAGGCGGTCATCGCCCGGCTTACGGAGCGGCTGGCCCCCATCGCTGGTGTGACCGTCCACATGCAGCAGGCCCAGGATATCCAGATCAGCGCCCGCTCCAGCCGTACCCAGTACCAGTACATCCTGATGGACATCGACGCCGACGAACTCGACCTGTGGGCCCCCCGGCTGGTGAGTGCGCTACAGGGGTTGCCGATGCTGAGGGATGTCGCCAGCGACCAGCAAAACGCCGGCCTCCAGGCCGATATTCGCATCGACCGGGACGCAGCCTCACAACTGGGCGTGACGCAACAGGCCATCGACGATACGCTGTACGATGCCTTTGGCCAGCGCCAGGTAACGACAGTCTATACCCAGGTCAACCAGTATCACGTCATTCTGGAGGTGGCTCCCGAGTACCAGATGGCCCCGGAGACACTGAAAAATCTTTATGTGCGTTCGGGCACCGGCGCGCTGGTGCCTCTTAGCGCCTTCGCCCAGGTGCGGCGTGGGCCTGCGCCATTGGCCGTCTTTCACCAGGCGCAGTTCCCAGCGACGACGCTCAGCTTCAACCTCGCCCCCGGCGCGTCTCTGGGGGAGGCGATGACGGCCATTGACTCCGCCAAGCGCGAACTGGGGCTTCCCGATACCGTGGCCGGCGGTTACAGCGGCGATGCCGCCGAGTTCCGTTCCTCGCTCCAGGACGAGCCGTGGCTGGTACTGGCGGCGGTGGTGGTCATCTACATCGTGCTTGGCGTCCTGTATGAAAGCACCATCCATCCGGTAACCATCCTGTCAACTCTGCCGTCGGCGGGCGTGGGAGCGCTGATCGCCTTGAGGATGACCGGCCAGGATCTTTCGCTGGTGGCCCTTATCGGCATTGTGCTGCTGATGGGGATCGTCAAGAAGAATGCCATCATGATGATTGATTTCGCCCTCCAGGCCGAGCGGCTGGAAGGGCGGACCCCGGCCGAAGCGATCTTCCAGGCAGCGGTACTGCGCTTTCGCCCCATCATGATGACGACCATGGCGGCGCTGCTGGGCGCCTTGCCGCTGGCTTTCGACCATGGGACCGGTTCTGAGCTGCGCCGCCCGCTTGGCATCGCCATTGTTGGCGGTTTATTGCTTAGTCAGGTTCTCACCCTTTACACAACGCCGGTCATCTATCTGGCGATGGAACGTCTGCGTCTCCGGTTCGTGGGGCGACAGCCAAGGGCAGCGGAGCAACCGAATTCCTGACTTGTTGCATTATTTTCGTGACTGCCCAACATCCATGATGTCAAGAAGAGGAAAGAACGAGGGCCTGAGGCCCTCGTGCTCCCCATTTATTAACGGGGAGCGCGAGGGGGCTGGACCCATCGCATCTTTATCTTCTCGTTGATTTAGGATCATAGGCGGTTCCCCACCAGCCGTTCGATTTCGGCCAAATGTTTCTGTTGCTCATAAAGAGCATTAAGCAGGTCAATCTGTGCCCGCCGCAAACGATCCAGCGACGCCAGCACGTCGGCCATGCCGTTGCGGCTCAGCTCATAACCTTTCATCGATGCCTGGAAAGACGCCTGAGCCTGCGGCAGATTGTTCTCGGCCAGCACCAGCCCAATCCTGCGCGCCGTGTTTAGGGCAAGGCACGCTTCTTGAAGCCCGTTTTCGATTTCCCGTTCCGCCGCCAGGCGCCGCGAGCGGGTGGTGGCAGCGGCGTCAGCCGCGCTTTGCTGCTGGGACCGGTGCAGTCCCCATTGCAGGGGGATGTTCACCTCCAGCAACGCCTCATAACCATCGTTCGAGTCCTTGCGCTGGACGGCAGTGACACCAACGTTGACGTTCGGATACCAGCTTCGCTCGGCCAGTTCCTGGCCCTTGTCGCTCGCATCAATCCGGGCATCCGCTTCGGCAAAACGAGGATTCCGGGTGCGCGCCTTGGCGAGCGTAATCAAGGGCGGCGGGGGAGGGTAGGGTACGTGGGCGCGGCGCTTCAACCAGCGGTGCGTTGGCGGGATGATTGACCAGGGCGTTGAGGCGAGCCCGGGCCTTGGAACGGTTTGTCTCCAGCCGGGCCAGTTCGGCCACCATGGAGGAACGCTCAAGTTCGGCTCTGGCGGCCTCTTGCTGGTCGCCAACTCCCTGCCCATAGCGAACCTGCGCGATCTTCGCCACCTTCGTCATGGCCTCAATGAGGGAAGCCGTCTGCTCCATCGCCAGATGGGCCTGATAGTATTGGGCATAGGCCACCTTCACCCGTGCCAGTACCTCGTTCACGGTCGACTGTGCTGCCGCGTCCGCCGCGTGCGCCAGGGCACCGGCGATATTCTCCTTCAAATCCCGTTTGCCGAAGAATGGCAACTCCTGATTGATAGTATATTTGGTGGTCTTCGCGTTAGGCGTAGGCGCATAGCTGGGGCGGTCGCGGGGGACATCCATGTAGGTGGGATTGAATTTCGAATCGGGCGGACTGCTTTCGGCCCCCACCCTGGCCGCTGCGGCATCGGCCTCAAGCCGCATCTCCGCCACTTCGGGTTTGAGGGTTCGCGCC
>JADFXL010000218.1:700-4651 GCA_015233585.1 Alphaproteobacteria bacterium | reverse complement strand
GGGCCTGTGACGACGAGGGCAAACGATGTGCCGAGACCCTGTTTTTCGATTACCACCGCCAGCACGGAGTACGCATCAAGGTAGCGCGGCTGTTCAACACCTATGGTCCCAAAATGCACCCGAACGACGGGCGAGTGGTATCCAACTTCGTGATCCAGGCGTTGAAGGGGGAACCGGTGACGCTGTATGGCGACGGCGAGCAGACCCGTTCGTTCTGCTATGTGGACGATATGATTGATGCGTTCCTGCGCCTGATGGACACTCCCGACACGGTGACGGGTCCGATGAACCTGGGCAACCCCGGCGAATTCACCATCCGCGAACTGGCGGAGATGGTGATCGCCATGACGGGGTCGAAATCGCAACTGGTGTTCAATCCCCTGCCGGTGGACGACCCACGCCAGCGCCGCCCCGACATTACCCTGGCCCGCCAGACCTTGAACTGGGAACCGGCCATTCCTTTGAAAGAGGGGTTGCAGAAGACTATCGCGTACTTCCGCGCCATGGTGGAAGCGGGGGAGTGAGAGAGGGCCTTTCGGGGGGGGGGGGGCACCGCGTCCCCCTGCTTTATCGGCATTATTATTTATTCATTTCTCTATATTTCTCTATATTTTTCAGATATTGGTCCTCGAAAAGTCGATGGACATACACTTGCGGTATCCGCAATTGAAGAGCGATGGCGTAATCATCAAGCCGACCCGCTCTGCGCTCTGCATCGAATTTTTTACGGTATGACTCGGGGCAAAGTACAGCCAATGCCATCCAGAAACACGCCACTTCTGAATCTGCCTGCGGGGATCGTTCCCTGCCGCCCGGCACCAGATCCTCAAGCATTCTCTCAAACTTATCGCCAGAATCGCTTGCCTCGGCCGGATCATCAAAGTGGTGCATTAACTCCTTGGTGAAAACGAACCGCTCCCAGCATGGATTAAGTCCACGCGCCAAAACAATAACCGTTGAGCCATGTTGTTTGACAAATTGATGATCACAATTCCCCGCAGACAAATAAAACCCTCGACATGAGGCCACGTCGAGGGTTGTTTTCATTGTTCTGATTTTTCCTCGACATGACAACTCGATAACCTTGTCCTTCAGGTCATTTCTTTTGATCTTGGGCAATAATGTCTGGCAATGGTCATAAAGCTGGGAAAATGTCATCACATCCTTCCGGTAGATTAGTCATCAAAATTCACCAATTCATCGTAATCGCCAGCTTCAATCTGTGCAATAGCCATATTGACCTGTTGCGCCATCTGTTCGGCGGTCGCATCTCGGTTGCTCCCCGGAAAAAGCTTCACGTTCCCTGCCTGTAGCCCTTCGGTATCAAAAAGACGCCTTTTGGCCAATTCCATCTGAGATCCCATTTTCCATCTCCACCTTATTCTAGCCTCACATGAACCGGCTCGACACAAACACGGCAAGATGCACCACCTTATGCAAACGCCTGCTCATGAACCACGCCACATACTGACTTGATACGAAATCTTCATGTTTTTTACCGAATAATCCTAGGTAAGATGGTACATATATTGCTCAAAAGTCAATACTTGATAAAAAATCTATGATGGTTCATAATTCCCAATTTTTTGGCTAATGGGAAGCGTGCTGCGCCCCTACCCCCCACACTGCCCCCGATGCCTGAGCAAATGATCGGCCAGCACGCAGGCCACCATGGCCTCCGCCACCGGCACGGCGCGGATGCCGACGCAAGGATCGTGGCGGCCTTTGGTGAAAATCTCCACCTCGTTGCCGTTCACATCCACAGTCCGGCGGGGGGTAAGAATGGAGCTGGTGGGCTTGACCGCCATACGGGCAACGATAGGCTGGCCGGTGGCGATACCGCCCAGGATTCCGCCCGCATGGTTGGAGAGGAAGCGGACCGTGCCATTCGGCCCGGCGCGCATTTCATCGGCGTTGGCCTCGCCCGAGAGAGCGGCGGCGGCGAAGCCCTCGCCGATTTCCACGCCCTTGACGGCGGTGATGCTCATGAGGGCCTTGGCGGTGTCGGCGTCCAGCTTGTCATAGACCGGCGCGCCCAGGCCCAGCGGCACGCCTTCGGCCACCACCTCGACCACGGCCCCGATGCTGGAACCAGCCTTGCGCACCTGGTCCAGGGTGTCCGCCCACTGCGCTGCCGCCACGGCGTCGGGGCAGAACAGCGGGTTGTTGTTGACCTCGTTCCAGTCCCAGCGGGCGCGATCGATAGCATGGGAGCCGAGCTGGATCAGGGCACCACGCACGCTCACCCCGCCCAGAACCTTGCGCGCCACCGCCCCCGCCGCCACCCGTAGCGCCGTTTCCCGCGCCGAGGACCGCCCGCCGCCACGCGGGTCGCGGATGCCGTACTTATGGTGATAGGTATAGTCGGCATGACCGGGCCGGAAGCTCTCGGCGATGTCGCCGTAGTCGTGGGAGCGCTGGTCCACGTTGTCGATCAAAAGGCCGATGGGCGTTCCCGTGGTCTGCCCCTGATAAACGCCGGAGAGGATGCGCACGGTGTCGGGTTCGCGGCGCTGGGTGGTGAAACGGGACTGGCCGGGCCGGCGCCGGTCCAGCCAGACCTGGATATCGGCCTCGTTCAGTGCAAGACGCGGGGGCACTCCATCGATCACGCAGCCGATGGCCGGCCCGTGGCTCTCGCCAAAGGTAGTAAAGCGGAACAGAACGCCAAAAGTGTTGCCGGACATGATGGTTTGCCCCAAAAGCTGGTAAGCGCGGGGCGCTCAGCCCCCCTTCCCTCTTTTTAACAACAAAGGGGGCCTGGGGCATAGCCCCATACGTTGGTGGTTGCCATTCGCGACCCAATCCCGATCCAGGCGATGATGCGGAAATCATTCACCAACGCGCCACGGAAACGAAAACCCCATGTCAAATACCCCAAAAGACCGTTATTTTAACGCCTATGGGGCATAGCCCCCAAATGGGGTGGGGCGATCGCCCTGAGTTGAAGGAAGCACAAAATGACCGACACACCCCGCCGGGCCGTATTGGTAATTGAAGATGACGACGGCTTGCGGACCCAGATGAAATGGGCACTGGCCGATTTTGAGGTCGCCACGGCGAAGGACCGGCCCCAGGGGCTGGTCCTGTTCCATCAGCTCCAGCCCCCGGTAGTGGTCCTTGACCTGGGCCTTCCGCCCGACCCCAACGGGGCGAGCGAGGGGCTTGCCGCCCTGGAGACCATTCTCAGCCAGCGTCCCCTGACCAAGGTCATCATTGCCAGCGGCAACGATGAACGCGCCAACGCCTTGCGGGCCGTCACCCTGGGCGCCTATGACCTGTACCCCAAGCCCATCGACCCCCAGGTCATGATTCTGATTATCCAGCGCGCGTTCCACCTTTATGATCTGGAGGCGGAGAATCTCCGTCTGGCCGCCCTGAAGCCATCGCCCCTGGCCGGGATCGTCGCCGCCTCCCCCGAGATGCTGGCCCTCTGCCGCATGGTCGAGCGGGTTGCCTCCGCCAATATCGCCGTCCTTATCACCGGCGAGAGCGGCACCGGCAAGGAGGTCTTCGCGCGGGCCATCCATGACACCAGCCCCAGGGCCGGCAATCCCTTCGTTGCCATCAATTGTGCGGCGATTCCCGACGCCCTGCTGGAAAGCGAGTTGTTCGGCCACGAAAAGGGGGCTTTCACCGGGGCGATCAAGCAGACCATCGGCAAGGTCGAACAGGCCCATACCGGAACCCTGTTCCTGGACGAAATCGGCGATATGCCGCTTCCTCTGCAAGCCAAACTGCTGCGCTTTCTCCAGAGCCATACCATCGAGCGGATCGGCGGGCGCAAGGAAATTGAAGTCGATGTCCGGGTCATCTCGGCCACCAACCGCAACCTTGAAGCCAGGATGAGCGAGGGCGGGTTTCGCGAAGATCTGTTTTACCGCCTGAACGAAATCAGCCTTCATATCCCACCCCTGCGCGAGCGTGAGGAAGACACCATCGTTCTGGCCA
>JADFXL010000218.1:0-687 GCA_015233585.1 Alphaproteobacteria bacterium | reverse complement strand
TGAAAAGCGCCGAGAGCCTGAACCACCAGCATAAGCGATTCTCACCGGAAGCCATGGCCGCCATCGTCGCCTATCGCTGGCCCGGCAATGTCCGGGAGATGGAAAACCGGGTCCGGCGCGCCGTACTAATGGCCGACGGCAAGACCATCTCCGTTGCAGACCTGGGCTTGCCGAGCACCCCGGAAGCGCCGCTGATGCCGACCTTGCGGCAGATCCGCGAACAGGCCGACGCCAAGGCGGTCGCCCGTGCCTTGGCGCTTACCGACAACAATGTCTCCGATGCCGCCCAGCTTCTCGGGGTCTCGCGTCCGACTTTGTATGAACTCATGAAGGCCGCGAATATCAAGAAACAGGGGTGACGCGGTCGAGCCTAATTTCAAGACTCTGTGGTTGAAAGACGTGAATTGTGATATAATCTGCTCAGGTATTATTCCTCAAGGAGGAATAGGTTATGGACGCGCTTTCTCAGGTGACGGATACCTCCTATGCTGTAACCCAACCTGCGCCTCTGCCGCCGCCGATTGACTCGCGCCGGGCGGTGGTCGAGATGGTCCGGCCGGTGGTGTTCGGTTCGAGAGAGGGCGTGCTGGTGGGGGCGGTCCCGGCGTCGCAGATCCATGTTCTTGCCCCGGTTGCGGCCAGCAAATTCGGTTCCATCGTCCCTGGGCAGCAGTCCCGGGATGGCGG
>JADFXL010000217.1 GCA_015233585.1 Alphaproteobacteria bacterium | reverse complement strand
TATCCTTATAGAATTTCTCGAAGAGCTTTATCGTATGTTCAATGTCCCACATTATTTTTTTGTCACCCGTAACCCTGTACGTTTGCGTCGGGCCTGCAAGGGCATAAATCTGCTCATACATGGGTATGGAGTCATAGTCGTCGCCGAACTCGGAAGTAAGGAGCTTTGTCTCCTTGCCGTCCGCCCCTAGCTTCAGGCCATGGTACCAGTATATCAGTTCCTCGTCCTGGTCATAAAACCTCATGTGATCGCGAAGATACTCGGTACCTTTTTCGGCTCCCTCTAAAAAATCGGCGTTGCCGGTAAGCATGATACGCACCGTGTCGGGAGCGACATCGCGAATGGCCGCCAATGTCTCGATGCCATCCATACCGGGCATTCGCATGTCGCACAGGACAACGGCGAAAGGGGTATGAGCCGTCATGGCGGTTCGAACGGTATCGATCGCATCCCGGCCGTTCCCGGCAGTCGTCAGGGCAAATTCGTCGCCGAGATGGCGTCGCAAGGCGGAAAGGAGATGCGGGTCATCGTCAACCAGCAGTATGCGTTCCTCAGTCATGGCAGGCTCCTGTTGGCATTCCCGGCGGCGATTTTATTAATTGGGACATCCTGGCACTTCCTTCCACGCTTAGAACAGGTTTTTATCTTGCTACGGCAGACCCACCTTCTCCCGCCCGGCAAGGTCGCGCCAGCGCTTGAGTTGATCCTCGTCAAAGGTGCGAGTCAGGTAATCGAGCATACCTGTGCATCCGTCTGGACATTCGGCCGGCAGGAGCGGCATGGGCGGGCCCAAAGCACGGGCGGCGAGCAAAGCAACCAGCACAAGATTGTTCCGCGTCGCGCTGGTTCGCAGGTCGCAGGAATAGGTGACCGCCTCGACGATCCTGTCCGCAAAGCCCCAAAGCCCCAGCAGATAGCCGCCGATCAGGCCGTGATTGGCCCCGAACTCCTGACGTTCGGCCTCCGGCAGGGGCAGCGCCGTCGAAACCCGGGACAGCACCCGGCGGTAGGTCTCGGGCTGTCCGTCGATCAGCGCAACGCACCCGATGTCGGACAGCATGGCCGCGCAGTAGGCCGATTTGGCTGTCGGTTGGTCCGCGCCCTCGGCAACGGCGATGCCTTCTGCCAGCCGGGCAATCATCAGGCTGTTGCGGGTCAGGGCCTCAAGCAGCGGGCGGGTGGCCCCGGTGCCGGAAAACTGGCGAAAGATGCCGATCCGGAGAACCAGGGACTGCACGGTTTCAAGGCCAAGCAGACGCACCGCCTGCAACGGTGTCGCCACATGGCTTGCCACCGAGAAATAGGCGGAGTTGGTCAGTTTCAAAAGCTCAGCCGTCATGGCCACGTCCTGGCCGATGATCTGGGCGATACGCGCCGACGACGCGTTTGGGGACCGGAGTTCCGCTACCAGGCGGAGGAATGGCTCCGGCAGACTTGGCAAACTGGTGATGCCGGCAAGCAATGCGCGCAGGTCTGGATTGTCGAGGATCTCGTGAAGGGCTGCCTGCCGCCGGATCGCCGCCTGGAGCACGGCGGCGTCGCACGGTTTGGCGAGATAGATATGGGCCGGGCCAACGGTACGGAAGATGGCTTCGCTCTCGGCATAGCCGGAAAGAATGGCACGAACGGTTGCCGGCCAGCGATCGCGAACGGTATTGAGGAACTGGGCTCCGTCCATCCCCGGCATCCGCATATCGGATACGACCACGTCGAACGGCTCCCGACTCATCCGCTCCAGGGCCTCGGCGGCCGACGGACAGAACACCATGTCCCATTCGTCTTCCATTTCGCTCATGGAACGGCGGAGACCCCGCAGGATATGCACCTCATCATCCACGAAAATGACCCGGATGAGCTTTTTTGCCATCACCAATCCTCCGCATCGCTGGTGTTGCCATACTCGCCGTTCACCGGAACGCGAACGGTGAAAATGGCTCCGCCATCAAGAGCGTCACTCAACTCAAGACTGCCTCCATGCTTGTTTACCACCACATCCCGGCAAATTGCCAGCCCCTGGCCAGTCCCTTTGCCAACTTCCTTGGTCGTGTAGAACATATCAAAGATGCGATCGCGACTGGCCTTCGGCACGCCCGGGCCGTTGTCGGCGACAATGACTTCGACCCAGCCGGCGGCGGCCCGTGTCGTTATGACGATGCGGCCGGGAAGCGGTTTACCCGACATCTCGATTGCCTGCGCCGCGTTCAGGATCAGATTCAGATACACCTGATTCATCTCGCCGCCATGGCACACCACCTTGGGCAGCGCCGGATCGAAGCATTGTTCGACTTCGGCCACTTGCTTCCAGGCATTGCGGGATACGGTGAGGGTGCTCTCCAGCGCCCGGTTGATATCGGTCGCCGTCTTGACGGTTGTTCCCGGATGGGAAAATTCTTTCATGGACAGCACGATGTGGGCGATACGGGCCACGCCTTCCAGGGATTCATCAATGGCGCCGGGGAGTTCTTCGAGGACGCGTCCGACCTTTGCCGTCGCCATCGTGTCCCTGAAACGGGTCAGAGCGGGGGTCAACCCGGGATGGCCGGACACGCCATCCGCCAGTTCCCGCGCGGCCTCGATGGTCTGGCGCAGCCGTTTCAGTCCGTCGCGGATATAGCTCAGGTTATCGCCGATGTACTGTGTCGGGGTATTGATCTCGTGAGCGATCCCCGCCGCAAGCTGGCCGACGCTGGCAAGCCGGGACGACTGGAGCATTTCCCATTGCGCCTGCTTCAGGGTACCGATATCGCGGAAGGAAACGACGATGAATCGTTCCTGGTCCTCGCTCGCCAGCGACACGCAGGCATAAGCGACCGGCACGTTCTTGCCGTCCGGCAAATCGAACACCGCGTCATCGTTGCGCAGGGTGACGTTCTCCGTCAGAACGGACATCCAGGGGGAATCGGCGAAATCGACAATGCCGGCCGGTGTGCGCAGGCGCATGAAGGTGTCGAGCGGTTGCCCCAGCATGGTCTTGTTCCTGGGGCATTGGAGAAGATGACATGCCGAGGCATTGGTAAAGGCCAGCCGGCCATGGCGGTCGATCAGCATGACGCCTTCGACCAGACTGTCGGTAATGGCCTTGAGCCGGTTCTGGGACACCCGCAATTCCGTCTCATAACGGGTCCGGATGTAGATTTCTTTTTGCAGTTCCGCCGTGCGGTCGGCAACCTGCCGGGACAACTCCTGCTGTTGATTGGCCAACGTCCATTCGTATTGTAGCCGTAGCGTGGCGTCCCGGAAGAGAAGGACGGCTCCCGCTACCCGATCCTGGTCATACATGGGGCTTACGACATAATCGACCGGCAGTTCCTTGCCGGTGCCGGTGCAAAAGGTTTCCGCACCGGATTCCGTCGGAACTCCATTCCGACAGGCGGCGAGGATCGGCGATTCCTCGACGCTTCGATCTGGCTGGACCAGGGCTGGCTGGACCAGGGACAAAATGGGCTTGCCGACCATGGCGCCGGCTGGCAGGGCAAGAATGGTCGCCGCCATGCGGTTGGCGAAGGTTACCTTGCCGCTCTCGTCGAGCCCGATGATACCCTCGTTGGCGGAATCGAGAATCAGGGCATAGCGTCGGCGCAGGGTGTCCAGTTCGGCCTCGCGTTCCTTCAACTGAGTAATGTCGGTCGCGACCGTGACGACCCCCCCTTCACGGGTTGGCGTATCCCGGATCTGCATCCAGCGGTCAGGACGCCGGACGGTGAACGGTTGCCCGTCGGCTTTCCGGTGCCATTCCAGACGATCGGTCAACCATTTCTCGAATTCCGTCTCGTCAACGAACAAAATCGCCCGCTTTTGCGCAATGCGCAGGACGCTCTCGAACGAGACGCCTGGTTTGATGACATCATAGGCTCCACCGAACCCCATGATATAGGCACGATTGCAGATGACGAGCCGGTTCTCGGTGTCATAGACGGCAATGGCGTCGGCCACACTTTCGATCGCGTCGTCGAGTTGCTGACGGGAACGGGCCGCGTTTTGTTCGGCGAGCGCCTCGCGGGTAATGTCGATGCCGACGCCTCGATAGCCAAGGAAGCTGTGATCCTGGTCGAAAACCGGCAAGCCGCTGATCAGGATGATACGGAAATCAGACTCATCCCGGGAGCCAATGGAGAAAATCAGATCCCGAAACGGAACTTGGCCGTTAATAACGGCACGGTGCAGTTCCGCCATACCGGGATCATCGTCCAGGCCGATTTCAAACCAGGAAAATCCGAGGATCGCCTTGGCACCGACCTTGAGAACGGAATCAATCCGCTCCGATACAAAGGTAAGGCGATACCGGGCATCGGTTTCCCAGAACCAGTCCGAAGCCGAACCGGCCAGATCGCGGAACCGGTGTTCGCTTTTCCGCAGTTCGTGTTCCGCATCTTCCTTCAATTTAATCGCTATGGTCAGTTCGTCGATACGGTCGCGGATGGTTCGGGACATGGCATTGAAAGCCGCGCCCAGCTTGCCAATGTCGTCATCGCCCTCTGGCGCGGTGTCCGGTGTGAAGTTTCCCCTGGCCACCTCATCGCTGAGGCGAGTAAGGCGGTAGAGATGACGGGTAAGCCAGATGCCGATACCCGTCAGCAGCCCCGCCGAGAGAACAACTTCAGCGACGGCGATGGCGATGCTCTGGAAAAACTGGGTGTTCCGCGCCCCTAGCCCGGATATCTCACCCCCCCTTGACATAACCTCGACGTGGAGCGGCGGCAGGATTTCATTAAGCCGCCATAAGGATTCCCGAGATAAGGGCGCGCGTCGCCGTCGCCACGTTGTCCGGGCGG
>JADFXL010000216.1 GCA_015233585.1 Alphaproteobacteria bacterium | reverse complement strand
ATCGTCACATCCTGGATCGCCATCACCTCGCCGGTGCGCTTGGCGACCTCAAGTTCAAGATAATCGTTCTTGTCGCGCAGGAAGTCGGCCGACGCCTTGATCATGAGGTGGGTCTTCACCCGCGCCATGACGATGGGCGGGCTGATCGGCTTGGTGATGTAGTCGACCGCCCCAAGTTCCAGTCCCTTTTTCTCGTCGGCGACCTCGGCGTTGGCGGTGAGGAAGATGACCGGAATGTTCATGGTTGCCGGGTTGGTTTTAAGGTGCTGACAAACCTCGTAGCCGTCCATGCCGGGCATCATGATGTCGAGCAGGATCAAGTCCGGCGGCGTATCGGCTGCCGCGATTTTGAGCGCTTTCTCGCCGTTGTTGGCGCCCTTGACCTTGTAGTCGCCCTTGAGCAGTCCGCTCATCAGCGACAGGTTATCCGGCGTATCGTCAACGACCAGAACGGTGGCTTTTTCAACGAGATCGGTACCGATTTCCATAGCATTTTCCCTGTCATCAAATGGTTCAGGACCGTCAGGCCTCTACACCCCGGCCGTGACGGCACGCATGGAAACGCTCACGCAACGGCCACGGTTACCACGCACGGGCAGCGGACTGAGCGTCAGCGTCAGCGGAAATTCGGTGCTGTCCTTGCGCACGCCGCTGATGCCGCCCCGGTCGCCCAGGATCCGGCTGCGGTTTTCGGTCAGGAATTTCTGGCGATGCGCCCCATGACCGGCGCGGATGGTATTCGGCACCAGCAAATCCACGTTCAGGCCAATCATCTCGCCGGTGCCGTAACCAAACAGGGTCTCCGCCTGCGGATTGGAGAGTACGATGGCACCGGATTCCTCGACCACAAGCAGGCCGTCGGGCGCGGATTCGATGATGCTGCGGAACCAGTTCTCGGTTTCCAGCAACTCGGCCTGCTGGGCTTCCATCTCCACCGACTGCTCTTCGAGCTGGGCGGCCTGCTTTTCCATGCGCTCGGCCTGTTCCTGCGTCGCGGTCAGCAGTTCCCGGGTGCGCTGATTGCGGTTCATGATCTCCATGCTGGTGGCCAGTACGGGCATCACTGCGTCGAGCAACGCCACCTCGCGATCGGAGAATTGCTGGAATGACGCTACCTCAAGCACGCCAAGCACATGTTCCTGATGGAGGATCGGCAGCACCGCCACACAGGCCGGCGGTCCCTCGCCAAGTCCGGAATTGATCTGGATGTAATCCTGCGGCGTCCTTAAAGTGATGGGTGCCTTTTCCATGGCGGCCTGCCCGACCAGCCCCTCGCCGATCAGGAAGCTGTTGTTCAGGCTCTTGCGTTCCCGGTACCCGTAGCTGCCCAGCAAATTGAACCGCCGCTCGCCGTCCATCACGTAAACGGCGCCATGGCCGGCACCAATCACCGGCGCCAGACGGGAAATGGCAGTCTGCGCCAGTTCCCGCAGATCCTCCGCCCGTTGCAGGGCCGCCCCAATTTCCGAGGTATGCGACTTGATCCAGCTTTCCGTATCGAGTTTTTGCGCAAATTCCTTGAACACTTGAGCGGCACGGGCGATGTCCCCGACCTCATCCCGCCGCTCGATGCCGTCGACGGTCACATTCAGACTGCCGTCCGCAAGTTGCTTCAAGGTTTCAACGACCACGCCGATCGGACGCGCCAGTTGCCGGCTGGCAAGGATCCAGCCGAAGAGGCTGATGAACATCAGCATCAGCACCGTCATTCCGATGGACACCCAGAACGCCATGTTTTTCGCGGCCATAGCCTCCGCAGAGCCGGACTGAGCCAGTTTATTATTGTACTCGATATGTCCCTTTAACGCCTGCTCGACCTTGTCTACCAAGGACCGATTTTTTTCCAATATATCGCGCGCGTCGACATTCTTGTTCTGGCGGGACAACAACAGCACCGGATCCAGCAGTCCAATGTAATATTCTCTGAATGCAGAACGAACTACGCCAAGCAATTTCAAGTCTTCTGGATCGGAAACCAACTTTTCTTCATAATAATTCAAGCCCCTGGCAATCCCTTCGCGCTCCTCCTTTATTTCACCGTCGAGCACGGACATTTTTATATCGTCCGTATTCATCACATGGTCGCGCGAGTCTATTCTTATTCTGAGAAATCGATTCTGGACATCGTAGAGCGTGATGAAGCTGGGAACCGTGTTGATGGTGGCATAGTTGGCCAGATCGAAAACCTTGCCAATCTGGTACTGGCTCATGCTGGCAATGCCGACCATGCCCACCATCGCGATGAGTATCAACCCGTACAGTTTTCCGGCAATCCTGACATTTGACAGTTTCATGAGATACCCCCGAAAACATACTTCCGACTTCGTGCTCAATGCCGGCGGCGGAACAGCCGGTGGTAGTTGTCTATGGCCTCAAACAGCGAATTGCCGACAAGACCGAGTGACTCGGACTGGCCGATGAACAGCAGACCCTGCGGCGCCAGCGCGCGGTGAAAGCTGGTGACCAGACGATCCTGTAGATGACTTTTCATGTAAATCAGCAAGTTGCGGCAGCTTACCAGATCGAGATGGGCGCCTTGCGATACGGGCGTGCGGCTCAACACGTCGCACTGCTCCAGCTCGACCATCTCGCGCAGCACTGGCCCGATCTCAAAATGCTGGTGGCCCTTGGACGTGAAGTAGCGCTTGCGCAAGGCATCTTCCATCTCGCGGAAAGCAGTTTGCCGGTAGATGCCGGCCCTGGCCATGTCCAGCGCTTCGGGATTGAGGTCCGTGCCGGTGATCCGCACCGGATGGCGATTGCGGCGTTCGCCGAGCAGCTCGCTCAGCAGGATGGCCAAGGTATAGGGTTCTTCGCCGGAGGCGCAACCTGGTACCCAGACGTGGACCGGGTCGCCATCGGTCTTGGTGGCCAACACGCCCGCCAACGCCCGTTCCAGCTCGCGGAAGGATGGGCGGTCGCGGAAAAAGGAGGAGACCGATACCAAGAACAGATGCTGCAAGATCTTCAGCTCTTCCGGCTGGCGTTTCACCAGGCCCAGGTAGGCGTCGCCGGTAAGGCCCAGCGTGCTTTTGCGCTTTTCCAGCCGGCGCAGAAGCGTTTCTTCCTTGTAACTGGAAAAGTCGATCCCGGTAGCCTTATGCACCAGCGGCAGCAAGACGGCCAGTTCGCGGTTCTCCGGCCCCGGCGGGGGGGGGGTCGCCAGAATGTCCTTAAGGCTCGCCGTGTTGGTGCCGGTCTGCGTCCGGGGTGCGGCAATTGTGCCCGGGAATTTTTCGGCCAGCGTGGGACCGATGGCTCCGACCGTCAGCACCTGATCCACGAGATGGGCGTCGATGGAGGCATTCGGCATCCCAGTGAACTTGGCTTCAGCCGGATCCTGGGCGATGGTCAGCCCGCCCCAGGCCTTGAGCGCGCGACAACCGGCAACGCCGTCGCACCCCGTACCGGACAGCACAATGCCGATGGCATTGCCGCGCGAGGATTCGGCGAGCGAGGTGAACAGCACATTTACCGAGGGCGTGGACAGATGGCCGGGTGCCGGATCCTGCAACGTCAGGGTCGTACCGCTCACCGTGCCGTCCTTGCCCGAGGGAATGACGTAAACCGTATCGGGCTTGCGGCTTTCAACCTGCCGTGCGAGCACCACCGGCAACACCGACTCGCGGCCGATCAGGCGTACCACCAACTCGTCGTGGCCATCCTTCGCCATGTGCTGGGCGACGACATAGGCCATTCTGCCCGTGGGCCGCATTTGTGCGAACATCGGCAGCATGGCCTCGATCCCGCCGGCCGAGGCACCGATACCGGCGACATGCAGCGTTGTGGCGACCAGCGACCGGGGGGAAGGAAGTGCCATCATTTACTGCTTTGCAAGAATTTCCAGCGCGATGTCAAATTCGAAGTCTTCCACGGCGGCGGCGACCCGCTTCAGCACGCCCGCCATGGGCAAGCCCTTGGCCAGTTCGGTCAGTTCCTCAATCAGATCCCCGGCTTCGGAATCGCTGTCTTCCAGCAGGGTCTTGAGCCGGTGCACGCCTTCCATCAGCTTGGCCGTATCTTTAGCCGCAGGCGCTGGGGCCGGGACCGGGGCAGCTTCGGCGGCGCCCACGGTCTGGAGTCCCGCGATCACCGGTGCCAGCTCGGCCAGGGTCTTTTGCAGCAACTCGGCAATCCGGTCGGCGGGCACCTTTTCGTTACAGGCCAGTTCAAGGGCTTCTGCGGCAGCCTGCACGCCCCTGGCACCGATATTGCCGGCCGTGCCCTTCAGCGTGTGGGCCGCCCGGGCTCGTGCGACCGGGTCGCATCCTCAAGGGCTGTGGCAAACAATTCGGCGAACCGACCCTGGGTGTCGGCAAACTTGGCCAAAAGCCGCAGGTAAAGTTTGGTATTGTTCATCGTCGTGGCGAGTCCGGCCTGGGTGTCGATTCCAGGCAGATCGGGGATAACGTTCCCATCACGAACGGACGTTATTTTGCCAGCCCCTTCTGTCGCTGCGGCCCCGGCTTTCGGCTTGATCCATTTCGCCAGCGTGTTGAACATCTCGGCGACGTTCAGCGGCTTGGCGATGTGGTCGTTCATGCCGGCCTCCATAACCTTTTCGCGGTCGCCCGCCATGGCGTTTGCCGTCATGGCGATGATCGGTATTTGTGCAAACGCCGGGTTCTTGCGAATCTCGCGCGTTGCCGCGTAGCCATCCATGACCGGCATCTGGCAATCCATCAGAATGCCGTCAAAGCGGGTGTCTTTGGCGAGGATTTCGACCGCCTCCCGACCGTTGTTGGCGAGCAGCACCTCCATCCCGGCCTGCCCCAG
>JADFXL010000215.1 GCA_015233585.1 Alphaproteobacteria bacterium | reverse complement strand
GCCGTTCCCGCGCCGCATGGTATTCGGCATTTTCCGACAAGTCGCCGTGCTCACGCGCCTCCGCGATGGCCCGGATAACTTGCGGTCGTTCCACGGCTCGCAGGCGCCTGAGTTCATCCTCTAGCGCAACAAGCCCCGGTGGCGTCATCGGGATCTTTTCCATTGACCACAACCCTATCAATTCAAGACGGCGTACCCCGCCGTTCCATTCCTCATGAAACGTGCCGGGAGACGCGACAAGCTATGAGGATGGCATAAAATACGATTGCAGGGGAGCAACATCGAGCGTGCCGTCCATCAAAGCTTCGATTCCATCAACCGCAGCGCGCGCACCGGACCTCGTTGTATAATGCGGTACGTTTCGGGTGAGGGCGGTCCGACGAATCGAATAGCTGTCGGCCATTGATGTGTCACCCTTGGTTGTGTTAATAACAAGTTGTACACCCCCAGATAGGATCGCGTCGACACAGTGAGGGCGTCCCTCCAGCACCTTGTTGACCACGGTGACTTCAAGCCCCTGCCCGACCAGATAGCGGGCGGTGCCTCGCGTCGCCATCAACCGGAACCCCCGCTCGTGCAGACGCCGGGCAATGGCGGCCAGCGGTACCTTGTCCGGTTCCTTGACCGACAGAAAGGCGGTACCGCTGGTGGGGAGTTGAACGCCGCTCCCGAGTTGGGACTTGGCGAAAGCGCGGCGGAAATCGGAGTCGATCCCCATCACTTCCCCGGTGGATTTCATTTCCGGGCCGAGAATGATATCGACTCCGGGGAACCGGGCGAACGGGAACACGGCTTCCTTGACCGCCACATGACGCAGCGCAACTTCCTTAAGCCCGAACGAAGCCAGCGACTCGCCCGCCATGACGCGGGCGGCGATCTTGGCGACGGGCACGCCGGTGGCCTTGGCAACGAACGGCACGGTGCGGCTGGCACGCGGGTTGACCTCCAGCACGAAGAGAACCTCGTTCTGGATGGCGAATTGCACGTTCATGAGACCGACCACGCCCAGCGCCTTGGCCATGCGGCGGGTCTGCTCCTTGATCTGTTCGATCATGGACGGCAACAGCGAATACGGCGGCAGCGAACAGGCCGAGTCGCCCGAGTGAATACCCGCCTCCTCGATGTGTTGCATGATACCGGCGACGAAAACGTCGGTGCCATCGGCGATGGCATCGACATCGATCTCGATGGCGTTTTGCAGATAGCCGTCGATCAGCACCGGATCGTCGCCGCTCACCTTGACCGCCAGACGCATGTAATCGTTCAAGGCTCCCTCGCCATAGACGATACGCATGGCCCGCCCCCCCAGGACATAGGAAGGCCGGATCACCACCGGATAGCCGATCCGCGCCGCCACCGCCCGGGCTTCCTCGACCGAACGGGCGATCCCGTTGGCCGGCTGACGCAGGCCAAGCTTTTGCAGCAGCACCTGGAAGCGCTCCCGGTCTTCGGCCAGATCGATGGCGTCCGGCGAGGTTCCGAGAATCGGGATTTTGGCCTGTTCCAGAGCCGCCGCCAGCTTGAGCGGGGTCTGGCCGCCAAGCTGCACGATCACCCCCAGAAGCTTGCCTTTGCGTTGCTCCACCGTGACCAGCTCGATCACGTCCTCGGCGGTCAGCGGCTCGAAATAGAGACGGTCGGAGGTATCGTAATCGGTGGAAACGGTTTCCGGGTTGCAATTGACCATGATGGTCTCACGGCCGGCCTCGCTCAGGGCAAAGGCGGCATGGACGCAGCAGTAGTCGAATTCGATCCCTTGGCCGATGCGGTTGGGGCCGCCCCCCAGAATGATGACCTTGTCCCGTTCCGTCGGGTCCGACTCGCATTCGGCGCGCGTGATGCCGTCGCCCTCGTAGCAGGAGTACATGTAGGGCGTGCGCGAGGGAAATTCGGCGGCGCAGGTGTCGATGCGCTTGTAAACCGGGCGGACGTTGAAGATTATGCGTCGGAAAGTGACCTCGTGCGGCTTTTTGCCGGACAGTTCGGACAAGCGCAGGTCGGAGAATCCCAGCTTTTTCAGGCGTTGCATCCCCGACGCGGAATCGGGCAGACCGCGTTCGCGCACCTCGCGCTCGGCTTCGACGATGGCCAGGATCTGCGCCAGAAACCATTTGTCATAGTGACACCGGGCATGAACATCGTCGATGTCCAGCCCGTAGCGGAACGCCTGGGCGATGACGAGAATACGGTCGGGGCGCGGCTGGGCCAGAGCGGCAATGATCGCGTCCTTCTGATCCCCGCCATCGAGGCCGGGGATTTCAACCTCGTTCAAACCGGTGAGGCCGGTTTCCAGGCTACGCAGCCCCTTTTGCAGACTCTCGGCGAAGGTGCGGCCGATCGCCATCGCCTCACCCACCGACTTCATCGAGGTGGTGAGCAACGGTTCGGTGTCGGGAAATTTCTCGAACGCGAATCGGGGCAGCTTGGTGACTACGTAGTCGATGGTCGGCTCGAACGAAGCGGGGGTAACCCCGGTGATGTCGTTAAGCAGTTCATCCAGGGTATAGCCCACCGCCAGCTTGGCGGCGATTTTGGCGATGGGAAAGCCGGTGGCCTTGGAGGCCAGGGCCGAAGAGCGGGACACCCTCGGGTTCATTTCGATGATGAGCAGGCGCCCGGTTGCGGGGTTCACTGCGAACTGAACGTTGGAACCGCCGGTATCCACCCCGATCTCGCGCAGGCACGCGATCGAGGCGTTGCGCATGATCTGGTATTCCTTGTCGGTCAAGGTCAGCGCCGGGGCCACGGTGATCGAATCCCCGGTATGAACCCCCATGGGATCGACGTTCTCGATAGAGCAGACGATGATGCAATTGTCGTGGCGATCGCGCACCACCTCCATCTCGAATTCTTTCCACCCCAGCACCGATTCCTCAATGAGAACCTCGTGGACGGGAGAGGCGGCGAGACCGCCGACGACGATCTGTTCGAACTCGGCGGTGTTGTAGGCGATGCCGCCCCCGGTCCCGGCCAGGGTGAACGACGGACGAATGATGATCGGCAAGCCGATCTCATGCATGGCGCGACGGGCCTCCTCCAGGTTCCTCACCAGAAGGCTGCGCGGCGACTCGAGGCCGATTCGGTCCATGGCCTCCCGGAAAAGCTGGCGATCCTCGGCCTTGGCGATGACCTCCCGCTTGGCGGCAATCATCTCGACACCCCACTTGGCCAGGGTGCCATCGTCGGCCAGCGCCATGGCGGTGTTAAGCGCCGTCTGGCCGCCCATCGTGGGCAACAGGGCATCGGGCCGTTCTTTTTCAATGATCCTGGCCACGAAGGCTGGCGTGATCGGCTCGATATAGGTGGCGTCGGCCATGTCGGGATCGGTCATGATGGTGGCTGGATTGGAATTGACCAGCACCACCCGGTACCCCTCCTCGCGCAGGGCCTTGCACGCCTGCACACCGGAATAGTCGAACTCGCAAGCCTGGCCAATCACGATCGGCCCGGCTCCAATGATGAGGATTGATTTGATATCTGTACGTTTAGGCATGGCCTCACTCAAACTACCGCCGCCACCCCACATGGACAGGCACATTGATTTATCGCGAATGCAGCCCTGGTGCAATGCTGGTCAAGGTGCGGTGCAAGAAGCATTTTGATAATGGAAAACAAGGTGGCTCGTTTGGGTAAAAACCACCACCTCAACAGGTGCGCGGGGCCGTTTGCACGCTCGATGCCGGACCCCACGCAAAACGGGTTGATCTTCCAGACAAAAAAGATGGTGGGCCCGGCAGGACTCGAACCTGCAACCAGACCGTTATGAGCGGCCGGCTCTAACCATTGAGCTACAGGCCCCACCGGGGTCCGACACTAACCGAGCCAGTAGGGAATGCAAGGGGGTGCTGCGATTCGTGTCTGTAGCACCCCCGAGAGCCCTCAGCCGTAGCGATGCAACCCGGCACCGTGACGGGCCAGCCATGCCTTGGCCGAAGCCGGGTCGTCGGTCAGGCTCGCCACCACGCGCCAGAAGGCGGCGGAATGGTTCATCTCGGCCAGATGCGCCACCTCGTGGGCGACGACATAGGCCAGTACCGGTTCGGGCGCCAGCACCAGCCGCCACGAGAACGACAGGTCGCCGCGGCTGGAGCAACTGCCCCAGCGCGAGCGGGTGTCCCGCACCGTCACCCGGCAGGGGGTGCGGCCGAGGCGAGCGGCCAGAGAAAAGGCCTGCGGATAAATCCGCCGCTTGGACTCGGCCTTGAGGAAATCGGCAACCCTTCGCGGCACATGCTCTGCCCCGCCCGAGACGAAAAGCCCGCCCTGGTCGATCCATACCCCGCGCCGCGCGGTGGGGACGTGGCGGATCTCGTGGTTGATCCCCAGGATCGGCACCTCCGCGCCGGGCACCAGGGCGATGGGGGCGGGCAGCCGCGACAGACGCTCGGCCAGCCAGCCGTGATGGGCCTGAACGAACCGGTTGGCTTCGGCGAGGGTCGCCCGCTCCGGCAGCACCACCACCGGTCCCAGCCTGGGGTCGACCCTGAGCGACAGCCGCCGCGCCCGTGACGAGCGGCGCACCGTCACCGTCACCGATCCGACCACCAGCGTGGCGGTCAAGGGCGCCGCCGCCCGCCGCGCGACGGTGGGGCCGGCGCCTGGGGCTCGTCGAACAGGGCGGTGAGTTGGCGCAGCATGGTGCCCCCCAGATCCTCGGCGTCCATGATGGTGACGGCGCGGCGGTAATAGCGGGTGACGTCGTGACCGATGCCGATGGCCACCAGTTCCACCGGCGAGCGGGTCTCGATCATCTCGATCACCTCGCGCAGATGCTTTTCCAGGGTATTGCCCGGATTGGCCGACAGGGTGGAATCGT
>JADFXL010000214.1 GCA_015233585.1 Alphaproteobacteria bacterium | reverse complement strand
GCCCGCGCTATTGCCAGCCGGGTGACGCCGCAATCCGGCCGCATCACCAGCAAATGCTGGCAGGTAGCCGCAACCCGTTCGGCGGCTCCGGCCCGCGCCAGGGCGTTAAGAAGGCGGCTCCAATGACTGGCGCGGTCGGGTGCCAGCTCTACGGCCTGCTCAAAGGCAGCCACCGCATCGGCGATGCGACCGGCAGCCAGCAGGCGCTCGCCGCGTTGGGCTTGGGCTTCATCCATTATTATAACCTTTGAATGTTATATGGGCACTTCTAATAACTCCTCTTGCCTGTACCGCACCCAGCTTCCTGGACACAAGCTTGCATCACGCAGCCATAGGTAGATTTTCCTATTCCGCAAAGCATACTATAATTCTACGCTCGATATCGGTGGTTATGTATCCAAAGCCATAAGCGACGCAATTGTTACAGCCGCCAATGGTGCCACGGGAACTCCTCTGCTGTCGCGTAATTCTTTGTTGCAGAAGATATTTTACCGATTCAGAGCCCCGAGGCATCTACATTCGGTGAGATATCCGGGTTAACCGTTCATGATTCCGCCCTGAGTGCAGCAGAACAAATTGTCAATGAGCGGTCAATTGATGTGCTACATGTACCGGTCATTTCAATTGGCTATCGACAGACGGGGATCTGGGCGGACACATCCAGGGTGCACCCATCAGAGAAAATTATCCTTCCGCCCTTTTGACGCGTAGGGGCCTGGACGGGAACGGCGGCTTTCGCCGGCGAGAATCTCGTCAATATGATGGCCCTGGAACAGGGTGATGCCGAGAATGCGGCCAGTCTCGATGGCGTCGGGACTTTCACAGCGGGACAGGATGATGCGTTTGAGGCCGTTACGTTTCAACAGGGTTCGAAAAAACTGGCCCGTGTCGGCAAGGGCCAGATGCGACATGCTGGGATGCCAAAACAACTTGATCAGGTCGGCACCCAGACGGCCCCGGTTGACATAGGGCAGCGACGAAAGCGTGACGCCGTCCACGCACACCCGGTAACCGCTTTCGCGGGCAAAATCGCGGGCAAAGCAATAGGCGTTCGGATCGGCCAGGATGGTGGTAACCTGGATTTCCAGCACAATGGAGCTGCGGGCGCCGGTCTTGATGTTGTCGTCAAATTTCAGGAACCCCTGCCCCACCATGGATGAAGCGTTGAGGTTGATGCTGAAATCAGAGTCCAGGGTTTTATCGTCGTTCTTGTACAGCATCGACAGCACGCGGCGATCGAGGGTATCGGTCAAGTGATGGAACAACCAGCGATCCGAGGCAAGATCGACCTTGGGCATCATTGTATCGCGCAGTTCGTTGATGGACACGAACAGTTCGGTGAATACGGGCTGAGGGGGGGACTTGCCGACGATGGCACAAATACTCTGGCGTCGCATCAGATTGCTGAGGTCGGCCTGGGCCAGCGCGTTTTCCATCTGGATCAGCAGGCCGGGCGACAACGGATCACGGTGCTGGTTCCGCGCCAACGCGGTGCTGGTTTCCTCTTTGGCCACCACCACAGCCGTCTGGCGAACATTCTCCTCCGCCGCCAGACGCTGGGCCAGTTGCAGGAACAGCTCGTATTCCGTCTGGAGGTCGTAGAAGGTCGCGAACCCGGAGGTCTCGTCTTCGATCCGGTTTTCCATCAGGGCGTCGGCAGCGAACACGAACTGGAGCTTGATGATCGCCGATTCCACAGCGTCGGCGAATTCATCCTTGAAAATGACGATCAGATCCAGATTGCCCAGTTCGAACAACTGGCTATGAGGCTGTCGCAGCAAATCCCGGAACCCTACGACGGCACTTTGGATGCGCTTTGGTTGACGGTTGCGGGGTTCAAGTTCCGAGAGATGGATATGCACCGCGCGGCGGCCCTTGGTGTGTCGCTCCAGACGATGGACGTAATCCAGAAGCAGGCTCTCCTGGCCCGGCAACGACTGTGTCTCGAATGGAGCGGGGATCATGACACCTCTTTGGGATTGGCGACAACCTCTGGAGACGGTGGGGACGACGACCGTCGTGGCGTGCGGATCGAAGGCAAGGCGTCAACCTTGGCGTGGTTGGTGCATTCCCCTCGAAGCGGGCCGTCGATGACCGCACGCCGTGACAAACACTGGGCGAAAGTACACAGATGGCTTTTATCGCATTCCGCCATGGTCACCGCCGCCAGCATGGCATCGACGAAGCGGCCCTGAAACAGGGTGATCCCCATGTCAAGCCCCCACCGCACCCCTGCCTCGGAATCGCACCGGGTCATGATGCAACTATCCGGTCGGGCCGCCACCATCTCCCGCAACGCCTTAACGGTGTCGACACGGCGGGCACGGGCCAGGTCCGGGGTCCAGGAGAACTTGAAATAATCTGCGTCGAACGTGATCAGATCCAGCATCCCCAGGGTCTGCGGCGTCAGACGGTCCAGAGCCATCTTGTGGCCGCGTTCCCGCAACGCCCCGCGCTGGGCAAGGTAGCCGGAGACATCGGTAAAGACGTCGACCGGCGTTACCTCCACAATCAGGGTCTGGTTTGGCGGCATGGTGTCAAGGAAGGCCTGAAAGGCCGCCTCCTTGAGCGTGGACAGGTTGAGGTTCACGCTGAGGCCGCGGGGGTGGAACCGGGCCTTGGAGCGGGCCAGAATGCCCAGCATGGTGCGATCCAGTACCCCGGCCAGGTATTGGAACAACCACGGATTGGCCATGATGTCGATGTTGGGCGCGATGACCTTTTTCACCTCGTCCATGGCGAAAAAGAATTCCTGATAGACGATTTCAGCCGTGCTGGCGTTCCCCACCAGGGCCACCGCCTGGCGCCGCACCTGCGATACGAGATCGGTGCTCTCCAGGGTGGAAAGCACGGCCCGCAATCGGGAGGCGTTCAGATCTTCCGGCTTGGGCGGCTGCCCGGCGCTGGACTTGCGGCGCGCCGCCTCCATCTGGTTCAGGCGTTTGACCACATCCAGGAATATGCCGAACTCCGTGTCGAGCCTGTACCAGGTTTCGAACGGGTCGGAGCCGTCGCCCGGATCTGTCTGCGTCAGGGGATCTTCGCCAAACAACGAACGCACCTTGGCGATGGCATTTGCAAAATCTTCCTGAGGGATATTGCGGCCCAACACGACGATATCGCCGTTCCCCATCAGGAGAATCTGCGAGCGATAGCTGGTAATACGTGGATCAAGAACGCGCACGGCAATGCGCAGATAAGACGGATCCCGGTAGCGCGCCTGCAAGTCCGAAAGATGCAGATGCACCGCGATCCACCCTTCCCGAAGGTGGCCGATCCGCTCCACCGTTTCCAGGAGGATCCGCTCCGGGGTGACGGTCGGCGGTTCCGGCTTCTGGGCTGGGTTCCGTACCATCATGCTCGGGTTGGTGTGTATTTTCGCGGACGGCAGTTTCATCGCTCAAGCAGCCTTTCGCCCGGTCATTTTTGGGACCACAGCCCCGCCCTTTTTGGGATCCCGGATTACCCCCAGGTCTGGAATTCGCTTTGCCACAATGCCAGTCTATGTATAAATATATGGTTTAGTCCGACAGGGTCAAAAAGATTTGACACATCCCTCCGAATTCTTCCATCCGGCACCAGGGTTCGTGCCGGCGGGAGTCCGTATCTACGCCATTGGCGACATCCACGGTCGGGCCGATCTGTTGGCGCGGCTATTGGGGAAGATTGCGGATGCCGCGGCCTCCGCCGGTTCGGTCCTGCGCCAATTTATCGTGTTCCTTGGCGATTATATCGACCGGGGACCGTTGTCGCGGGAGGTGGTGGAGCTGATCCTGAACAGCCTGCCGTTGGGGTTCGAGCGCGTGACTCTCAAGGGCAACCATGAGTGGCTTCTGAGCCGTTTCCTGGAGGATTCGACGATCGGTACGGGTTGGGTCAACAATGGTGGGCTTGCGACGCTCGCCAGCTATGGCCTGGGTGGCTACCAGGCGGCGGGTGCCGGTGCGATGGACCTGGAAACAAGCGAACGGGCACGACGAGAACTGGTAAAGATCATCCCGCCCCGCCACCGCGATTTTTTCGCGGGCCTTGGGACCGCCTGCCGGCTCGGGGGCTATGTGTTCGCCCATGCCGGCGTACGGCCTCTGGTACCGCTGGATCACCAGGACGAGAGAGACCTGATATGGATCCGGGAGCCGTTCTTGAGTTCCAGGGCGGATTTTGGCGCTGTCGTAGTGCATGGTCATAGCGTCCGTCTCGAACCGGATCTGCACCATAACCGTATCGGCATCGACACCGGAGCCTATTACACCGGCCGTCTGACCGCGCTGATGCTGGAAGGACGGAAGTTGCGCTTCCTGCAAACCGGCGAGGCGTGATAAGATCACGAACTGCCGAAATAAAGGAGCTGAAAGAGGTCGATCATGTTGTCTTCAAAAAGAATTCTCGTCACGGGCGGGGCTGGTTTCCTTGGCTCGCATCTGTGTGAGCGGCTTATCGGCCTGGGACACGAGGTTCTATGCGTCGATAATTATTTCACGGGCCGACGCCAGAATATCCGGGATCTGCTTGACCATCCCCGGTTCGAGATGATGCGGCACGATGTTACGTTTCCCCTGTATGTTGAGGTTGACGAAATATATAACCTTGCCTGTCCGGCCTCGCCGATCCACTACCAGTTCGACCCGGTACAGACCACCAAAACCAGCGTCCATGGCGCGATCAACATGCTGGGGCTGGCCAAGCGTACGCGCGCCAAAATCTTCCATACCTCGACCAGCGAGGTCTACGGCGACCCGGAAGTCCATCCTCAGACCGAAGCCTACCGGGGCCATGTCAACCCGATCGGCCCTCGGGCCTGTTACGACGAGGGCAAACGCTGTGCC
>JADFXL010000213.1 GCA_015233585.1 Alphaproteobacteria bacterium | reverse complement strand
GCCTCCTGGCGGCGCAAACCCGGTCCGGCGGCGCTCCAACGGACGCGGCGCCCCTTCCATTCCAGGGAGTCCACCGGAATTATCACGCTCGGCCATCTGCCGTAAAACCAGTCCGACAGGCTGCTAGCCGTGACGAATCATTATGGATTGCCGTTATATTACGATTCGCGAAATGAGTATCAATAATTTTACGCAGGTTTTGTGCAGGGTTATGGAAGGGCATCCAATGATGAGGACAGGAAGGGTGGTCTCCGCATTTTGCGCTATTGTAGTGTCCTTGATCGTAGTGGGGTGTCAGGGGAACGGTGGACGGGTTGAGCCGATTGCAGCTGATAGGGGCGGGAAGGATCGGACCAAAACGCAGATATCTGATGCGGGTTCAGCGATACCAGCCTTGGTACGAGGCGTTGATGCGCCATCGGCCGCTAATCAGGGCCGTGACATTACGGTGGCGCAAACATCTGGCGAGCGCAAGATTGCCCTGGTGATCGGCAACGCAAGCTATGCCGAACAACCGCTGCGAAACCCGGTCAACGATGCTCGCGCAATGGCTCGGGCCTTGCACAGCCAGGGCTTCGAGGTCATTGCGCGGGAAAACGCCACCAAGGCGCAAATGGAGGATGCCGTGGCCAGCTTCGGCGAGAAGCTGGGACCGGGGGCTGTGGGGCTGGTGTATTATTCTGGTCATGGGATGCAGGTGAACGGCCGCAACTTCCTGATCCCGGTGGACGCCAACATCACCAGCGAGCAGACGGTGGCCTTGCGTACCCTGGACGCCGACCGGGTGCTGGAACAGATGACGGCGGCGCAGACGCGGGTGAACGTGGTGATTCTGGACGCCTGCCGCAACAATCCGTTCGAGAACCGGTTCCGGGGCACTGGCGGCGGCCTGGCGCAGATGAATGCGCCGAGCGGTACCATCATCGCCTATGCCACCGCGCCGGGCAAGGTGGCGAGCGACGGCTCCGGAACCAATGGCCTGTATACTCAGGAACTGCTTAAAGCGATGGCCACGCCGGGGATGAAGGTGGAGGAGGTGTTCAAGCAGGTGCGGGTGGGGGTGGCGCGGTATTCCAATAACGCGCAAACGCCATGGGAAGCGTCGTCGCTGACCGGGGATTTCTTCTTCGTGCCAGGGAACGCCGGTGGGACGCAGGTGGCGAGTCTTCCCCCGCCACCGGCCCCGGCCCTTGTCGTCCCTTCGTTACCGTCCGTGGGCGGTTTTTCGGTTGATGACATCGAGCGGCAGGAGGGCGCAGCGGCGGCGAAGTGGTCGACGTGGCAGGCGGGGATGCAAGCGGCGTTTGACAAGGCGGCGGCCTTCAAGGGCCGTCCAGAAGCGCAGGCGCAGGTGTGGGACCGGTTCCTTGCGGCGTATGCACAGAAGAATCCGTATTCGAACGAGGATGAGGCGCTGCGGGCCGAGGCCCAGCAGCGGAAGGCTTCGAGCCAGCAGGTCGCCCTCGTCACTCCGACAATACCAACGGCGGTGTCGGCGGGCGGCGGGAACAAGACGGCTGGGACGGTGTTCCGGGACTGCCCGGATTGCCCGGAGATGGTGGAGGTGCCGGCGGGCAGCTTCACCATGGGGTCGCCTTCCTTGGATGGTGGGCGACATGATAACGAAGGTCTGCAGCATATGGTGACGATCCCGCGTTCGTTTGCGGTCGGCAAGACGGCGGTGACGTTTGCGCAGTGGGATGCGTGCGTGACGGATGGGGGCTGTAATGGCTACCGTCCGGAAGACCGAGGTTGGGGTCGTGGCGATCGCCCGGTGATCAACGTGAACTGGAACAATGCGCAGGCATATATTCAGTGGCTGAACGGCAAGGTGCGGAGCGTCGTTCAGGTGAGCACGGGCGGTGGATCGGGTCCGTATCGTTTGCTGTCGGAGTCGGAGTTTGAATATGCGGCGCGGGCGGGAACGACGACGCGCTATTGGTGGGGCGATGACATTGGCCACGGCAACGCGAATTGTATTGAATGTGGCAGTCAGTGGGATAACAAGCAAACGGCTCCAGTTGGTTCGTTCCGACCGAATCCATTTGGCCTTTACGACATGCACGGCAACGTATATTCATGGGTGGAAGACTGCTGGAACGATAGTTATTCCGGTGCGCCGACGGATGGATCGGCAGCAACAGCCGGAGATTGTAGCCACCGTGTTCTCCGGGGCGCTTCCTGGAACGACATCCCCGGGAACCTGCGCTCGGCCTACCGCAACTGGGGCCCCGCCGACTACCGGAACGACTTTATCGGGTTCCGGCTCGGGAGGACTTCTTTTTGACTCCTGAATCTTTGTCTCTTTGCCTCTTGGGATGGGATCCAAGGGAAGGGTATCCCTTCCCTTGGCCGCCGTATGCGGCGGAATCGTTTTTTTGGGGGGCATAGATAGTGGGGACACGTTCGACAGGACCGGCGCTGGAGGCTCATTACCGTTTCCTGCTGTGGCTGGTGCCGACGGTAAATAACACCGCGCATCAAGCAGGGAACATCGTACAAAACCGCCCCAAGCTTACCGGGATGCGCCAAAAAGTAGTTTGTTCGCTCCGTTTGTCGACGGGCTTGGTCATGGCCCTGATTTGTGTGGCGGCCTTGCACACAATTCCCACCCCCGCAACGGCCCAGGGATTGATTCGTGAACCAGAGCCAGTCTACCGCGCCTTCCCGGTCACCCCGACCTATCGTGCCTATCTGCCTCCCGAAGTGGATCTGTCCGCCCATCTTCCACCTCCCGGAAACCAGGGCCAGCAAGGCTCCTGCACGGCATGGGCCGTGGGATATGGACTTCGGAGTTATTACGAGGGCAAGCGTGAAGGCTGGGATCTGAAACAGAATGCCCATCAGGTCAGCCCGGCCGCCGTTTATAACCTCCTGCATGATAATAATAATTGCCAGATCGGAACGAGCATTTCCGATGCCCTGAACCTGCTTAAGAACCGTGGAGCCGTCAGCCTGTCGGAATTGCCTTACGATCCCAACTCGTGCTCCACCCGTCCTCAACAGACCGACAGCCGTTGGCGCATTGATGACTGGCAACGAGTAGACACAACCAGGCCGGATGACATCAAGGGAGAGATTGCGAATGGCAACCCAGTGGTATTCGGCATGGATATAAATACCGACTTTAACACACTCAAAGCCGGCAAAACCTACGATGACACCACTACCTCCAGCAGGAGCGGCCATGCCATGATCGTGGTTGGCTACAGCGATGTCCGACAAGCCTTCAAGATCCAGAACTCCTGGGGCCCATGGTGGGGTGACAACGGCTTAGGCTGGGTGTCCTATCGTGCCTTCGCCAAACTTTCCGACCGCGCTTTCGTGATGCGTGTGTCAACGCCCGCACCTGCCCCCATTCCCGTTCCCGCACCGCCACCTCTTCCCATGCCAGTGCCGCACATGGTCATCCCTGAACCGACCCCAGTGCCCGTTCCCAGCGTGCGGTCAACGCTCGAAGATGAAATCCACAACCTGTCCTGTGCTCACGTCCGGCGCGCCCCCCCCCGTTGGTCAAGTTTTGTCACTGTCTGGATTTGTCGCCAACACCTCCGATCGCGACCGGTTGCTGAAGGCGGCGGGCAATGTCGATGCCGAGGCTCTGGTCGTGCGCCCTTGGCCGCAATGCGAAGCGCTGCTGACCTTCGATGGCGCACTTGCAAGCTCCCAGGGGCTGGAGGTGCGTGTATCCGGCCCCCAACCTGCCGTGCTGACGGAGGGAGGCACGCTGGTGGTGGATGTTAATACGCCGTCCTACCCAAGCTATCTTTATGTCACCTACCTCCAGTCGGGTGGCGACGCCGTCCATCTGGCGCAACCGCAGGGGCTGGTACCCAAGGCGCTTCCGCCAAACACCAGGGTAACACTTGGAGTGCCGCCAGGACCGGTATTCCGCATCGGTCCTCCTTTCGGCCCGGAGATGATCATCGCCATTGCCGCCGCCAGCCCCCTTTTCAAAGAGCCTCGCCCGCTGTCCGAGATCGAACGAGATTATCTCACCGCCTTCCGGTTGGCTTTCCTTGAAACACCGAAACCAGGTATGCCACCCCGCGTCGTCAGAGCCGCCTTCACCACTCTCTCCACCCAAGCCCATTAGAGGTCGATCATGCGCCGTGTCGCCACCGTCCTTGCCACTGTCCTTGCCGCAACCCAGTTTGCCTGGACCGCCTGGGCAGGGGATCGCCTGAGTTCCGATGAACTGATTAATCGTCTGAAACCGCAGGAGGTAGATGGACTTTCCCGTAGCTTTATCCCCAAGGGGGTAACGGTTGAGGGCGCGACCAAACCTGCTGTTCAGCCCTCGGTAGACCTGGATGTCAATTTCGAGTACAACTCCGCCAAGCTGACCACGGATGCGTTACTAAACCTGGACCAGCTTGGCAGAGCCCTCAATAATCCAGCACTGGCGACATCTCGCTTCCAGTTGGCCGGTCACACCGACGGCATTGGCGGTGATACTTTCAACCAGACCCTGTCCGAACAGCGCGCCGCCGCCGTCAAGGACTACCTCATCACCCAGCACGCCATCGCTGCCGTGCGGTTAGAGGCGGTTGGCTTTGGCAAAAGCCGACTGCTTGACGCAGTCCATCCAGATGCGGCCATCAACCGCCGAGTTCAGGTGACGAACATCGGCGGTTAATCCGAAAACGCTTGCTGATGTATTTTGCCGTCGTGGCCTGCCAGGGTATCACCCGGATTTCTAGCCCGAATATCTCACAGAATATAGGTGCATCGGGGCTCTGAATCGGTAAAATCTCTTCTGCAACAAAGGATTAGACGACAGCAGAGGAGTTCCCCGATGCAGACAGAGTGTATCGCAAATCAGTT
>JADFXL010000212.1 GCA_015233585.1 Alphaproteobacteria bacterium | reverse complement strand
CGCTCCGGCGGAGGAAAGACGGGGGGAGATACGGCTCAAGATCGAAATCAACACGCGGGAGATCGAGGCGTTCGATCCGCCGCAGGCTATCGGCTACGCCGTCGAGAACCCTTGGTTCACAGGCGCGGCGGACATCGCCGGTTTCTCGCGCGAGGAACTGCTCGCAACCAAGCTGCGGGCGCTTCTCCAGCGCGACAAAGGCCGCGATCTGCTCGATCTGGCCCATGCGCTCGCCGTGTTTCCGGACCTGGACGTAAAGCGGATTGCCGCAACCCTCGGTCATTATCTGCGAAGGGCCGAGATTTCGATCAGTCGTGCCGAGGCCGAAAAGCGGATGTTCGCCAAACTCGTTTCCCCGCGCTTCGTCACCGATATTCGTCCGCTTCTCTCGTCGGATGCGGCAGAGAAGTTGACCGAGGCGGCGGTGCGCAATGCCTTCGCCGACGTTTTCAGCAAACTGATAACGGCCATGCCCTGCACCCCGTGGGCCAAGACGCCCGAAAAGCTGGAGCACTGCGGGTTGACCTCGATCATCAGCGGCGGATGAATTTCACGCCGCGCAAAAGAAGCCGTTCGCCTGAAGGCGCCGTTCCAGTTGCGCGGCTGCTTTGGCGGCGCTTTCGTCGAGCGCCAATTCGGCCAGCGCCAGGCCCATGACTTCGGCCATCACGTCCCAGGCGCGGGCGAAGGCCGATTCCGGGCCGACGGCGATGGTGTCGCGCTTCGTCAGGCTCACCGTGAGATATGCGATGGCGAGGTATTGAACGCCGATCACCTGGTCGGCAATAACCGTCATCGCCTCCCTGGTCGCCCGCTTCGCCCGCCTGACGATCTTGTTCGCGCGACCGGACGGCATGTCGTCGAGGGGCTCCTTCAACGCCTCGGTCAGCAATGCGGCGACGGGATCGAACATGGCTGCGTCGGCGCCAAGGTCCTTCCGCACGACGGTGATGATGACCTGCATCATCGCGGGGATCAGGAGTCTTTCGACGTACTGCCTGTCGGTGCTGTACGACATGCTCGATCCACGGTTCATCTCACCGTGGCGGGTTGTATCACTCTGCGGATAACGACAACAATGGAATCCTTGAAACGATGGGGTCGCGGGGGCCTTGGCCCCCGCGCGGGGGGGCCGGGGGTCGAACCCCCGGCGACGGTGGCGCGAGGCTGGAATGACTCTTATTCTTCTTTCTATTCTTCCTCCGCCCTTTCGGCTGCGTGGTGATCGTTGGCGCGATA
This sequence comes from Alphaproteobacteria bacterium, assembly GCA_015233585.1. Classification (GTDB taxonomy): domain Bacteria; phylum Pseudomonadota; class Alphaproteobacteria; order Rhodospirillales; family Rhodospirillaceae; genus JADFXL01. The sequence continues at coordinate 3,593 of JADFXL010000212.1, read as the reverse complement.
CAAAGCGGCCTCGAAATCGAAGTTCTTTGCATCGGCCCAATGCATGAGGTCGCAAAGAAGATCGCAGAGACTATCCTCATGATCTCATCCGGTGAGATTGCGAAAAGTGCGGATAGCTCTGTCGGCCCAAGCGGCGCGTTCGAGGTTGGTTGTCTCGGTCATGGGGTGGTTTCCTTCTTGTTGGTTTTTGATTGGTGAGAACCGGGCCAGCTATGCGGCGGCCCTCTCCTCCTCGGTTTTCGGCTGCAAGCCGTGCAGATAATCGGCGGCGCGTTGGGCGTGGGCGGCGGCGCTGAAGATCAGGCGCTTGTCGTCCTTCAGGGCCTTGAGCCATGACGCGATATAGGCGGCATGATCCTCGCGGACTTCGGGAGTGATTTCGAGGTCGGCGGCGAGGAAGGCCGAACCGAGTTCCGCCACCAGTTCCTCTTTCGCGTACCCTTCATCGCCATGCCGGACGCGCCCGAAATCACGGGCAAGGCGCTTGTCGTGCTTCGTCCAATGGGTGATTTCATGGGCGAGCGTGGCGGCATGGCTTTCCGCGTCCCGGAACGTCTCGAACGGCGGCATCTGCACAGTGTCGGGGCCTTCGGCATAATAGGCGCGAGTCCCGCCGTGGCGGATGTCGGCCCCGGTGGCGGCAAAGAACAGGTCGGCGCGTTCGATCCGGGCGGCGGGAGTGAGCGTCGGCGCTTCGGCCTTCGCGTAATAGTGGGCTGGCAAGTCCTCGCACTGCTCGGCGTTGAACACGGTGTACCCTTTCATGAAGGGAATCTCGTGCTCGACTTCCTCGCCCTTATCGTCGGTCTCGGTGCGGGTGATGCGATTGGCATAAACGACAAGCTCGCCGCTTTCGCCCTTGCGGACAGGCCCACCAAGCTCAAGCGCCTGCTTGAAGGTCAGCCACAGCGGACAGGCAAAGCCCTTCGTCACCGAGGCGGACCACAGCATGATGACGTTGATGCCCTTGTACGGAATGCCGTTGTGCCGCAACGGGCGCGTGATCTTTCCGGCGGCATGGTCGGCGCTCCAAGGTTTCATCCACGGGCGGACTCCCTGCTCAAGATCGGCGACGATTTTCGCGGTCACGCGGGCGTAGACATCGGCTTGCGGTGAGGTGGTGCGGGTCATGGTTCAGCCCTCCCGCGTCAGAAAGGCGAGAAGCGACGGCTCCCGATACCTGTCAGCGGCGGTGCGCTCGGCAACCGGTCGGGAATCTTCCCGGAGCGCGAACAACACCGGCTGTTCGGCTTTGGCGACGGTGGCGAGTTGCTCCTTGCGGCGCTTCAAAAGCTCCCGCCACGGGACAAGCCTGCCGTTCACTTCGATGCATTTCGGGTTCGCCATGTTGTTCTCCTTTGGGTCTGAGGCGCAGCGCTGCGCTGCACCTCTGCCCGTCGGCGAGACCGGGGGTAGCAAGGGCAAGGGCGGTGGATGGCGAGGGGGATCACCCACCACGAAGTGGCGGCGCACCGCGCCGTCTTGGCAGGCCGCTCGCGGCCGAAAGATGGGGAGACGCCGTCCACCGGCGCAGCGCACCCTTGCCCGCGCGAGGGGCAGAGCCCCATAGCAAAACCGCCGACATCGACAGGGGCGCCTCAAGGGCGCCCGCAGCTCACGCGTGAGGGATCGTCACCCGAATGGGCGGAGACGCGCTCCTTGCGCGGCTCCGGGCCTTGCGCCTAGTGGTCTGTATTAATCAAAAAGCAACAATTAAGTGATTCGCTTTAATCGTTTTCACGAACGACGGAGGCGAAGATGCGTCAGCAGGAACAGGTTGTCAAACTGAGCGGGAAAGAGCGAACCCTGCTTCAAGGGATCATCCGATCAGGGAAAAGCGCAGCGCAGAAGCAAACAAGGGCGCGTATTTTGCTGCACGCGGACAAGAGTAAGGACGGCTCGAAGTGGAGTGACGCTAGAATAGCGCAAGCGGTTGGTTGTTGTCATGCTCTGTGCGGACGGATCAGAAGACAATACGCGCAAGAAGGCCTTGAAGCCGTGTTGAACCGCAGTCAACGGGACAAACCGGCGGTTGAGAAAATCTTTGACGGCGAAAAAGAAGCGAAGCTGATTGCGTTGGCGTGTTCGCCGCCGCCGCCTGGACAAGCCGGATGGACATTGCGGATGCTGGCGAACAAGGCGGTTGAATTGAAGATTGTCGATCAAACCAGCCACAGCACGGTTGGATTGGTTTTAAAAAAAACGAACTCAAGCCGCATCTTAAAAAGCAATGGGTTATCCCGCCGGAAGCCAACGCCGCGTTTGTAGCGGCGATGGAGGATGTGCTGGCGGTCTATCAAAGGCCGCGCGATCTGGACCTGCCGTTGGTCTGCCTTGACGAATCTTCCAAGCAATTATTGACCGAAACGCGCAACTTTATCCCCATGACACGGGGGCGCGTCGCGCGGCATGACTATGAATATCAGCGCAACGGCACCGCCAATCTGTTTATGGTCTTTGCCCCGCTTGAGGGATGGCGTCATGTCAAAGTTACCGATCGACGCACGGCCATCGACTACGCCCACATGCTCAGGGAAATCTCGGACAAGCACTTTCCAGGAGCAAAGAAGATCGTTCTGGTTCAGGACAATCTCAACACGCATAAACCAGCCTCGCTCTACGAAGCCTTTCCGCCGGAGGAAGCCCGGCGTTTAGTCGAACGCTTCGAATGGCATTACACGCCCAAGCACGGAAGCTGGCTTGATATGGCCGAGTCTGAACTCGGCGTTCTCTCAAAGCAATGCCTCGACCGCCGCATTCCTGACAAAGCCGCGCTGGCACGAGAAATTGCCGCTTGGGTCAAGCACCGCAACAAGCACCACGCCAAAGCCAACTGGCAGTTCACGACCGCAGACGCCCGCGTCAAACTCAAACATTTATATCCAACTTTTTGATTATTACAGACCACTAGAGCCCGACCCGAAGGGCACGCCCCAAGTTGACGCCTTGATGCGCCGCATTGCATTCGGCCAGCGCACATTCTAGAAATAGTCTTCCTGAGGGGGCCGATTGAGTCCCAAGCCCCTCGCGGGCCACCCCCCGCCGGGATCGCGAATTCTGGCCCGATGAGGCGAACCCGATGCGCATAGAATTTGTCGAGATAAGCAACTTTCGCAAGCTACGCGCTGTCCGCATCGACCTGACCGAGGACAAAACTCTTTTTGTCGGAGCCAATAACAGCGGGAAAACGTCGGCGATGGTGGCGCTCCGCCATTTTCTTGTAGATGGCGGGAAACTCGGAATCAATGATTTCACCCTGTCTCACTGGCATGCCATTAATGCAATTGGCTCCAAATGGGAAGGAACCGGGAACGCGAATGCCGGAGGAAAGCCTGATTTGGCCGAATGGGAAGGGCTGCTTCCATCTTTGGACCTTTGGCTACGAGTAGCCGACGATGAAATCCACTATGTCAGCAAGCTTCTCCCGACACTTGATTGGAAAGGGGGGCTGCTTGGCATACGGCTTCGATTTGAACCAAAGAAGATTGAGGATTTATACAAAGAATATGTAACTTCAACTAATGATGTCCGAAGCACAAAGGCTGCGGCTGCAACCCACATTGGACAAGAGCCACCTATAAAACTGTGGCCTC
>JADFXL010000211.1 GCA_015233585.1 Alphaproteobacteria bacterium | reverse complement strand
TGCGGTAAATGGTGACATGTTTCCAGAAAGATGCTCTGGGTATTTGAGTGTGTGGCTATGGAACAACAAGGCGATGGCGGCTTCCACGGGACCGCTGGTCCACAATACGGAAATGCTTGTCAATTCGGCTGCTGATGCGAATATTAGCATCAATATTCGAAGTGATTTCCATTGCAAGGCGGACGACCCTGGGATAAGTAACACAGCAAAGCCAATAAACAGAATTGCCGTATTCGCCGCCATGGGTACGCCGTAATCCACCCATGACCCCAGCCGGTGCATACCAGTCACCCAGCCCATAAGTGACAATACCGCAGCCGCCATGATCGCCAGATTTGCCATGGCTGAAATGATGACGAGCCTGCGCCTCAGCGGCCTGTCCGACACACTTTGTAAATATGACATCTGATTGGATCAGTCCACTCCGAAGTCATTCATCCAAAATTCGGAAATTTATGTTGGCGTCTGGCGGCATAACGTTTCAACACGTATCGTAACATGGCCGTGTCTCCATTGCCGTGGAACAGTCTATCAGAAATGCATCGACTTTATCAACGCGATCGAAGTGGATTCTTCCTAACCGGCATAGGTGGTGCGTGTGCCGAGCGCAAGGCACCAACCAGGCCCAACCCGCGCCTGGGCCTCCGCCCTTTCGCTGGGGATCAAAATACCAAATGGCATCAATGCGTTGAACCGATCGGAGAGCTGCCGTGTAGTGCGTTGACGTGCGCCTTCTGCGGTACTACGGTAGTTGGGTTTCTGTCCCTCTCGTCCGAGGAGACCATTCCCCATGTGCACCAAGATCTACCCTCCCGGCATGTGCGTCGACGACCGCCTGCCGACCAGCGAGCAATTTGCTGTCACCTCGGTGAACGGCAAGGTCGGGATGGGCGTAAAATCTCTGCTGCGCTTCGCGCGTGGGGCCTTGGTCGCCCGATTTACCGGCCAGTTGTCCAATAAGATCATGCAGCACACGCTGCAAGTCTCTCCCGACACCCATTTGCATGACCCCTGGTTCGTGGGGCTGCTGACCCATTCATGTGCGCCGAACAGCGTCCTCGACATGCAGCGCCTGGAAATACTGGCGCTGGCCGACATCGAGTCCGGCGACCTTCTGACCATTGATTACGCCACCACCGAGGATGTGCTGCACCGCCAATTCGCCTGCGGCTGCGGTTCGCCCGCCTGCCGCAAGTGGATCACCGGCCGGCGCGAACACATCAACGAAACGGGGCAGGCCTATCTGCTGGGCCTGGAGGCCCGCAAGGTCAAGCGCATCCATGTCCGTCCGGCGCGGCGGAGCATACGGTGATCGGGCGTTTCGCCACCGTCGCCGAACTGGTCACCCGCGAAAGTCCAGAGACACCCGTTCACCTGCTCAGGCCGCACCGCTTGGCCGAGGCGGCGGCGGCCTTCGTCGGCGGCTTTCCGGGCGACGTGCTGTTCGCGGTCAAGTGCAACGCCCACCCTCTGGTGCTGGAAACCCTGCGGCGCCAAGGCGTGCGCCATTTCGACGTGGCCTCGCCGATGGAGATCCGCCGCGTACGGGAAACCGTCCCCGATGGGGTGATGTTCTACCACCACCCGGCCAAGACCCCTGGACAGATCGCGCTGGCCCGCGACCTGGGGGTGTGCCATTACGCCGTCGATTGCGTTGCCGAGTTGGAGAAGGTGGTTGCTCATGCCGGACCCGATGTGGTGCCGATGGTGCGGCTAGCCATCCCCAAGGGGTCCGGCGCCGTCTACGACCTGTCGACCAAGTTCGGCGCCGCGCCCGAGGCCTTCGTCGCCACCTTGCGGCGCGCCCGTGCCCTGGGCCTGGCGCCGGGGGTGACCTTCCATGTCGGCTCGCAATGCCTCGACCCCGAGGCGTTCCGCCTCGGCATCCGCCTGGCCTGTTCGCTGCTGGAGGGGGCCGGAGTCGATGTCACCCTGATGGACATCGGCGGCGGCTTTCCCGCCTATTACCGGCGGACGCGGGCGCCGGCCCTGTCCGCCTTCTTCGCCGTCATCGACCAGGCCCGCCGCGAATGGGCCGAACCGCGCGGCATCCGCCTGCTGTGCGAGCCGGGACGGGCGCTGGCGGCCGAGGGCGGCTCGCTGCTCGCCCGCGTCATCCTGCGCAAGGCCGATGCGGTGTATCTCAACGACGGCATCTTCGGCGGCCTGACCGAGGTCTATTGGGGCAAGGACGAATTGTCGTTGCCCTTCCGGGCGATTTCGCCCGCGGGGGCTTTGCGCACCGGCAACCCGGTGGCGGTCACCGCCTATGGCCCCACCTGCGACGGCAACGACCGGCTGCCCTATCCCCTGGAGTTGCCCGAAGACACCGTCAACGGCGATTTCATCGAATTCAACCTGATCGGCGCCTATGGCCGCGAGATGGCGGCGCGCTACAACGGCATGGCCTCGGACGCGGTCGCCGTGGTCGAGGCCGATTTCGCCGGACATGGGGAACCGGAAGGGGCCAGGGTGATCGGTACGGGGCCTTCATTCTGCGTCGCCCGCATTAACGCTTGACGTTTGACCAGTGGCGGATTTGCTTCGTTTGGACCGATGACGGCGCAGAGCGGGTCGAAATCGTCGATTATCATTAAGGAGGTGGCAATGCGTGTCAGGACCCATCCCGGAGAGGTGTTGCGCGTAGAATTCCTGGAGCCGCTGGGGATCAGCTCCAACGCTCTGGCTCTGGCGCTGAGGGTGCCGGCGACGAGGATCGGGGAGATCGTCAACGAGCGTCGCGGCGTGAGCGCCGACACGGCCTTGCGCTTGGCGCGCTATTTCGGCACCACGGCGCAGTTCTGGGTGAACCTCCAGTCCGCCCACGATCTGTCACGGGCCGAGGCGGAAAGCGGCAGCGCCATTGCGGACGAGGTCAAGCCAAGGGCCGCGTGAGAGAAATCCTCACCGCCCAGGACAGCAGGCGATGCTCCACAGGGCATCGGTGGCCTTCTGCCAGCGCGTAGCAGGCTTGCTCCTTGTGCCCGCCGGGTGCAAAGTTTCCCCGAAGCCACTCTGTTGGGGGAGGGTGCGATGAGCGGTCAATGGCGGCATCCCTATCGCCTGCTCGCAGCGGCCTCGGCCGCAATTGTTGCTGTGGCTTGGCTCGCCCTGCCGCTGCCCATGCTGGCCGCAATCGCCGTGCTGCTGGTCGTCGCCTGGACCGTTGCCGCCCTGGTGTTGGCGCGCAATCTCCGCCGTCTGGCCGGCGAACTCTGCGCCATCGCCCGTGGCGGCAGGGTGGGGGGCATCGAGGCCAGGGGCTATCCGCTGCTGTCGCCGCTGCCGGAGGCGGTCAGCGAATTGGCTCTCCGCCTGGTGCAGGCACGGCAGGAACTGGCGGATGGGTTGGCCGGCGCCACCGCCAGGGCCGAGGAAGGCACCGCTCGCCTGGCTGCCATCCTCAACGACCTCCACGAAGGGGTGGTGGTGTGCAATCTGCGTCATCAGGTGGTGCTCTACAACCAGACGGCTTCCGAACTGCTGGCCCGGGTCGGCCATCTCGGCCTGTCGCGCTCGGTGTTCGAGACGATGGAGCAGGGACCGGTGATCCATATGCTGACGGCGCTGACGAACCTGCCCGAATCCACCGGGCAGGCCCACCCCTTTCTTGCCGCCAGCGCCGACGGACGGCTGCTGCTGCAAGCCCGCATGACCCTGGTCCGCGATGGAGACGGCGCCACCACCGGCTATGTCGTCACCATGATCGATGCCGGGCACCAGATTGCGGCGCTGGGACGGCGTGACGCCTTGTTGCGCAATATCGCCGAGGGGCTGGAAGCCCCGCTCGCCCGCCTGCGTGCGGCACAGGGCGATCCCGCCGTGATCGAACAGCAGGTTGCCGTCATCGAGCGGTCGGCCAGGCGCGCCGCCGAAGGCTATCGCCGCGCCCAGACGGGATGGTGGCCGATGGCCGATTTGTCCTCGGCCGATCTGTTCGAATTCGTTGTCAACCGCTTCGATGGCGGCAAGCCCAAGGTGACCATCACCGGCCTGCCGGTGGGCCTGTATGGCGATTCCCATTCGCTGGTGCTGACTCTGGTGTCGCTGGTCGGCCAGGTCGCCAGCCACACCGGCGCCACCGAGATCGACCTGACCACCGGCAGTGCCGCCTCGGGCTATGCCGACGATGTTCCGCCCCACACCCACGATGAGATGCCGTGGCTCGACCTCATCTGGGAGGGCAAGCCGATTCCCGATCCCATCCTGCGGCGCTGGCTGAAACAGCAGCTTCCGTCCCTGGCGGGGATGACCGTGCGCGATGTCCTCGTCCATCACGGCGGCGATGCCGTCAGCCAGGCGCAATTGGGGGGCCGGTGCTGGCTGCGCCTGCCGATGCGCCGGGCGGTCGGCGCCCGGCCCAAACCCAGGCGGACTCTGCCGAACCGCCCGGAATTCTATGACATGGAGCTGCTGGCGCGGGTGCGTGACACCGGCGGGCAGGGGAGTCGGAAGCTGCGGTCGCTGACCTATGTGGTGTTCGACACCGAAACCACCGGCTTGCGGCCGGCGGCCGGAGACCAGATCGTGCAGATCGGCGCGGTACGGATCGTCAATGGGCGCATCCTGTCGGGGGAAACCTTCAACCGCCTCGTCGATCCCGGCTGCGCCATTCCCCAGTACTCCACCCGCTTCCATGGCATCACCGAAGAGACGGTGCGGGGCAAGCCGCCGATCACGGCGGTGCTGCCGCAGTTCAAGGCCTTTGTCAGCGATGCGGTGCTGGTGGGTCACAACGCCGCCTTCGACCTCAAGTTCCTGCGCCTGCGCGAACAGGAATGCGGGGTTGCCTTCGACAATCCGCTGCTCGATACCATGCTGCTGTCGACCTATCTCGACGGTCCCG
>JADFXL010000210.1 GCA_015233585.1 Alphaproteobacteria bacterium | reverse complement strand
GCCAGCAGATCCAGCGTTGCCGGCCCGATGAATCGGCGATGGGCGTGCCGTTTCTTGGGCCAGGGGTCGGGGAAAAGCACGAAGATCCGTTCCAGACTCCGCTCCGGCAGCGCTGGCAACAGCAGGCGGGCATCGTCGGGAAACACGCGCACATTTTCCAGCCCATCCACGTCAAGATGACGCAACAAGCTGGCGATGCCGTTGACGAAAACCTCACAACCGATCAGTCCCACGTCGGGGTGGGCCCCGGCCTGAGCGGCCAGATGTTCGCCGCCGCCAAACCCTACCTCAAGCCATATCGCCCGGAGCGGCTCGGGGAACAAGGCCCAGGGGTCAAGCCCAACCCCCGCCGCTGGGCGCGGGATGGCCAAGCGCGGCAGCAGAGTCTCCAGAAGCGCAGAGCGCCCCGGCCGCAACTTTTTACCCTTGCGGCGGCCAAACGAGCGAGGGGGGACGGCAGCGGACACCTCCGGGAGGTGTCCGCTGTCCGACGCGGACTCGGCGATTTCAGGCAAGAGCCGATTTCAGCGAGTCGACCAGATCCAGCCGCTCCCACGAATAGCCGCCATCGGCGTCCGGCTCGTGACCGAAATGACCATAAGCCGCCGTGCGGGCATAAATCGGCCGATTGAGCTTGAGGTGTTCCCGGATGCCACGGGGGCTGAGATCCATGAGCTGGATCAGAACCTTTGCCAGACGGTCCTCGTCGACCTGATTGGTTCCCTGGGTATCGACATAGACCGAAAGTGGCTTGGAAACGCCGATCGCGTAAGAGAGCTGGATGACGCACCGCGCCGCAAGTCCGGCCGCCACAACGTTCTTGGCCAGATACCGCGCTGCATAGGCCGCCGAGCGGTCCACCTTGGTGGGGTCCTTGCCCGAAAAGGCTCCGCCCCCATGGGGGGCCGCGCCGCCGTAGGTATCGACGATGATCTTGCGGCCCGTCAGTCCGCTATCGCCGTCGGGACCGCCGATGACGAAGCGGCCAGTGGGATTGACGTGAAAATTGGGCTCATCGCACATCCAGCCGGCCGGCAGCACCTTGAGCACATGGGGCCGTACGATTTCGCGCACGGCGTCCTGGTCAAGATCCTCGCCGTGCTGGGTCGAGACCACCACCGAGGTTGCCCGTACCGGTTTGCCGCCCACATATTCGAGGGTGACCTGACTTTTGGCGTCCGGACCCAGACCCGGTGCGGTGCCGCCATGGCGGGCGTCGGCCAGAGACTTGAGAATGCTGTGGGCGAATTGAATCGGCGCCGGCATGAAAACGGGCGTTTCGTCGCAAGCATATCCGAACATGATGCCCTGATCGCCCGCGCCTTCATCCTTGTTACCGGCCGCGTCGACGCCCTGGGCGATGTCGGCGGACTGGGCGTGAACCAGGTTCAGGATCTTGCAATCCCGCCAATGAAACCCAGCCTGCTCATAGCCGATATCGCGCACCGCCGCCCGTACCGCCGTATCCATCACCGCAGTGGTAATGCTGTCTGGGCCACGCACCTCGCCAGCGAGAACGACAAAGCTGGTGGTAGCCATCGTCTCCAGCGCGACACGCGCCTGGGGATCGGCAGCCAGGAACAGATCGACGATCGTGTCAGAAATCCGGTCGCACACCTTGTCCGGGTGCCCTTCCGCAACGGATTCGCTGGTAAACAGGTAGTTGGACTTAGCCACTTTCACCCTCTCCCGATTTATGTTGTCTGCCGTGGGCGACAAGATCCGGTCCCGAGTCGACACCGCCCCTGAGTCAACCCCGCCATGGAACCGCACACCTACAGCGTTCCCATTCGAATATGGAAGCTTTTGTTCCAGAGAATGCGGGACAGATCAAATCATTTCGACGGGGCGAATGGCTCCGTACGCAACAAATTCATACCCCTGGCTTATTCCACGGCAAACCGGCCCCCGAAAGCCGGCGAACCGGTCAGGTCCGACCCGTCCGGTTCGCCATTTCGCCTTATTCTCCAGAGGGAGCCGGCTGTTCGGCTTCCGGTGCCGGTGCGCCACCTGCCGCCGAAAGCTTCGCTGCGTCGGAAGCGCTGGCCAGCGCCTTGGCCAACTCGAAAACCCGCTTGCGGATCTGCGGATCGGAAATCCGGTAATAGGCCCGAACGAGTTCGAGGGTCTCCCGTTTCGTCATCGGATCGGCATCATACGTGCTCGGCTCTTCCGTCATCCCGGAAAGCATCCGGGGACTCTGACTCGCCGTGCCTTCGATCATGTCGTCGAAGAAGAATGACACCGGGACATCAAGAACGCGGCTCAAATCCCACAGTCGGCTGGCGCCGATGCGGTTGGCTCCGCGCTCATACTTCTGGACTTGCTGAAAAGTCAGGCCAATTGCGTCGCCAAGCTTTTCCTGACTCATGCCGAGTAGCGTCCGGCGAAGACGGACGCGGCTACCCACATGCACATCAATCGGGTTTGGACTGCCGGAGGCAGTCCGCCCTCTGGTCGAGATGCGTATTGTACCACCTACTTTTGTGGCGCGTGCTGCTGGGGCCATGTTCGTTCCTTTTTTCGGGTAGAGACACACTACAACTGGTATCATTGAGATATCGTAGGCGACTATTGTCATACGTTCGTATGACCGTCAACAATTACGATCACACAGACCGAATTCATCGCCATACCGACTTATGGAAAGGTGGGTATCGGTGGGGCTTGTTTTCAACCCCTACGGGGTATCGCAAACCCCGTGATGATAAATATAATTGCAACCGCCCATGCAATGTCGTTGCCCCACCGGGCAAACAGCGGCAATGTCGGAGTCGATTCCGGCAACGGGCTGTCAAGAACGCCACGCGCCCCCAGCTCAAGCCGGGCCACAACCCGCCCATAGGCATCGACCACTGCGGAAATTCCCCCTCCAGCCGAGCGCACCAGCGGTAAGCCCTCCTCAACCGCCCGCCACCGCGCCGACGCGAAATGCTGATAGGGGCCGGCACTGTGACCGAACCATGAATCATTGGTAATGTTGAGCAGCCACTCCGGCCGCTGGTCTGGGTTCACAACGTGGCCGGGGAAGATGACTTCATAGCAGATCAACGGGCTGAACGCCGGCAAACCAGGCACAACTACGGTTCTTGGCCCCGGACCGGCCGAAAAATCGGTAGCGCTTTCGGTGATCTTTTCCAGAGGAAGAACGGATCGCAACGGCACATACTCGCCGAGCGGCACCAGATGGGATTTGTCGTAAACCCCGATCAGGCTGGCGCCCGCGTCAAGCACGAACAGACTGTTCCATACCTGATACGGGTCGACGCGGGGCGGGGTCACACGTAGCGCGCCGGTAATGAGAAATCCGCCGGGGGGCGCGGCGGCGGCGATCCTGGCGCGATGTTCGTCATCGACATTGAGCGCAAACACCGAGGCGGTCTCCGGCCAGATGACTACGGTGCGGGTGGCGAATCCCGGGCTTCGGCTCAATCCGATCTGCCGAAGAAATTGCCGTTCGCGAAGGGCTGGCTGCCATTTCATCGTTTGGGGGATGTTGGCCAGACGGACCGCACCGCCAACCCAGACCAGGGCCATGAGCAGGGCAGCCCCCGCCACCGCCCCGCCCCGCCGCCGCCAGGCCGGCATACGGGTGTTGGCCAGCACGGCTGGCATCGCCATGGCGGCAACGGTCAACAGACTTACGCCAAACGCCCCCACCACGGCAGCAGCCTGCATCATTTCCGCCGAGCCGCTCCATACATAAGCCATCAGGTTCCACGGAAACCCGGTAAGCACCCAGCCACGCAATCCCTCGGCCAGCGTCCAGGCGCCCGCCAGAGCCAGAACCCGGCCAAGGCCCGGACCGGAAACCCGCCAAGCCACCGCCGCCGCCACGCCTGTAAATAGCGCCATCCAGCCGCACAACCCGGTCAGGGCAAACGGAATCATCCAGGCGAACCGCTCGGGATTGACCAGAAACGCCTCGGAAATCCAGTAAAAGCCAGCGGCAAAGAAACCCAGTCCGAACCACCATCCGGCGGCAAAGGCTCTCCATATCCCGCCGCTCCCGTCGAGCAGCCAGACCAGACCGGGCAAAGTCAGCAACAGGACCGGCACCACGCCAACCGGCGGCAACGCGCCGGCCGTCAGAAGGCCAAGCCCCAGCGCAAGTCCATACCGTTGTCTTGGCGGCAATCCCCGAATGCGGGCAGCAAAGGCGTCTATCCTGGCGGCAGCGTCTATCTCGGGAAGTATGCGCTTCGGCGGTGGCGCAGAGCGTTCAACAATCATGGCTCCCCACGGATCAAAGGCGGCAGATTACGCACGCGCAACCGCTTGACCCGTCGCGGGTCCGCGTCCGTCACCTCGAATTCGATACCCGAGGCGTGACTGATCAGCTCGCCACGGCTGGGAACCCGGCCAGCGATATAAAATACCAGTCCTCCCAGGGTATCGGCATCCTCGCGCTCATCGTCCGACAAAATCTCGCCGAACCGCTCCTCGAAGTTTTCGATGGAAAAGCGCGCGTCGGCCTCGGCAGTGCCATCGGGTCTCATCACGAATTCAGGCTCGACATCGGTATCGTGTTCGTCCGCAATCTCGCCGACGATTTCCTCCACCAGATCCTCAATGGTCACCAGACCGTCGATACCGCCGTATTCGTCAACAACCAGTGCCATATGCGTGCGGCTTAGCCGCATCTCCATCAACAGATCCATAACCCGCACCGACGGGGAAATGAACAGAATGCGCCGCAATAGCTGCGGTAGAGACGCCGGGCGATCGCCGCCAATCGCCGCCAGCATGTCCTTGATATGGATCATGCCGACGACCTCGTCGAGCGTGCCGCGATAGACGGGAAGACGGGAGTGGCCCTGGCGGGCCATGACCTGGATCACCAGTTCCATGGGGGTGT
>JADFXL010000020.1:535-24115 GCA_015233585.1 Alphaproteobacteria bacterium | reverse complement strand
CAACCTCGTGCGGGCCGTGACCGACAAGAAATCCATCAAGCTCAGGCGAAAGGTCGCAGGATGGGACACCCGCTACCTTGCTGCCGTGCTCGGGATATCCCCGCGTTAACCTGGAGTCGTTGCCCTGCTGAAGATCCCGTCGTTCTCATTATTCAAATCCGGCGGCATGCATGGTCATCGCTTTGATCGGACACGATCTTTTGCCATATTCAGCCTCATCCGCCTGGGGTTGTGCCTAGACCCCCTTTTTTAATTAATCCACAAAAAAGGAGATCCGGAGCCCCGCTCTGGGCGGGGCTTGGGGGCGGCAGCCCCAAAAATCAACCACCGGATTCAGGATTGCGGGTCGAGGGCGGAAGACAGCGCGTTCTTCATGCCGTCACAGTCGTAGAGCGGTCTCGTTCCATCTTCAGAGCCTCGGCCACCTGGAAGGCCAGTTCGACGGCCTGGCTGGCGTTGAGTCTGGGGTCGCAGAAGGTTTCGTAGCGATCGCCAAGCCTGGCCTCGGTGATATCCTGAGCCCCGCCGATACACTCGGTGACATCCTGGCCGGTCAGTTCGATGTGGATGCCGCCGGGATGGGAGCCAAGAGCGCGATGAACGGCGAAATAGCTGCGGACCTCATTTAGAACGCGTTCAAACGAACGGGTTTTAAAGCCGCTGTCGGTCTTCATCGTGTTGGCGTGCATGGGGTCGCAGGTCCACACGACCTTGCGTCCTTCCCGCTGGATCGCCTGAATGATCGGCGGCAGCTTGGTTTCGACCTCAGGATCGCCCATGCGCACGATCAGGGTCAGCCGGCCAGCCTCGTTGTCGGGGTTGAGGATGTCGCACAGCCGCAGAATGTCATCCATCGGCGCCGATGGCCCCACCTTGACCCCAAGGGGATTGCCGACGCCGCGCAGGAATTCCACATGTGCACCATCCACTTGGCGCGTCCGGTCACCGATCCACAACATGTGCGCCGAACAGCAGTACCATTTACCCGTAGTTGAGTCAACGCGGGTAAGCGACTGCTCATAGGGCAGCAACAACGCCTCGTGAGAGGTGAAGAATGCGGTTTCGCGAATCTGTGGCACCACGTCGGAGGTGAGGCCGCAGGCCTCCATAAATGCCAGGGTCTCGCCGATACGGTCGGCCAGATCGCGGTAACGTTCGCCCTGGGGGCTGCCAGCAAGAAAGCCCAGGGTCCACTGGTGGACCTTGTGCAGATCCGCATAACCGCCCTGGGAGAAGGCGCGCAAAAGGTTGAGAGTTGCGGCCGACTGGTTATAAGCCTGCACCATTCGGGCCGGATCGGGTTCGCGATCCGCTGGATTGAACGCCGCACCGTTGATCATGTCGCCGCGATACGCCGGCAGAGTAACCCCGTCGATGGTTTCGGTCGGTAACGAGCGTGGTTTAGCGAACTGTCCGCCCATGCGACCAACCTTGACCACGGGACAGGCGGCCCCAAATGTCAGCACCACGGCCATTTGCAGAATGACGCGAAACGTGTCACGGATGTTGTTGGCGGCAAAGTCGGCGAAACTTTCGGCGCAGTCGCCCCCCTGCAACAAAAAAGCGCGGCCGTCGGCTACATTCGCCAACGCCTGCCGGAGTTGCCGGGCCTCGCCGGCAAAAACCAGCGGCGGATAGGCGCAAAGCTGGCGCTCGACGGCGGCCAGTTTTTCCTGGTCGGCGTAAACGGGCTGGTGCTGGGCGGGGCGAAGGCGCCAGCCCTCAGGGGTCCAGGGATTGGCCATTTGATTCCTTGAGTATGAGACGACGAACAAATCTTGGGGCTATCGCCCCGAACCCCATTTGGAGCTATGCCCCAAACCCCTTTTTTTACTAATGGGGGTTTGGGGCCTCAGGCCCCAAGCGGGTGTGGGCGGCAGCCCACGAAACCTTAACCGCCCCGGCAGATACCGAGGCGGTCCCACGTTCCTTACACTTTCAACTGCTTGGTGCAGCGGGCGATCCACTGCTTGGTCAGTTTTTCCTGAGTCGATTGTTGACTCAGGCGAGCTCGCAAGTTCTTGAAGTCGACCCGGTCCAGTTCCTGATCCTGGTTGAAGCAGGAGAACACCACGTACTCTTCGCCCGTCTTCGGGTCGCGGTGGTTTTGCAGGCACTGGGCGCAGATTTCCTTCATCATGCACTGCATGGGCGAGTTGATGGAGCCGAGCGCGACGTGACCGGGGAACAGATATGGCGCCAGCACGCCATGCCGTGCCTGACCCACCGCATTCATCATGCCGTCGGAGCCAATGGCAATGATGCGATCCACCTCCTTGAGCGGAATGGCGGTCGGTCCCAGTTTGCCTTCGGCATAGGCCTGGATGGCGGCAACGATGTTGCCGACAAAGGTCTTATCCTGCGGCCGGTCGGGGGTGAAGCCCGGCCCCTCGTCGCAAGTCCATACCAGCACGTCGGCAGCAGCCTTGATCTCGTCGAGCTTGTAGCGATCGACCATCGTCTTGTACCCAGCGAAGTACAGCACGCGCGAGCCATTGTCGCGGAACGCCCGGCCGATGGAGAACAACACGGCGTTACCCAGCCCGCCGCCAGCCAACAGAACGGTAGACCCCGGCGGCGTGTGAGTCCGAGCCCCGGTCGGCCCCATGACCACCACCGGCTCACCCGGTTCCAGCAGATCGATCAGGTTCGACGACCCGCCCATTTCGAGCACGATCATGGATAACAGCCCCTTGGCCGGATCGGTCCACGCTCCCGTAAGGGCGAGGCCTTCCATGGCCAGGGTGGTGGAGCCAACCCGCTTGGCAAACATCTCGTAGTTCTGCAAGCGATAGAACTGGCCAGGCTTGAAGTTGCGTGCGGCGAGCGGGGCACGAACCACCACTTCCTGAATGGTCGGCGTCAGGCGATGGACGGCATACACCGTCGGACGCAAGAGGCCGTTGAGTTCCTCGATCATGTCCTTGCCGGAGGTCGCCGACGCGGGCTTTTTGTTGGCGAGGATGCGGGAGATGGAGGGGTAGCCCTGCTTGGCGCTGGCCATGGCCGCCACCACGTTGCCGGCCCAGGACGGGTGCTGATCGCCGAAGAACGACACGGCGGCACCATCGGCGCGGACCTTGGTCAGCACTTGCGGTGTGCCGGGCTTGTTGATGTGCTCGGGTTTGATGGGGTTTCCGGCTTCGTCCACCGCCTGGAAATACTTGCCGTCCAGCTTGATGCCTTCGTCTTCGGCGGCCAGGGTGATATTGGGCACCGTGCCGGCGGCAACGATGATCGAGCGGGCCGGCATCACCACTTCATGGCCGCCATGCTTGATCTTCAGGCCGCAGGCGTGGCCATAGCGATCGAGTTCGACGGCGACCGGCGCCGCACCCTCGCAGATGTGAATGCCTTCTTCCAGGGCCTTCACCACTTCCTCGGGATTGTTCTTGTAGGCAGGCGACTCGACCAGTTTGCGGCGGTAGACCATGGTGGCGCCGCCCCAACTGTCGAGCAGCTCCAGGATCCTGGGTTCCCGCCCATCGGCGGCGGCGGCGGCGCGCTCGGCGCGGATGGCGCGGCCGTGGGTCAGGTATTCGTCGGCGATTTCCGCCTCTTCCTGGGTGTAGACGGCCCGGACGGCGACTTCCCCCTGTTCGGCAACCAGGACATCGTAGCGTTCCAGGAATTTCTCAACCTGGACCACGTAGTAGGCCAGCGACTCGGTCGCGGTGTCGATGGCGGTCAGACCGCCGCCGATCACGGCCACCGGCAGGCGGATTTGCAGATTGGCGACGGTGTCCTTACGGGCTGCGCCGGTGAGTTGCAGCGCCATGAGGAAATCCGACGCCTGACGCACGCCACGGGCGAGGCCGTTTTCCATCGGCACGATGGTCGGCTTGCCGGCGCCGCTGCACAGGGCGATGTGGTCGAAACCCATGTCGAACGCGGAATCGACGGTGATGGTGCCACCGAAGCGCACGCCGCCGAACAGGCCGAATTCCTCGCGCCGCTGGATCATGACGCGGATGAGCTTGAGGAAGTTCTTGTCCCACCGCACCGTGATGCCGTACTCGGCGACGCCGCCGAACCCGGCCAGCAGGCGGTCGCCCAGGGCTTCCCACAGTTCGTTGACATTGCGGACCGCCGTGAAGGGCGCCCGCTGCCCCATGGGCGTGACGCCGGTCAGGGAGGATTCGAGCGGCTCGATCTTCAGGCCGTCAATGGCGACGACGGTGTGGCCATCGTTCATCAGATGGTGCGACAGGGTGTAACCCGCCGGTCCCTGACCGACCACCAGCACCTTGCGTCCGGTATCGGGGCGAGGCACCGGGCGGCGCAGGTTGAGCGGATTCCACCGGGTGAACAGGCTGTAGATCTCGAACCCGTAGGGCAGGCTCAACACATCCTTGACCACGCGGGTTTCGGCCTGGGGAATGTTGACCGTGGTGCGATTCTGGTTGTTGAAGACGCAGCCGACCATGCAGTCGTTGCAGATCCGGTGGCCGGTGCCGGCGCACATGGGATTGTCGATCACGATCAGGCTGAGGGCGCCGACCACATTGCCGGCGGTCATGGTCTCCTGGAATTCGGAGATGCGCTCCTGGAGCGGACAGCCGGTCATGGTGCGGCCGCTGGCGCTGTTGGCCCAGCCGCTGGTCTTCTTGTCCTTCATGCCGGTCGAGCAGGAATCCTTGCCCTGGTGGTGGCAGAAGATGCAGTAGTTGGCCTCGCCCAGACAGCCCGCGCGGTCATAACCGGGGTCGGTGAGGTTGAAGCCGTCACGGCGGCGGATACCCAGATGGTGCGGCTGACGCAGGGCGGGCAAGCCGAGATGGGTTTCGTGCTCCACTTCCACCAGATGCGTGGGGTCGACCTTGCCGGGGATACGGAACAGCACACCGTGTTCACGCAAGGCATGAGCGGCCGGGGCATAAGCGGCCCATGCCGCGAATTTGGCGCAATCGTCAAGCATTTCAGTGTGGTTTGCCTCGTCTTCCATCCATCCGGCGACGGAGCGGGCGAACACCATTTCATCGAACGGCTGGCCGATGTGCGCTTCGACCTTGGCCTTCAGCGCCACGCCGTCGAAAGCCCTGGCCCATTCCTCGCCGTGCGCCTTTAGGGCGCGCCGCACGACGAACAGTCGCTTGCAGGCATAAAGAGGCGCCAGCGAATGATAGCCCTCGGCCACCGCCGCGACCTCGGACTTGATGTTGAACAGGGTGGCGATGAAGTCCGACACATGGGGAGCCACAGCCATGAGCAGGTTGGACTCGGCCTTGGCGTCCAGCGCGTCGGGGTTGGCCCGCCCGGCATCCAGTCCCTGGCGCAAAGACGCATCGGCCGCCCCCAGATGATTGAGGAACAAGCCGTCGATTTTTTCGAGTCCCGCCCGTCGATAAAGGTCGCCCAGCGTCACGCCAAGGCCAAAAACCTGCTCATCAATCGAAATCGCTTTATGCGCTGTCATCGCGTTTCCCCATGTGGTGTGCCGTACCCCCGCCTCACCTGTCGCGCCGTGCGAAGATCAAAGAGGGGCCCCCGATTTCTATATATTATCGTGCCGGCATATTAAGGGCATATCACCCGCTTTGCCAAGAATTCCATTCAGGCTGGCGGGGGAAGGTCTCATTATGACTGAAGTATGGTGGGCCACCGCCCGGCAGGGGCCATGCGTCACTACATTCGGGAGTCTCGGGTTGGCACACCGATGAATCCGGGTATAAACTGTGGTCGGGTCCGACGGCGCCCGTGACCTGCTATTGTGACCGCGATAACAATCTTTGGGAGCTACGATGGAAAATGGCAACCTTCAGCAGGAAAGCGCGTCACCACCTGCGCCGGATCGGTTCGTGGAGGCCATTCAACATCATCAGGCAGGCCGCCTCTCCGACGCCGAGCGGCTTTATCGTGCGCTTATCAATGAATCGGCCCCAGGCCATGTTGCGGCGTTAAATAACCTTGGCCTCATCGTAACTCCGCCCGAGGCCGAGGCGTTATTCAGACTGGCCCTGGACCTCAAGCCGGACTACGTCGAGGCGCTCATCAATCTGGCCTCCGTCCTTAAATCCCAAGGCCGGGACGACGAGGCCATTCCGTACTTACAGCAAGCGGTCCACTTCAAGCCGGATCAACCCCACATTCACTTCCTTCTCGGCTCCATCTTCCAGAACAAAGACAAACTTGGCGATGCCGTGTCGCATTACGAACAGGCCATCGCTTTCAAGCCGGATTATCTTGAAGCTCACTACAATCTGGGCCTCGTGTTTGGCAAGGCCGGGCAATTTGGCAGGGCAGCCCTGTGTTTCCAGCGCGTCCTGATCCTGGATCCCAATTATGAACCGGCCAACCGGAACCTGATGGCCTCCCTTGAGAATGAAAGCCGTTTGGCCGAGGCCAGGGTTTACCGGGATCGCGTTCCGCGCCCGCAAGCCCTGACCATCGAGGCGGCACAGGAGCCACGCCGAACCGTTCTGATCCTGACCGGGGTTGGCCCCGGAATGATTCCGTTCGATGCGCTGGTGCCCCTGAAGTCAAACAACCGCATGAGCTGGTGCATTGATTGCGCGACCAATGTGCAGGAAGAAAGTTTGCCGCCCTATGACGTTGTCTTCAACATTATCGGCAATGCGGAACACATGGATCCGTCGCTGTCGCGCATGATCCGTTTTCTTGGCCGCTGCCAGCGGCCGGTGCTCAATCCGCCGGCAAAGGTCATTTTGACCCGGCGCGATCTGATGCCTGTCTTGCTGAGCGGCATCGACAAGGTTGTGGTCCCGCCCGTAATGCGACTGCGCCGGGAGGAAATGGACGCCAATCTGGTGTCCAGGCTGGCGGCTGGCGGCGTTACGTTTCCGATGCTGGTACGTCCGATCTCCGGGCAGGAAGGCCGGAGGCTGTATCTGGCCGAGTCGCCGGAGCAACTGGCAACATTTACCGCCGAGCCAGCCGATGGCTTCTTCTTTATCGTCTTCCACGACTACCGGAACAGCGACGGGTTTTTTCGGAAGTACCGGACGATTTTCGTCGATCGGCGGCCTTACCATTATCACCTGGCGATTTCGCCCCGCTGGCTCGTCCACTACTTTTCGGCCGAGATGCTGGCCGAGCCGTGGAAACTTGAAGAAGAGCGCCGCTTCCTCGAAGATCCGAACACCGCCCTTGGACCGGCGGCTATGGCAGCCATCGAAGCCATCGGCCAGCAAATGGACATGGATTACGCCGGCATTGACTACACAATCCTGCCCGATGGCCGGGTGCTGATTTTCGAGGCCAACGCGACGATGTCCGTGAATCTGCCCGACGTTACGATCTTTCCCCACAAGCAGAGCCACGTAATGGCCATTTTCGCCGCGTTCGAGGCTATGCTCGAAGACCGTGTGCGGAACGCACAAGCCAAAGCGGATACGGGGGGTCAGTAAAGCGCCTCCAGCGCAGCGCCGTATTTCTCGCGGATCTTATGGCGGCGGATTTTCATTGTTGGTGTAAGTTGCTCATTGGCGACGGAAAATGGTTCGTCGATCAGGATGAAGCGGCGGATTTTTTCGATCGGAGACAGGGTCCGGTTGACCCGGGCGACGGCAGCCGTCATCGCCTTATGGAATGCCTCCTCGCGACAAAGAAGCTCCAGGCCGGTGGCGTGGCCGTTTTCAGCCGCCCATGCCGTGGCAAATTCCGGATCGGGAACAATCAGCGCCACCAGGTGGGGGCGGCGATCGCCGTAGACCATGGCCTGGGTAATTTCCGGCTCCATGACCAGCATCCCTTCCAGCCGTTGCGGCGAGACGTTGTCGCCGCCCGAATTGACGATGATGTCCTTCTTGCGATCGGTGATCCAGATGCTGCCGTCGGTGTCGATCACGCCGATATCGCCAGTGTGCAGCCAGCCTTCCGGGTCGATGGCGGCGCGGGTGGCTTCCTCGTTGCCCCAGTAGCCTTGCATGAGCAGCGGCCCGCGTACCAGGATCTCACCATCGTCGGCGATGCATACCAGAACCTCCTTCAGCGGTGGTCCGGCGGTGCGCAAATTGATATGGCTGCGTCGGGTGCAGCTTATGATCGGCGCAGACTCGGTCTGGCCATACCCCTGGAGGATTGGCACTCCTAGCGCGATGAAGAACAGGCCGACTTCATACGGCAGGGGGGCGCCGCCCGACACCATGGCCTTAAGCCGGCCGCCAAACCGCGCTGCCACTTTTCTGCGCACCAGCCGGTCCAGCACGAGGTTTTCCAGACGCGCGCCCAAGCCCAGGCCACCCGGCGTTTCATAGCGCTGCCGGCCCAGCGTCACGGCACGGTCGAACAGGGCCTTTTTCAATCCTCCCTGCCGGGCGACACCAAGAAGAATCCGGGACCGCAGGGTTTCGTATAGACGAGGCACGGCGGTCATGATGGTTGGCCGCGCCTCCAGCAGGTTGGCGCTCAGGCGGTCAAGCCCCTCGGCGTAATAGATCTGGGCGCCGATGGAGACCGGGAAGAACTGGCCTGCCGTGTGCTCGTAGGAATGGGACAGGGGCAGGAACGACAAAAACACCTCGTCCTCAAGTCCGATCTCGGCCAGGACATCCTGGGCGCCCATGCAATTGTGCAGGATGGCGCCGTGACTGAGCATGACGCCCTTGGGCGCACCGCCGGTGCCTGAGGTGTAGATGATGCAGGCGGTATCCTCGCGCCCCAGTTCGGCACATGGTGTGGGAGGGTGGGCCGTGAGATCGCTCCATCGTGCCAGGGCAGGGGTGGGAACTGGCGCCGACTCGAAGGGATCGATGGTGACGACGATGGGGGGACAAGCCACCTGGGCCGCCGCCTGAATCACCCGCGCCGCCAGGGCCGGAGTCGAGACGATGGCTACCCGAGGCTGGGCGTCCTTCAGGATATGCAGGTGATCCGCGACGGTGTTGGTCGTGTAGGCGGGCACGGTGATCCCACCCGCCGCCATGATGCCAACGTCGGCGATCAGCCACTCCGGGCGATTTTCCGACACCAGCATGACACGGTCGCCTCTGACGAGGCCAAGGTTCCTCAGGCCATGGGCCAGCGCCCCAGCCAGGGCGGCGGCTTCCCGCCCGGATGTGGCGATGTAGCAACCATTCCGCTTGGCCCATAAGAAGGGCGACTCGCCCAGTCGCTCTGCCTGTTCAAAAAACATCGCCGCCAGATTGGGGCAGGAGGCGTAATCGGTAGGCTGCTTCGGAGTCAGGTTCATGATACAAGCCGGAGTTGATTTCGCAGTAAAATAAATGGGTTTCCAAAGGCCCCGACCTTTGGCGGGCGTGGGCAGCGCCCACATTGCTTACAGGCGTGGGTTGCGCCCACAGGGTACAAATGCGATACAACAACCCTCCAGTCATTGCGCAAGCAATCCGGCCCGGCTATGTAAGGGCCTCTGGTGATCGTTTACTGGCTGTGCTGAAGTTCACCCTCATATCGTCCTGGATGCAAGGAGAAGTTGGATGCCGAACCCGGCGATGCCCATGGAAAATGCGGCGGAACGGCCTCCCGAGTGGGATCTTGGTGATTTGTACGCGTCGCCCGAGTCCCCTGAACTCAAACGGGATTTCGATCTGGCCGAAGCGGCGGCAACGGCCTTTGCACAGCGGTACCAGGACCGCTTGGCGGAGGTGGACGGGGCTGACTTTGGTGCCGCCATCGCCGAGTACGAGCGGATCAGTGAACTTTTGGGCCGGATCTCCAGCTATGGCGAACTCACCTATTCGGGAGACGTTGCCGACCTCGCCAACGGCCGCTTTTATCAGATGATCCGCGAACGGGTTATGGCGATCTCCAGCCTCACCCTGTTTTTCACCTTGCAGATCAATCGTCTCGACGATGCGACGCTGGAGACGAAGCTGACCGCGCCCCTGGCCGCGCGTTACCGTCCATGGTTGCGCGACGTGCGAGCTTTTCGCGCACACGAGTTGTCCGACGAGGTGGAGCGCGTCCTTCACGAACGCGAGGTGGTCGGGCGATCGGCCTGGACGCGGCTGTTCGACGAAACCATGGCGATGCTGAGGTTTCCCTACGGGGGCAAGGATCTCACCATCACCGAAATCCTCAACCTGCTGTCGGACTCCAACCCGGACACGCGGCGCGGCGCGGCCCAGGCGCTAAGTGACGGACTTGGTGCCAGGGTGCGCATCTTTACCCACATCATCAACACGCTGGCCAAGGAAAAGGAAATCGACGATCGTTGGCGCAACTACGCCCACCCCCTCGCTTTCCGCAACCTTTCGAACCATGTCGAGGACGGGGTGGTCGACGCGCTGGTCCAGGCGGTCAAGGGGGCCTATCTCGAACTCTCCCATCGCTATTATGCCATGAAAGCGCGGTGGCTGGGGGTTGAGCATCTCAACCATTGGGATCGCAACGCCCCCCTGCCCAAGGGGGACGACCGCCGCTATACCTGGGACGAGGCGCGCACGATCGTGCTTGGGGCCTATGAACGGTTCTCGCCCGATCTTGGGGTTGTGGCGCGCCGGTTTTTTGACCATGCGTGGATTGACGCCGAGGTGCGGCCCGGCAAGGCTTCGGGTGCGTTCGCCCACCCGACGGTGCCGTCGGTCCACCCTTACCTTTTGCTGAACTTTACCGGCAAGACCAGGGATGTCATGACACTGGCGCATGAGCTTGGCCACGGCATCCACCAGAGTCTCGCCGCTGGACAAGGCCATCTGATGGCCAACACACCGTTGACCCTGGCCGAGACCGCGTCGGTGTTCGGCGAGATGCTGACGTTCCGGGCGTTGCTTGATGGTGAGACCGACTCGGAACGGCGGGGCGTCATGCTGGCGTCCAAGGTCGAGGACATGATTAACACCGTGGTCCGCCAGATTGCTTTTCATGAATTTGAAAGCGCCGTTCACCGGGAACGCGCCCACGGCGAACTTTCCCCGGAGCGTCTGGGGGATCTATGGATGCAGGTGCAAAGCGACAGCCTGGGGCCGGTGTTCCGATTCGACGACGGATATCGTCATTACTGGACGTATATCCCCCATTTCATCCATTCACCGTTCTATGTCTACGCCTACGCGTTTGGCGACTGCCTAGTGAATTCGCTGTATGCCGTCCACGAGGCGGGGCCATCGGACTTTCCCGCCCGCTATCTCGATCTGCTGCGCGCTGGCGGAACCCTGAGGCACAAAGAACTTTTGACTCCCTTCGGGCTGGACGCCACCGACCCCGGTTTTTGGCAACGCGGGCTGAACGTTGTTAGCGGACTTATCGACGAGTTGGAGAAGGTGCGCTGAGAACCGTCAAAACATCGGGCTGACGTCCGAACCCGCCTGGGGCGTCACGCCAAAGGCGTGCCTTCGGCACGATGCCTCCCCCTCCCTTTTTTTATCGCGATCAAAGGAGGGGCATCACACCACAGGCGGGCTTTGGCTCAACCGGCCATGACCGTGATCGTTTTGGCCGGAATCGGGCTGGCTTTTGGCAGCTTCAATTTCAGAACGCCATCCTTCATGCCAGCCTCAATCCGGTTGCCGTCGATGGCCTCCGACAGCGTGAAGGACCGCTGATAATCGCCGTCGCGAAACTCGGCCTGGACCAGCGCCATGCCCTCCGTCACCTTGCTGGCGGAGCAATGGCCATTGATGGTCAGTACATGCCGGTCCAGCGTCACGTCGATGTCCCCAGGAGCAACGCCCGGCATATCCAGAATCATCGTCAGTCCTTCATCGGTTTCATAGATGTCGGCCTGAGGGATAAATAGCGGGCGCGTCCGCGTCATTTCCGGTCTTTGCGCAACCGTGCCGTGAGATTTCATGCTTACCTGGTCAACCATGATGCAGCCTCCGTATCAAGCCGTAGCAATCTGGACGCGCCGGGGCTTGTCGCTCTCCGGCCGGGGCAGTTGAATGCTCAACACGCCATTGGCGAACGTGGCCCGGACGTTGGCGGAGTCAACGCCAAACGGCAGGGCAATGGTGCGCCCGAACGGGCCGAAACGGCGTTCTCGGCGGTGATAGGTCACCTCCTTGCCATTCGTTGGCATTTCCCGCCTGCCCTTCAAAGTCAAGGTATTCTCGTGGACGGTAACCTCGATATCCTCAGGACCGACACCGGGAATTTCGGTGATCACCACCGCGCCGTCCGTCCCGGCCCAAACATTCATGGGCGGAAACTCGGTACCTGCGGAAGCCCCATAGGTTCCGAACAGACGGTCGATTTCTTCCTGCATCCGACGCAGATGGGTGAATGGATCCGTCCAGGGATCCTGTCCCCATTGATATCGCCCCATTTTTCCCTCCTTTTGTTGAATTCACATAGTCCACAAGGCTAGTCTTTGGTTATATATAAATCATATCCACGGACCAGCCCCCACGAAAAACCTATTTATACGCCGCCTCAAGGATCACTATACATGACTGTATTTAATGTCGAGGCTCTGTCCGATCAAGGCAGGTTGCCGCACATTTACGCCAATCGTAATTTTTCTGCGGTTCCTCCCTGGCTTTGCTAAAATCATCCTGGATTTTGGCGTGGTACCGATTTAAGAGACGATTCACGAAAGTCAAGCTCGTCGCCAAAATCGTTTTCAGCGGACTATGCCAAATGTCCCCTCTGCGGCAGGGGGGCTTGCGCGTCCGGTACGGTCTGGTTATACAGAGCACGCATTTTGGAGAGCAGCCCCATGAAGAAAGACATTCACCCAGACTATCACGAGGTCAAGATCGTGATGACCGACGGCTCAGAGTTCACGACCCGCTCCACCATGGGCAAGGCCGGAGCAACGTTGCGCCTGGATATCGATCCCAAATCCCATCCGGCCTGGACCGGTGTCCACCGCCTCATGGACAGCGGAGGTCAGTTGGCCAAGTTCAACAAGCGTTTCGCCAGTTTTGGGATCAAAAAGTGAGCTTGATGGCGGCAATCCGATTCGGGTGGCAGCAGGCCCGTTCCGTGCCTTCCGTTTCGTTCCCCCGTTTTTTCCTATGACGATTACGCATCCGCAGGCCCCGTCGATTGCGCACCCGCAGGGTTGCGTACGGGTGTTATTTTCGTCATAATCGGCGCCTCAAGCGGGTAGACTGGGCCACCTGCGCGGCCGGTGGCGGAAATAGTTTCCACGACCGGACCCATCGACATAGACAGTGCGAGGTCTGCGGCAACGTTCATGGCTGGGGAACGCTCTGAAGTTTCATATGAACTCCACATCCTCGGGCAGCGGGGGTGGGAGATGGCTACGCGCTATGCCGAGCAGGACAAAGACCTCGCTCTCAAGGACGCCAAGGCCGCTGAATCACGCGGCAAGGCGACCAAGATCGTCCGCGACGTTACCCTGGCGGGCAGCCGTGCCAGCGAAGAGAACACCGTCTATCTCAGCCGCAATCTGATAGAGGTTCAGGCGGCACTCAGTCGCGGAGCCTCCCAGGCTAGGCTCTCCGGCGCGGCCGCCCGTAACACCATTTTTGACGAGGCCCCGGTTTCCTCCAGAAGACCTCCGTCAGCGGTCCCGGCATCCTCGTCAAGGGGCATTGCGCCCATCGTGAAGGGGCCGAAGTCGTCGGTCGATCTGGCCTTGCGGGCCTTCGGCATCGGCATCGCAAGTATTCTTGTCGCCGGATTCGCCACCATTCTGGCCTCAATGTTCCTGGCACAGATGTCGAACACCGGCAGTGGCGTAAGCTCCTCCAGCTATTCGTCAATTCTTTTTGGGGTGTTTCTTGGAACGTTCACGCTTACCGCGATCCCGCTGGTTCTGGCCTTCATCGGACTGAGCGACGCGCCAGTGAACGTCAGTTCGGAACCTTCCTGGTGGCAACTCCTGTGGACTTCCGGCAAGAAGATCAAGAGCAACGAAAGAAATGCTTTCTTCCTGGATTTCTCCACGATCTCCCCATCCGAGGTGCCGGTGACGACGTCGGGAGCCACAGAAGCCGTCCCACCCGCGACTCCAGAGCCGGAGCCAGAACCTCCTGCCGGTTTTCCCTTTCCCGAGATCACCCCCGAGCCTCAGGTCCTGGAAAATACCCCCGGCATGGAAATGGGCCGGGCTTCCCTGATGCGGTTCCTGGGGGGCGCGGTCGCCATAATCAAGGGTGCCAATGCCCAGTTCGATCCCTACAGCAAGTTCGGAATGCATCTCATAATCGCCGGAGCCGCCGATACCCTTGGCAAGCAGAGTGGACTGGATGTGGCGCAACGGCTGAGACTGACTCACGAAGCCCTCGAAGTTCTCGGTGCCAAGGGCAATCTGGCCCAGAATTTTTGCGAAAAACTCGAAGAATATTTCCAGACCCCGCGTTACCTGGCGATGGTGCAGGCCGGTAGCACGGCCATGCAACGGATGCTGGACAAAGATACCGCACCCTACAATGAACTGATTGTCGCCATGAAGGACTGGAACGCGCCGCCTCCGGCCGCCCCAAGTCAGAACATCATCACCGTCATGTTTACTGACATGGTCGGTTCCACGAGCATTACCCAGGATCGTGGCGACGAACTTGCTCAGATACTGGTCCGCACCCACAACTCGATTGTTCGGGGTGCCCTGAAGGACTTCGGCGGCCGCGAAATCAAGCACACGGGCGATGGGATCATGGCGTCTTTCAACTCCACTTCCAGTGCGGTGGAGGCAACCATTGCCATTCAGCAGGCTGTCGTCAAAGAATCAAAAGATTTGAACCTTCACCTGCGGATCGGACTCAATGCCGGGGAACCCATTCAGGAGGAAGACGACCTGTTCGGCACCACGGTGCAGTTGGCCGCCAGGATTTGCGCCAAGGCCGACCTGGACCAGATATTCGTGTCCAATGTCGTGCGGGAACTCTCGGCCGGCAAGCCGCTTCGGTTTGTCCCGAAGGGGTTGTTTGAACTCAAGGGTGTGAAGGAACCGCAGGCCCTGTACGAGGTGATATGGCGAATCGGCGATCTGATAATGGCCGACGCGCCAATTCCCGCATCTCCCCTTCCCAGCCCGACACAAGATGCCGTGTCCGACACGCTCCCACAGGCGGCCGGGCTGGGCAATCCGTTTGCCCCGCCGCCCACGATTCGGAGATGAAGATAAACGCAACCACCCGCTTTAGGCCAAAAACTCCTTAGGCACAAACTTTTTGGTTGATCATCTCTTCGAGTCGACGCACGCGACAATAAAGACTCCGGCTACGGTCGAGAAGGCTTCGGATTCCGTCGGGAAGGGCTTTATCGGCAGCCGGGTTGCTTTCCAGACACACACGGTCGCCGCCGAGCCGGTGCTCGTCCCCACAAGCTTCCTCAAGCGACAATTCGCCATTCTGGACCGCCCGTTGCAGGAGAAGCCATGCCATGACCTGCGTCAATCGGGATGTGATCCGCAGGGACTCACAGCTTAGTATCAGTTGTCCTGGAATGGGCAGCTTCTGGCGTTCGCGCCACTCTACGAAAGCGACATAGTTGCGCGCTTCCACGAGCAAACTCATCGTTTCCTTGTAGGTCTTGTCGAAAAAAGGCGAGGCTGCCGGTAGAGGCATCGAACCCACCCCTCTGCGGCTCACGGCGGAGCCAATCCGTAACCATGATGCCATATTTTGTCCGCCGTTCCCAGGTTCCTGTTACAGCAAAGACCCCATTGCCGCATCTGTTTGCCGGTTTTCTTTGTTTGATCGTGCCCTTAAGGTAACAATATGCTAAACGACACTCATTCGTCCGTGCCGCTCGGCAAACACGCCGTAGCGGAAGGATTTGATTTTCGAGAGGGATCCATGGCGCTGCCTTTAATGCCCAAAGCAACTGCCGTCTGGTTGGTGGAAAACACGTCGCTTACCTTCGAGCAGGTTGCCGATTTTTGTGGCATGCATCCTCTGGAAATCCAAGCCATTGCCGACGGCGATGTGGCCGCCGGCATCGTCGGTCTGGACCCGGTGGCCAATGGACAAATTTCGCTGGAACAACTGGAAAGGTGTCAGCGCGATCCAAAATCTCGTCTGCGCATAATCGAGACCGATCTTCCGTCCTCGCAATCGCGATCGAAGGGCGCCCGCTATACGCCGGTATCCAAACGCCAGGATCGCCCCGACACCATCGCCTGGCTGCTCAAGCACCACCCGGAGCTTCCCGACGCCCAAATCTGTAGACTGATAGGCACCACCAAGCCAACCATCACCGCCGTACGCGAACGCTCCCACTGGAACTCACAAAACATCAAGCCGCGCAATCCCGTTACCCTGGGACTCTGCACCGAGGCCGATCTGGAAAAGGCGGTTGCGATCGCGCGAAGCCGAAACAAGGCGCCGGACGAGAGCGAGGCATGATTTGGCGATACGGCGCCAACAGATAGGACTTTGCGGTCAGGATTACTTATCCCGCTTGGCAATCCCCCGCTTGGCAATCCCATGAGCCACCGTTTCGCCATTACGGACGCAGTCGGCGACGGAAACCCCGTCGCGCCAGCTTCCCCGCAGATACAAGCCCGGCAATGCCGCTGTCAGACGGTCGATTTCCGTCACACGGCTCAAATGGCCGAGCGTGTACTGGGGGATGGCCTGGGGCCAGCGGGTGATTTGCGTCATCTCCGGCTTTCCCGACACGGATAGAATCCGGGTCAACTCGGCACCGACTCCGCCGTCGTCGTCCAGCGCAACGGCACCGGGATCGGTGGCCCCGCCCAGGAAAGCGGGGATAAGGGCGTGGTCCGGGGGGGCACGCTCCGGGAACAGGCTTGAGGAGAATAACCCGCCCAGCAGGCGCAGTCCTTCTCGCCGGGGTACCAGAAAACCAAATCCATCCAGGGCGTGGCCAATCCGGCCTCGGGGCCAGCCAAAGGCCGCCGATACGATCGGCGCATAGGCGATGGTGCCGAGAATGCGGGCTGCTTCCGGGGCAATGGGTGCAAGCAAGGACTGGGCCTTCCCCGCCGGCACGGCAAGAACCACCCGAGCCGCCCACTCACCGCCGCCGTTCCAGCTTACGCGCCAGCCGTCTCTTTCGCGGACCAGACCCGTGACCTCGACACCGGTACGAACCGTCCCCGGCGGCAGGGCGGCGACAATTCCCTCGGGCAGAGCCGCCATGCCGCGATCGAACGACACCAGCCGCCCGGCTGGCATCCCGGCACTTTTGGCAGCCTTGCCCATGGCAATGGCGCCCCGGATCAACGAGCCATGCTGCTGCTCCAGCGCGTAAATGCGGGGTACCGCAGCCTGAACCGAAAGCTGGGCCGGATCGCCGGCATAAACCCCGGACACAAACGGTTCGACCGCGTAATCGAGGAACTCGCGCCCCAACCTTCGAATCACGAAAGCGGCGATGGTCTCCTCCAGGGCGGCGCGGCCCACCCATGGCTCGGCCAGCAGCCGCAGTTTCGCCCGCGTCGAAAAGAGTCCGGTGGCAATAAACCCTGCAGGCCCTCCCGGCAAGGCAAGCAGTCGTCTCCCGCGCATGACGAATCGCTTGGCTCCGGCACGGCTGGCTTCGACCCGGTGGATCGCCAGCCCGGTCTGTTCCATCAGCCGGCCAAAAGCATCCTCCTCGCGCCCCTGCTTCCACAAGGTCGAGTTAGGGCCACGCTCGACCAGCCAGCCGTCGTGGAGATCGGTGCCGATCAACCCGCCAACCCGGTGATCCCGCTCAAGAACACGAACGGCCAAGCCCCGATGGTGGAGAAACCACGCCACCGCCAGCCCGGAAATTCCCCCACCGATGATCACGGTGGCCCCGCCATCGGCGGCATTGTCGGTCATGGTTGCTCCCTGCTGGCGTCTTGAGGAAACCATAGCGCCAGATGGCGTGCGGCGACAAGACGGGATCGAACCGGATTGCATTTGAAACCGGTGGGCGCTGCCCACACCCTAGCAGAAGGCCGGGGGCCTTTGGAAACCTGTTTGTTTCTCGGCCCCCCTCATTTTGCCTTGTCCACAATCTCGGCCACGCCCTGGGCGCCCCCGGCGGCAATGGCGTCGGCCAGAGTGGTCAGCGGTGGGGACATGAGCTCCGTCGGGACATCATTCTGCTGCGTCGCTTTGCCAAAGCTGACACCGCCGTGGTCAGTGACCGTCCAGTTGACGGCAATGTGTCTGGTCCCGGCGTTTCCGACCGTCACAGTAACGATACCCACGACCAGAAAATCGGCGGATTGGGCCGGAACCAGATCAAAGCCCGTCCGTTTCAACGATGCAATCATGGAAGACATTAAGGCCCGGTTGCCGTCCTCCGACAATCCATTCACCGAAGTTACCGCAACCGTGCGCCGGGAAAGCGGCGGCAGGGGTGCGACCACGGTTTCGTTTGGCGGCATCAGTTGCCCGGCAAAGTGATGGCCGATGTCCCCGACCAGCAGGGCGAGGGTGGCACGTTTACCTTCGTACCATTCCCAGGCTGGCACGGCTATCACCTTGGACTCCTCGGCCAGCGGCACGTCCTTACCCGACTTCAACGTCCACACCACCGTGATGTGAACGACCTGTCCGGAGCGTCTGGTTTCATAGACCATTGGTTCGACGATGGTTCGCAAGGCGTCGGCTGGCATCGGGTTACCGACGACGGCGGGAATATCATCGCCTTGCAGGGACTGGGCCATGGCCTGGGCGATGGGGATGCGGAGGGATTCGGGGGCACCTTTGGCCGGACGCACGACGACACCAAGCCCCGAGCGCAGTTGCACCAACGAATTGGGCGGGTTGTTCGTGTCGTGGCGGAATGGCTGCGGCAGGGATAGGCAACTCGCCATCGTCAGCACCAGGGCCACCCGGAACAAGACGCGGCCAGGGATCGGCACGTCAGCGTTCCAGCACGATCGAGGATAAGCCCCGGCCATAATCGGACTCGCCGCGCAAGGTCGCACGCCGATAGCTGAAGAACCGCGTCTCCTCCAGCACCGTGTCACCGGGTGTGCGGACCACGTTCTGAATCCCAAGACGGTTGATGCGCCTCGCCACATAGCCGCCCAGATCGAACTTATGGCGCCCGGAGGTGTGCGACGAGGCGAAAAAAAGGGCGTTGTCCCGATCCTCGGTCAGGAACGGCCCCGGAAACTCAGGCCCAACCTCGTAGGAACGCTGGGCAATGCACGGACCAATGGCGGCAACGATGCGGGCGGGGGAAGCGCCCAGCCCCACCATGGCCGTAACGGTTGCCTCGATCACGCCCGCCTTGGCACCGCGCCAGCCAGCATGGGCCGCCCCGATCACGCCGGCCTCCGAGTCCGCAAACAGAACGGGCGCGCAATCGGCGGTCAGGATTCCCAAAGCCAGACCATACCGGGTCGTTACCATGGCATCGGCGACCGGCGCCTGCTCATAGGTCCATTCCTGGTCGACAACGACGGCCTGAGCCGTGTGCTCCTGGCGGACGGTAACCAGGGCTTCCGGCGGCAAGTCAATCATTGCCATCGCGCGCCTGCGATTGGCGGCAACGTTGGCCGGGTCGTCCTTCGAGCCGAAGCCGCAGTTGAGCGACGCATACAGGCCGCCGGAAATGCCGCCGGCACGGGTGAAAAACCCATGGCGGATATTCGGGAGGTTATTCATTGGCGAAATGGTAATCATGGTTAAATCCTTATCTCACGCCTCGAATCCTGGCACTGGTGACAACGATGGAGCGGTAAGCGCGAGCACCTTGAACAAGGTGCCCATTTCCGCCGGATCAACCAGTCGATGGGCCGCCCGCAGGATCCCGGTGCCCTTTTGGGGAGGCGCAGCGGCCAGAAGCCGGCGCACACGCGTTCCCAGACCCAGTTGGCGCAACCAGTCCCCCTGTTCGACGGGGCCATGGGCTTGGGCGCCTTCGGTCCTGGCGGCTTCCGCCAGTGCCTGAAAGTCGACGTGGGCGGTAAGATCGGCTTCACCGGGCCTCTCAAGCGGCGGGTGATAGGCGTGGCGGCGTATCGCCTGGAGCGAATCGCCTGCCGCGCTCCGGGCCGGGCCATAATCGATGATCAGCGCGGCCCCCCCATGGGACACCAGCCGCCGCCCCAACGCCGCCGCCAGGGCCAGCCCCTCGGGGCATAATTCGGCGATGGCGCCCTGGGAACTGGTGTGCACGGCGGGTGCCAGCGGTGGGTCAGGCACTTTGTCCCCAAGGGCAAAGACAAACCCGTCACCGGCCCATTTCACCACCCGCTCGCGCCATTCGTCACCGGCTCGCACTAACTGGCGGATGGGTAATGCATCGAAGAACTCATTGGCGACCACCAGGGCGGGACCGTCGGGGACTTCGGCCATCCGGTCATGCCACGCCACCACCCGCTCCCCCAGCGCTCTGCGCTGTAATATCCGTAAGGCAGGACTTGTCTCCACCAGATGCAGATCAATGGCCGCCGCGAAGTCGGGCACCACCGTTACGGCGCGCAGGAAATCGGCCATCAGGGTGCCTCGTCCCGGCCCCAGTTCGATCAGACGCACCGGCGCGGGCGCGCCCATCTGGCGCCACACCACAGCGGCCCACAAACCAACCAACTCGCCGAACACCTGGCTGATTTCCGGTGCGGTGGTGAAGTCCCCGGCGGCGCCAAACCCCGTGCCGCGAGCATAATAAGCCGACACCGCCCGAGCCATAAACGCGGCCACCGGAATCGGCCCCTTGGCGCGAATATCGTCGCGTAGGATATCGGTTAGGCTGGCATTGTCGGGAAGCATGAACCTTAACTTGATGTCATCCAAGGAATGGGCCAGGGAGAATGCCTCCCCTCCCGCCACGTTACGTCACGCCGCGTACAGCACAAAAGTCACCATAGCATCAGGATTCGCGGAAAAGAACGTGATTGATGCGCTCTAACAGCGCTTTCATCGAGACGGGCTTTGCCACGAAGGCATCAACGCCCAGACGTTCCGCACGCGCGACCGTCTCCAGATCGGTCTGGCTACTCAGGAAGATGACGGGCACAACCCGGTTGGCCTGCGGCTTCTCGTTTCTTAGAATCTGGAGGAAGGAAAGGCCGCCCATAGGTTTCATCTCAATGTCACACAGGATCAGATCAGGCTGGAAGGTATTGTAAGTCTGAAGGGCGGCTGCGCCATCGGTGGCTTCCTCAATCAAGCGGAACCCGATTCCGTGTAATATTTCTAAAATGATACGTCGAGCAAACATCTGGTCATCAATCACAAGAACCTTTAGCTTCGCATATTCTTTTGGTAAACCCGTCTTTGGTTCAGCCTGTACGATGTCTTTTGGGACATCTTGTGATTTTTCGGGTGGTTTCTCGATAAATATAGCGTCAATTTTTTCGCGCAGTCGCTTTGGTGGCACTGGTTTCACTACCGCAGCGTTCATTCCTAGTTCCTTGGCCTTTATCATGACATCCGCACTCAGGTTGGCGGTCATGATAATCACGGGAATATTTGCGAAGGACACCAGCGGATGCGCGCGTAATTTTTTCAGGAATTCCAGCCCTCCAACGGGCTTCATCCTAATATCGCAAATAATGATATCTGGTTTATTGGTCTCGATTGCGGAAAGCCCAGTGCCGCCGTCAATGGCGGTCAACACGTTTCCAAATCCGAAATCTTTCAATATTTTCGAAACAATCGTTCTCACGAATTCTTGATCATCAATGACGATGGCTGTCATCTTGCCGTAGTTTATTCCCGTATTTTTGATCATGATGTGGATTGTTCCTTGCCGTTACGGTTTAGCCACAAGGGCTATAGCCTTGGTAACGTCGACAAGGGCCGGACGTACAAACGCCATCTGAGCGGTTGCCTGCCCCACATCCCCGCGATCGAGAAAATCCTGAATTTTGGCACCAATCGCCCCAAGATCCATGGCGCCCGCCATTTGCGCACAGCCTTTGATAGAATGTGCGGCATCCCGCGCGGCAATTATGTCGCCGCCCGCAAGGTTCTGCTCAACGTCCTCTACAAGAGCGTGGATACTGTGTACAAAATCACCGAGCAGGGCCTCGACTGCGGTGTCATTATTGTTGGTTATTTCACGGAGATAAGATAGGTCGAGAACCGGCAAGCTGGATAAATCGGGAGCCGGCTTGTTCTTCGGTACGGGAATCGGGTTATCCGGGGACGGGATCGCTTTCTTTGGCGCCTGCGGCTGGCGCTGCTCCAGAGCCACCGGCAGAAACTGGCCGACAATTTTTTCGATGTCGAGAATCGATACGGGCTTTTTGATACACGCATCCATGCCTGTTTCCAGACATGATGCCTCCGTGCTGGCCATCACATCGGCGGTAATCGCAATGACAGGAAGGTGACGTCCTGTTTTTCTTTCCATCCCGCGAATTCTTGCGGTAAGTTCGAAACCGTCCATCTCGGGCATGTGGCAATCCGTCAAAAGCAGGCCATAGTCCAGCTTTTGAAGCGCAGCCAGCGCCTCAACCCCATTCCCGACAATATCAATCGCAAACCCGAGCCGTTCCATAAGCATTCGTATCACGGACTGATTGATTCTATTGTCATCGGCAATGAGAATCATTGTACCGTTTTCCCGGCAAAACTCTGGATCAGCAGGTTGGTACGAGATATCGTGTGTCGGAAAATTCTCGGGGTCTGATCGTGACGATGGCGCTCCATAATCGGAGGCAAGCCCGGAGGCTGCCGCCGCGACATCCCACAGGGTTTGTCTGGATATGGGCTTTGGCAATAGGGCAAAGGCATTGGGGAAATGCTCCGTTACCAGAACCGTGTGGGCTAGAATCGCGTGAGAGCGTGGGAGCATCACCACTATTTTTGTCGCCCCGAAGCCGGTCACGTTCGCAAGCGAGAGACAATCTTCATCGACCAGAACAAAATCATGCTCGGCAATCTTCTGGTCAAGCGCCGGGCTGGCGGTGGTTTCCAGGACATCGACGCGGGCTCCGCAAAACAGAAGATAGCGTTCCAAAATCCCGTTCAGAATGGAGTTCCCGGAAACCACGAGCGCCCGTTTGCCGGCCAGTCGATCCTTGCAAGGTTTTCTTTGGTCGGAACAAATAGGAAGCGGTATTCTTGCCCAGAACGTCGAGCCCTTGCCAAGGGTACTCTCCACGCCAATTTCGCCATCCATCCTCCGCACCAAAGCCCGACTGATCGACAGACCAAGGCCAGTGCCACCAAACTGCCGCGTCGTCGAGCCATCCGCCTGGATGAATGGCTGAAACAGCCGTTCCCTGGCTTCGTCGCTAATCCCAATACCGGTGTCTACAACCTGGAGATTCAGGGTCACGATGTTCCCAGACCACCCCAGAATGCCGACCTGGATTGTAACGCTGCCACACTCGGTAAATTTGATAGCGTTCCCGACAAGATTTGCCAAAATCTGACGGATGCGAACGGGATCTCCCACCAGTTGATCGGGAATTTCTGGATCAACATAACTTGAAAGATGTGTGCTCTTATCGTAGGCGCGTGGTCCAAGAAGGTCCGCAATCTGCTCGACGACCTGAATCAACGAGAACGGAATTCGTTCCAGATCCAGCTTGCCCGCCTCGATCTTGGAGAAATCGAGGATATCATTAATGATCGTCATCAACAGAGAGCCGGATTCGCGAATGATCGAAGTTATGCTGGATTGCTCAACGGTTAGTCCGGTCAGCTCCAACATTTCCGACATGGCGATAATGCCATTCATGGGCGTGCGGATCTCATGGCTCATATTGGCAAGAAATTGTGATTTTGCCTGGTTCGCGGCTTCGGCGGCGGCTTTGGATTGGTTCAACGCCTCCATCATGGCCTGCATGGAGTCGCGATGCTGCTTCAGCTCCAGATTAGTCTTGACCCTGGCCTG
>JADFXL010000020.1:0-519 GCA_015233585.1 Alphaproteobacteria bacterium | reverse complement strand
CGCTGAAAGGTTTGGTGATATAATCCACCGCCCCCAGATCGAAACCCAAGGCTTCATCCAGAGCTTCGTCTTTTGCGGTCACGAAGACGATGGGTACGTCACATGTCTTTTTATTGGCCTTCAATCGCCGGCACACTTCGTAGCCGTCCATTTCCGGCATCATGACATCAAGCAAAATGAGATCTGGAAGTTCCCGCTCTACGATTTGCAAAGCGGTTTTCCCATCCAAAGCCATGGATATATCGTACTGGGAGCGCAAATTTTCCGCCAGTACCTTGATATTCGCCCGAACATCATCGACAATAAGGAGTCTGGCCTTCTTTGCCGATTCGCTCATGCTCCCCCTCCCCAGGGAATATTCAATGCCCTGGCCAAGCCCGCCAGTGTCAACAATGCGCCGTCGAAATCCAACTGGTCAACCTGTTCCGTCAACCGTGCCAGCAAAGGGTGCCCACCAGACGCTTCGAGTTGTTCGCGGAGACGAACCAAACCATCCTCCATCCCGATATCTCCCCGAAC
>JADFXL010000209.1:4276-4861 GCA_015233585.1 Alphaproteobacteria bacterium | reverse complement strand
GAACTGGTCCGGCTTGGCCAGCAGGGCCTGTATCAAGGAGCGCAAAGGAGCAAGACCCAGTCCGCCCACGATGCACAAGACATCCTTGCCCAGAAAATCGTTCATATCGAAACCGGAACCAAAAGGGCCGCGCACGCCCACTTTCTGGCCGGGCTTCAGGCCATGAAACACTCCGGTCAGGCTGCCGGCTTTGCGGATCACCATTTCCAGGATGTTGTCCTCCCGTGGACCACACGAGATGGAGATCGGGGCTTCGCCAATGCCAAGCTGGGAAAGCATGACGAACTGTCCCGGACGATGTCCCAAAGGCCGGGGCAGTTCGATCTTGAAGAACTTTTCCCGGGCGGTCATTTCCTCAATGGCGATGATTTTGGCCATTCGGGGCAGGTAGAGTTCCTTGTCGAATACCATGTCCGATGCGTTGGCTGTGGCTTTCATGATACCGCCTCCGCGTTATGAACCAGATCGTTGACGATATCGAAAATATCGATGCCCGCCGTACACTGGCGGCCGCACCGGCCACAGCCGACGCAGAAACTGTCCCCTCCGAAGCGTTTGATCAGATACTCGAACTTGCGTTTGACC
>JADFXL010000209.1:0-4246 GCA_015233585.1 Alphaproteobacteria bacterium | reverse complement strand
AATTGGGCAACATGCAGCTATCCCAGGTTCGGGTGCGCTGGCCGGAACAGGTATCGGACAAATCGCAATCATCCCGGATGTTGAAGCAATAACAGGTTGGACAGACCAGATTGCAGGAACCGCAGGAAAAACACCGTTCCACATGTTTTTCCCAAACCGGTGATTTCCATTGGCTGGCAATGAGGTCGGGCAGCCGTGCCAGGGCGGCAGCGAACTGGCGGCCGAAGGGTTTGACGCGCGCTTCCTCCGCGTGAGCCTTGCGGGCGTCGGCGTTGGCGCAGACTGGAAA
Organism: Alphaproteobacteria bacterium; assembly: GCA_015233585.1. Taxonomy (GTDB): domain Bacteria; phylum Pseudomonadota; class Alphaproteobacteria; order Rhodospirillales; family Rhodospirillaceae; genus JADFXL01. Next base: position 3,957 of record JADFXL010000209.1, on the reverse strand, counting down.
ATCGGTACCCTGCATAAGGGCAAGGCCCCGTTCCGACTTGGCTTCCACCAGGATATCTTCGTCGATTGGCGTCAGAAACAGGTCCGCGTTCCGGCGCCAGCGCAGCGAGCCGGTCGCATCACAGAAACAGGCATCGTCGCAGGGCTTGAGGCAATCACAGGCGATGATGGTGGTGCCCGCGCGTCGTGTCAGATAATGGGGGTCGCTATAGCCATCCCCGTTGACCCGGTCCATCAGGTCAATTCCCTTGAGATCGCAGGGGCGGACGCCGGCCAGAATTCGGGTTGTTTCGTCCAGAACCAGCTCTATCACCTGTTCGGCACCCGCAGGCTCGGCAACATCTTGCGGGCGATACCGGAATAGCGTCTCGTCCACGGGGGTCAGCTTTCTGCCCGGCGGTACGATGGTCGGACGGTATTGTTCAAACTGAATCTCCGAGTCTTCCCGTACCGGCTCAAACCGAAAGCTCGAATGCCCGGCCCGTTGCGGAAAATAAACAGAGTTATCTCGTGCCAGATGCCGTATCCAGCTTGAGACGGCATTTTTTCGGACAAGAAACGCTTTCATGCTCACACCTCCCGCCCATTACCAGGTTCCCTATCCGCCCTGCCACCTCATCACCGTGTCACCAGCGCCAGCACACGCGGGCCGATCGCCGGTAATGGCAGGGATTCGCTGACACCGCCGATTCGTACCGCCGCCGCTGGCATCCCATAGACCACGGCCGTGGCCTCGCTTTCGGCAATGGTGTGCCCGCCGGTCTGTCGGATTCGCAGCAGCCCCTGAGCCCCATCGCTGCCCATGCCGGTAAGCAGAACACCCAGAGTGCGTCCGGGAAACGCCGCCGCCATGGAGCGCAGCAACACGGTTCCCGATGGCTGGTGCCCGTCTACCGGCGCTCCACCGGTAACGTGGAGCCGCCCGGCTCCGTCCACTTCCAGATGACGCTCCGCCGGAGCCAGATAGGCGCAACCGGCCTGGGGTAACTGGCCATCCTCGGCTACGACCACCCGGAAGGGGGTGTTGGCGGCGAGCCAGGCGACGAATCCATCCAGGAAGATTGGCGTGATGTGCTGGACCATCAGCACCGGCACCGGGAAGCCGGCCTTAAGATCGGTCAGAATCTGCACCAGCGCATTGGGACCGCCGGTCGAAGCAACCAGCCCCACCATACGCGGGGGAACGGCATCAGGGGCCGCAGATGATTGTGGTGATGTGAACGCGAGGCCCCGCCGGACAGCCTGACGCACCACCTTGACCTCGCTCATGATAACAAGCTGGGTGCACAGGTGTCTGGCCATGGCGGCATAAGCGTCGTGGGAAGTGCCGACCGGTTTTTCCACCACGCTGAGCGCGCCAGCCCGCAACGCGTTCATGGCGATGTTGAGTTCTTCATCCTGGACAGCGGCGGAAACCACCACCACCGGCGTTGGCCGCCGCGACATGATGGCAACGGTCGCGTCCAGACCGTTCATGCCCGGCAGGCGGATATCCAGTGAGATGACGTCGGGAGCAATGGAGTCGATGACCTCCAGCGCCTCCTCGGCGCTGGCAACCACGGCGGCTACTTCCAGCCGGGGGTCGCTGCCGACGATATACCGCAGCAACTCGCGTACGACGAGGGAATCTTCGACAATAAGAACCCGTTTCCGTATCATGACGGCGGCTCGCGGGGTTGTCGCTCCGGCTGGATGGGAACGAAAATCTGCCAGGTGACGCAGCAACGATTCATCATCGGCCCCTCGATCACAATATCTGCTCGATCGTCTCCAGCAACACCTGCTGATCGAATTTGCGTTTGACGACATAGGCGTCGGCGCCAAGAGCCAAGCCGCGTTCCTGCTCTTCAGGCGTCTCAACGGAGCTGACCACGATTACGGGAATGTCAGCAAGCATTTTGTCCTGTTTCATCTCCCGCAACAAGCCAAACCCGTCCAGTCTTGGCATCTGTACGTCAGTCACCACAAGGTCGACCACCTGAGTGCGGAGCAGGGCCAGCGCCTCGGCGCCATCAACCGCAAGCTGTACCCGGTAGCCGTTCGCCTCAAGAATGCTCTTTTCCAGGGTCCGGGTGGTGACGCTGTCGTCCACCACCAGAATCAGGGGGGGGGGCTTCTTTGGGGCTGGCGCCGTTATGGTCAGGGTTCGCCCGCCGCCGCTGGCCGCCGCCGAAATCAGCTTGAACGGGCTGAGAACGATGGCCACCGTTCCGTCGTCCAGCAAAATCCCGCCGGTTACGGCGCTGGAGGTGGCCAGGGGCAGGTTCAGATCACGAATGAGACTTTCGCGGATGGTCAGGCAGGCATCCACGCTGAGAGCGATGCGCGAGGTGCCCGCGCGCAACACCACAACCGCCAGGAAGCCACCTTGCCCCGACAGGCCCTCTTCCGTCATACCCAGCACATGGGCCAGGGAAACCAGCGGCATTGGCTGCCCAAGCAGGCGGACGGTCGCCTTGCCCTCGACCGTCGTGATCGTGTCCATGGCCACCCGCGTTGCCCGTTCGATTCCGTCGGTAGGGATGCCGAACATCTGACCCTGGCACGATACCATCAGAAGGTGACGGATGGCTGCCCACAGTGGTACCAGGATATGAAAGCGGGCACCGGCACCGGCTTTGCCGCCGATTTGCATCTCACCGTTTAGCTTTGCCACCGTCTGGTGGACCACCGACATGCCCATACCCCGCCCCGCCAGATCGCCGATGGTTTCGGCGGTGGAAAAGCCCGGCGTGAAAATGAGGCCGGTAAGATCGTTCTCCGAGGCGGAGGCCATCTGTTCCTTGGGCATAAGGCCCGCCTGCATGGCGGTTTCAGCGATCTTGTGCAGATCAAGTCCCCGGCCGTCGTCCTCGACGGTAAGGGCCAGACGGCTGCCCTCCACCGCACAATGCAACCGGATCCGGCCCACCGGATTCTTGTTTTTGGCCACACGTTCCGCCCTGGTCTCGATGCCGTGGTACAAGCTGTTGCGCAACATGTGCATGACCGGGTCTTTCAGGGCGTGGAGCACCAGACGATCGGCCAGAACGTACAGTCCGTCGAGTTGCACCTCGATTTCCATGCCGTGGTCGCGGGCAAGAGCGCGCACCATCTTGCGAAAGTCGCCGAATACGCTGTCGGCAGTCACCATGCGCGCCTGTCGCACATCGGTCTGGAAGGCCAGGGCGAGCTGGTGCAGGGCGAAGCTGCCCCGGTCCTGATCCCGTCGCACCGCCTGTACCGCCTTGGCCAGCGACGGTAGATCCCGCATCAGAAAGTCGGCCTGGGGGTCTCCCGCCATCAGGCGCCGCCATTGCTGGCCAATCGCGCCCAGCCGCAGTTCAATGGCGTGCATCTCGCGTCCCACCCTGGCCTGACGGGCGGTTTCGGTCAGCAAACGGTCGGCCGATCGTAACAGGGCATCAAGGCTGCTGGTGCTGACCCGTACCGAGTCTTCGGAGGAGGGCGGTAGGGTGGAAGGGATGGTGGGCTGCCGTCCACGTTCGCCTGGGGCTATGCCCCGAACCTCCTTTTGATTTGTAATAAGGGGGGCCGGGGCATCGCCCCGGATGGGGTTCGGGGCGATAGCCCCGATATTCGGCGGTACCGTCTCCCCGGCAAGAATCGATTCAACAGCCTTGATCGCCGCAACCGGATCCGCAGGCTTGCTACCAGCACTATAGGCGACAACCCAGTCCTCGATCGCATCAGCGGCCTGCTCGATTCCTTTGATTGCCAGGAAATCAAGGGGGATCACTCCGGTGCGGGCTTTGGCGAACAGAGTTTCCAGACGATGGGCCAGCGTCTCGACCGGCCGCAGATCGGTGGCGCGCGCCGCTCCTTTCAGGCTGTGGACGCGACGAAAAGCCTCGTCAAGCTCGTCTGGCACCAGAGGAGCGCCGGTTTCCTGGCGCGACAGAAACCGCCGCAGGGATTCCAGAGGCTCCCTGTACTCGATCTGAAACGCAGCCAGAAG
>JADFXL010000208.1 GCA_015233585.1 Alphaproteobacteria bacterium | reverse complement strand
GGATACCAAAACGCCACGGCTGCACAAACAGCTTATGCGGCGGTTTCAGCAGTCCGTGCAACAGGCGGACGAGTGGCTGACGATGCTGTCCACGGGGTCCGCCCGCGCCAGGGTTGCCCGCCTGCTGCTTTACCTCCAGTCGGACCCGGAACATCCCACATGCGAGCTGTTTAATCGCGAGGATGTGGCGGCCATGCTGGCCATGACACCCGAGACGGCCAGCCGGGTCGTTGCCGAAATGAAACGGGGTGGCGTGATTACCCAGGTTCATTCCAATCTTTTCTATTGCAACGTGGAGGAGCTCACGAATATAGCCTTGAATTGACAATTGTCATTTTTTATGGCCCCGGAAGGTGACGCATTTCAGTGCATCCGGGTTCGTAAATCAGCAAAATGTCATGTAATGAAGACGTAACAATGATCGCAAGCATTCCAGGGGAAAAAACCTGGCGGCGATCTAAAAGGGAGGAACGTCATGGCATGGAAGTTTCCGCGCCTGTCGCGGAGAGCGTTCATCGCGTCGACCGGGGCCGGCAGTGCCGCGCTCACACTTTTGAAAACAACGGGTGCCATCAGCAAACCCGCGTTGTCTGCGGACAGCGCGGACGAATATAACTACGGCATCTGCAATTTTTGTTCCTCGTTGTGCAATCTCAGGATCACGACGCGGACAAATAATGGCGTCAAGCGCATCGTCAAGCTTGATGGCAATCCGAATTCGACCCTGAATCGCGGCAAGATCTGCGCTCGTGGCCAGGCTGGCTTGCGTCAGACCTATGACACGGATCGTCTGAAGACACCGATGATCCGAGTCGAGGGCACCAAACGCGGTGAGTTCTCTTTCCGTCCGGCCACGTGGGAGGAGGCTTTCTCCTACATCGCCACCAAGACCAAGGCCGCCAAGATCCAACCGTGGGAATGGACCATGGTTGGCGGGTGGACAAGCTGCATCTTTTATATGAACTGGGCGGTTCCGTTCGCCATGGCCAATGGCATTCCGAACATCGTCGCTTCGCCAATGCAGCATTGCGTGACCACCGGGCACCTGGGCACCGACGCGGTGACCGGCAACTTCAACGTCCATGACGAAATTCTGCCAGATTACGACAACGCCCACTACATCCTGTTCGTCTCCAACAACGCTTCCATCGGCGCTGTATCGACCGCGCGTATGGTTCGCTTCGCCGCTGGCCGCAAAAACGGCGCCCGCGTCGTCGCCCTCGACTCGCGTCGCTCGGAAACCGCCGCCAAGGCCGACGAATGGATCTGCATCCGTCCCGGTACCGACCTCGACTTCATGCTGGCCATGCTGGGCGAGATGCTGCGGGAAGGTTACTACAACAACGACTTCCTGGTTCGGCATACCAACATGCCGTTCCTGGTCTACAAGGACGAAAAAGGTCAGTGGCAGCTCGCCAATGATGCCGAAGGACGGCCACAGGTTGTGGATCAGAACGGCACTTCCGTCCGGTCGCTGCCGGCCTTCACCAACGACAACACCAAGGACGTAAGCGGCGTTGCCGTCTATCCGGCGTTGATGGCACCGGCGAACCTGAAAGTGGGCGGCAAGTCGGTCGTCACGGCGCTCCAGGCTCAGACGGAAGAGTGCAGCGGCTATACCCCCGAATGGGCCGAGCGGACCACCGGGATCAAGGCCGATGTCATTCGCCGTATCTCCCGCGAGTTTGGGACCACCCGTCCGGCCATCGTCGATCCCGGCTGGCATGGCGCCCGTTATGGCAACGTCATGATGCTGCGCCGGGTGCAGGCGATGGTTCAGTCCCTGACCGGCGGTATCGATGTCGAGGGCGGCTGGATCATGAGTGGCGAATTCCACCACAAGACCGCCGGCTTCTTTGCGGCCAAGAATGCGGGTAAAGATCCCGGCCCGCCATTGACCAATTATCCCGGCCTGCCGTTCGCCCTGAAGGTGATCGACGTGGTTTCCAAGCCGGAAATGTGGAAGCATGGTCATCCGGGCTTCAGTTGGGCCTTCGCCGAACAGGAGCGGAATGCTGGACGCGAGACCGTGGCCCTGCCAGCCATGGCCGACTACGGGCTGAAGGAAGCCGTGGAAGGCAAGCTCACCTACAAGGGCGAGCCGTACAAGATCCGCGCGCTCTTGATCAACGCCGCCAACCCGGTGCGCCACTACTACCCGGACACCAACTGGAAAGACATTCTTTCCAATTCCAACATGGAGCTGGTCATTGCCATCGACGTGTTGCCGTCGGACACGACTCCATACGCCGACGTGTTGCTGCCCAGTTCGACCTACCTGGAGCGGAGTGAGCCGACCCTCTACGGCAACGGCGTCAACCACGATCTGGCGCTGGTCACTCGTTATGCTCCCATCGACACTTTGTACGATACCCGCGAATCGCCGGATCTTCTCTATAAGATGACCGAGATCATCAGCGGCAACGTCGAAGGCTTTCTGGGCATGATCGAGGCTTTGGCGGGCATTCCAGCCGCGCCGGTCAAGGAAGAACTGGCCCGCGAAAAGGCCAAGGGCCTTACCAATCCGTTTACCGCCGCCTGCCGTACGGTTTCCTTCGATGTCACCGCCAAGCGCGTCGGCGTCACCGTTGCCGAACTGGACCGCCCCTTGCGGGACAAGGGCGTCTTTACGGAAGAAACCAAGAAGGAGATCCTGGAAAAGTACGCCATGCCGTGGAAGATGCCGGTACCGTCCCTCAGCGGCCGTGTCGAATTCTTCAGTGGTCTGTTCGACTTTCTGGGCAAGGGCGGCAATGTCGGCACGCACTTCAGCGTCTTTGCCACCGCCATTCCGGCCACTTGCCGGAAAGATGCGACCATGGACAAGCCGCTGGACAAGGACGAGTTCTACTTCACCTACGGCAAGGTGCCGACCGTTTCCTACGGTTCGACCAACAACAACAATCCGGTTCTGTCGGCGATCAATAACCTGAAGAAAGATATCTACACCGGCATCTGGATCCACCCCGACCGCGCGGAAGCCTTGAACATCGCTGCCGGCGATGGCATCAAGCTGACCAACACGGTTTCTGGACAGTCCAATACCGGTTTTGCCTACATAACGCGCCTGGTGCATCGCGACGCCCTGTTCATCTACTCGGCCTTCGGTGTCGAAAATCCTGCGCTGACTCGCAGTTATGGTATCGGGACCGCCACCAACAAGCTGATCCCGTATCAGCTCGACCCCGTCGTCGGCGGTTTCCGTTCGCAGGAATTTACGATCCGGGTTGCCAAGATTAGTGAGAAGGGAGGCCGGGCATGACACGCTTTGCGATGGTCATTGACCTAAACACCTGCGTAGGGTGCAATGCCTGCATGGCGGCATGTTCCCTCGAAAACCAGACGCCTGTGTGGAAAAACATGTGGCGGACCTACGTCCATGACAAGGAAATCGGCACCGGCGAAGAAGTGGCGCGTCGATTCTTCCCTCGTCTCTGCAATCACTGCTCCAACCCGGCGTGCATGACCGTGTGTCCGACCGGGGCGACCTTCCAGGACGCCAACGGCATCATCAAAATCGACGAAGAGTTGTGCATGGGTTGCCAAGCCTGCTCCATGGCCTGCCCATACCATGCCCGCTCCCCCTGGCATTACGACGATGTGCGGGAAGGCAAGAACTTCTTCGGTGGCGACTTCAAACGCAAGCAGCCTGGCATGGACAAATGCACCTTCTGCGCGCACCGGGTCGAGAAGGGAATCAAGCCGGCCTGTGTTCAGACCTGTGTCGGCTCGGCCCGTCTGTTTGGCGATCTGCACGACCCGAACGACCCCATTACCAAGATGGTGGCCAGTGGGATGGCCCGACCATTGATGCCGCACCTCGGGACGCATCCAAACGTGTATTACATTGACGAAGTGAAGAGGGGGGCACCATGGACGCAACTATGAGTTATCAAACCCAGGACATCTGGACCACATGGTTTGCGGTCTATCTGTATCTGGGTGGGTTGGGCGCGGCTACGCTGGCCTTGGCCATCATGACCAACATGTACATCAAGCCCCACAAGGAAATCGTGCTCTGGGGCGTCCTAAGCGGCGTCGCCATGCTCGCCGGTGGGTCGGCCCTGTTGTTCATTCACTTGCTGAACCATATCGCGGCGTGGCACGTGCTGGTACCGACGGCGGTATTCAACAAGCCCGATGCCTGGATCGCCTGGGGCGTTCAGTTCATCTCCGGCATGATGATTCTGGGGCTTCTCTATGCCCTGCCCACCATGGTGGCTTCAGAGGGTCTGAAGCGCTTTCCCGTGGTCGGCGCGATACTGAAAATGGGAATCGTCGTCGGAATCGCCAATCTGGTCGATCACAAACTGAGCAAGCTGCTGGGTTGGCTGGCGGCGCTGTGTGGCCTCGGCACCGCCGTTTACACCGGCCTTCTGCTCCAGTCGTTCCCGGCCGTGGCTCTTTGGAACAATCCTGGCGTGCCGGTATTGTTCACGGTTTCGGCATTCTCGACCGCCCTTGCCTACCTTCTGCTGGTTCTCAACGTTTTCGTTCAGCGGAAAGAGGATCACGGTTTGCAATCCCTGTATGAGCGTTTGGACCTGGGTCTGATCGTGGCCGAGATGATTATCATCTTCTCGTTCTACAATTACCTGCGTCACAGCTCGGAGTCGGCAATGCGGTCGGCAGACATGCTGTTCAGCAACGCGGGCTGGATCGTCGGCTTCATCGGCTTCGGCCTAGTGGTGCCGTTCCTGATCGAGCTGAGGGGGTTGGTCAGTCACTGGCAAAGCCGCACTCCGATTGTCCTGGCGGCGGTGCTGGTTCTAGCCGGTGGTTTCCTGCTGCGTCACTATTTCATGTTCGCAGGCGTGTATGCCTGTCCAAGCTGAGGTAAAATGGCCATAAGCGTAACGCCGGACG
>JADFXL010000207.1 GCA_015233585.1 Alphaproteobacteria bacterium | reverse complement strand
CTCCCTTGCTTCGATCCGAGACGACTGGTACAGTACCTTATACCTAGGGGTTATCCGCCGCCAGCAACATAAGCGTTCGCGATATATAGGCAGGGTCACGTGGAACGTCGCGTTGTAATCTTTTCCCCTGCCGAATTTCTCCAGGCCTTCCGGGAATATGGGGTAGAGACGGGCAAACCGCTACCGGAAGCTCCGCCGGCGAAGATCGCGTTTGAGCCGGTGCACGAGGTCGCGCTCACCCTGTCCTTTCCTCCCGGCTCGCCGGGAACCAAAGATGGGGTCATCAGCTTTACCCAGGAAGATGCCCTCACCGCGCTGATTCGTTTCTGCGGCAGTCACAATGTGCCACTCCCCCTCGCGATGGCGAAGAAACGGCTGACTTCCTTCAAGGACGGATGCGCCCTCATGATCGAACTGGGGGCGCCGGTTCTGCAGGGCATGATTATTGACGACCATGCCATGATGCGGAACATCATCGGCAAGATGTTGAACCCCCTTGGTCCGACCCAGACAATCGAGGCATCGGGAGGGGCTGAGGCCCTTCAGCTTATTCAATCGGGCGGATTCAAGCCGGACCTCATTATCTGTGATCTTCATATGAGCCCGATGAATGGCGTTGGTTTTCTCAAGGCATTGCGCGGCGATCAGGAACACCCTTATTGCTGTACGCCCGTGCTGATTCTGACCGCCGAGAAAAGCGGACAGGCACAGGAGATGGCCTGCCAAGCGGGAGCCTCAAGGGTGCTCCAAAAGCCGATTTCACCAAAGATTCTGGCGTTGCATATCAAACAGATATGCGGCCACTGGGATATCTGAGCCGGTATGGGAGGGATGGCCATGTTGTCAAGCTGGAATGCCAATCTGAGCATCGGCGTCGCCTCAATCGACGCCGACCATCAGCTTCTTTTTCGGTTGGTGGATGATCTCCAGAATGCCATATCCGAACATGAGGAAAATTCGGTCATCAGCAGTGTTCTGTATAGCTTGGCTGCCTACACCGACTACCATTTCGCCCGTGAGGAGCGGATCATGGCGGTATGCGGGTATCCAGATCTCGCCGCGCATCATGGCTACCATGAAGACATCCGGGATCAGGTCAGGGCCGACTGCGCGGCCTTTCAGGCCGATCCGATCGACTTTGATGTGCAACACCTCACGGATTTTCTGAAAAAATGGCTGACGCTGCACATCATGGGGGAGGATACGAAGCTAAAACCCTATGTAGCCGCCAACGTCGATAAAGTGGCCGAGATCGGGGAGATGCCGCTGATCGACCTGGATGGCATCGAGAAAGATGCAATGGATGAGGAGTGGCAATGGCCAATATAGATTGGAGGCGACTCGAAATCCTGATCGTTGAAGACAATCGTTATATAACCGCCTTGATAACAACGATTTTGCGCAGCGTCGGCGCGCGCGATATCCGCAATACCGTCAATGGTGCCGGCGCCCTTTCCCTGCTCCAGGAACGCCGCGTCGACATTGTCCTGGCGGATTATCTCATGGAAAGCATGGATGGTATCGAGTTCACCAAAGCCGTGCGCCGCAATCCTGATAGTGTCGACCCATTTCTGCCCATCGTGATGGTCACGGGCTTCAACGACGCCGGGGTGATCCGGCGGGCGATCGACGCCGGGGTCAACACCATTGTCATCAAACCCGTGGCCCCAAAAACGTTGTTGACCCACGTCGCGCGAACGCTCCTGATGCCGAGGCCGTTCGTGCGCACCAAGTCCTTCTTCGGCCCAACCCGGCGCCGACCAGCCCCAGCCCCATTCCGTGGCCCCGACCGCCGAAAGAAACCGCAGGAAGACTGAACGGCCGCTATCTTTTACCCCCCCGTCCCGCCCATGCCCGGAAAGCTGCCATCATGTCGTCTTGCGACGGCAAAGGTTGTGATGGCTCTGGTTGCGAGGGTGTTGGCGGACGCTCGGCGGCATTGGCAGGGCGACGCGGCGCTGGCGTTCCCTGGCCAAGGGCTGCCAGGACATCCTGCTGGGACATGGCGGCAACAGGGACAGCCTCGGCCGCATCCGCGGGGGCTGCTCCTGTATTGCCCGTTCGATCAGGAGTTCTGGACGCGGCGGAAGGCGGGATTGCAACCGGTTCTGGGGGCGGTTCTGGGGCTAGCTTCGGAGCCGGTTCAGAAACCAGCTTTGGGGCCGGTCCTGAAATGAGGGGGGCGGGCGGGAGGCCAGCCATTGGCGAATGGGCCGCCGGCAAGGCAATCGGAGGCTGCGGCGCTGGCTTGGAAGGAAAGGCATTGACTGGCGCGCCAGGAGTTGGCAAGCGCTGCAATGGAGCGGGCACAATGGGCCGCGCTGGCGGAAGCCTTGGCCGATCCGCTGCCGAACGGGGTGGCAGGGCGGGCTGACGCCCAGCCGGCAACACCTGTGATGGTCCATGTTTCGCAGATTCATCTTTTGATACGTGCCCCGGCTTGGTAGCCGGTGGTTCTGATGGCGGAACCTTGGGCAATGTCACAGGAGCGCCCGTGGCGGGAGCCGTGGTCTCAGGCGAACCTGGGGCAACCGTGGCGCCATCCCCGCGCCTGCCCGCCAGATGAGAGGGAGCCGTTGGGGCGTGGGTCGCCAGACCAAGGAGCTTTTGTCCACTGACTGACGTTCGCACCCCGCTTCCGGCGCCCTGGTTCAAAGGCGTGGCCGGCGGAGGCTCGACCATCCATTCGTCCACCGGCGGGAGTTTCGCCGCGATCCGTTTGAACGTCTGCAAGTATGGCGGCGCAATCAAGGGGCAGGCTTCCACCCGGCGTTCCTTGCCAGCACGCACTGGCGCTGGTACAAGACGCCGATTCGGCCCAAAATAAAGTTCTGTCTTGACGAACTCGCGGGTATTCACCACGACGATATTGATGGCCCTGGCCAACGACGAAACGGACGGAAGGGTCACGAAATCATGAATCCCGGCATCAACCCCTTCCGCCCGGATCACGGACCGGATCTCTCCGATTGCCAGGATCACGGCAAATCGGAAGGCGTTGTCTTTGCTGCGGCGAACCACTCGCGTGAACTCGACGACATCCAGCGGCGCGACGGCTGTGCCATAAAAAACGATCTCGGGGCCAACAAGGCCCATCTGCGCCAAGGCCCCGGCGCCGCTGCTCGCCTGCTCGATATTGCGAAAACCCAGAAGCCGGGCCATTTGGCAAAGCTGATGCCGTTGCTTGGTATTCATCTCGACGACGAGAAGCCTGAGCTTGTCGATCCCCGACGCCGCATTTGCCATCATTACGATTTCAGATTGTTCAGCGGACACTTGTCGCTCCGACTTGCCGCAACATCAGGACAAGGTTATCAAGTTGCTGGCCGGTTGTTCAAGTCGATTTCCCGTCTTGTTTCGCCGCCCTGGGGTTTGCCGCCCTGAAATTCCGGCACCAGGTTCAGCACCAGCCGCATCAGCCGGTCGAGATCCCGATCCCTACAGGCATCTGCACACGCCCCCAGCGCCGCAGCCAGCGGCCGGTGCTCCGACGCCCGCGCGGTGGCAACGAGAATGCCGCCCCGTTCGGTCGGAACCGGCGGCTCGGCGCCATGGAAGATCTCCTCGAACAGTTTTTCGCCGGGACGCAGGCCGGTATAAACGATTTTGACATCGACCTCCGGCCGCAACCCGGCCAGGCGGATCATCTGCCGGGCGAGATCGGCGATCAGCACCGGCTGGCCCATGTCGAGAACGAAGATGCGGCCGCGATAGCGGCCCTCCACAGCGCCAAGGGACGAAGCCTCCAGCACCAGTTCCACAGCCTCGCGCACGGTCATGAAATAACGTTTGATATCGGGATGGGTCACCGTCAACGGCCCGCCGGCAGCCAACTGCTTCTGGAACAGCGGGACCACCGACCCGGTCGATCCCAGAACATTGCCAAAGCGAACCGTGATGAAGCGGGTACCAGGCCCCAGGCTGTCCAGAGATTGGCAATATTTCTCGGCAATTCGCTTGGTCGCGCCCATGATGCTGGTCGGGTTGACGGCCTTGTCGGTGGAAATCAGCACCATGGTCAGCACCCCGGAGGTGCGGCAGGCATCGGCCACCACCCTGGTGCCCAGAACGTTGGTCATCACACCTTCGAGCGGGTTGCTCTCGACCATCGGCACATGCTTGAGAGCGGCGGCGTGGAACACCAGTTCCGGGCGCTGTTCCGCCATGACCTCGCCGATCCGGCGGGCGTCGCGCACATCGCCAAGGACGGGACAACGGGACAGGCCGGGGTGACTGCCAGCCAGTTCCATGTCGACGGTGTAGAGATTGAACTCGGAATTATCGAGCAGTACCATATGGCTGGGGTCCAGATCCGCAATCTGGCGCACCAGCTCGGCGCCAATCGTACCGCCCGCCCCGGTGACGAGAATGCGGCGACCGTTGATCAGGGTTTTCATCCCTTTCCGGTCAAGCACGGTCTGCGGCCGCCCAAGCAGGTCTTCGATGGCGATGGGCCGTGGCGCGACCTTGTCGGTGACACCGCTCTTGAATTCGGTCAAACGCGGCAGGCGGGACAGGGTCATGCCCAGCGCTTCGGCCTCATCGAGCAGGCGGCGCACACTTCCCCCGTCGATATCGTCCTTGGTGAGGATGACACGTTGAGGCTTCTCGCCCAGCCTGGACAGATGCCCGACCACCTTGGTCAACTCAGTAAAAGTACCCAGGACCGGGATGCCATAAATCTCGCGCCCAACCCGGCCTGCGCCTTCGCCAATGATGCCAACCACGCGATATTCCGCGTCCGCCTTGTGCTGAACCGCGCGAATGAACAGGGCGGCGCTGTCATCGGCCCCCGCCAGCAATACGGGAATGCGCCGGTAATCCCCCCGCTCCAACCGAAAATCAAGCCGCCGGTCCTTCAGCAGCCGGTAGACGAAGCGCGGCCCACCCAGCAGCACCACAAGG
>JADFXL010000206.1 GCA_015233585.1 Alphaproteobacteria bacterium | reverse complement strand
CTCATTCCAACCATGCCAGCCGTCCGACTGCGGCCGCTGATGAAAATGTTCTCCAAGCTCATGCTGGAACACAAGGCTTTCTCAGACACTTTCGCTGTGGTCTGAAAAAATGAGGGGATGGATGAGATGGATACCCATTAGAGAAATGTCTGATAAATAGACGCATAATCATACTTTCTGCGGCACTTGTTCTGTTGGCCGGATGTGGTAACGTCTCGCAACAAAGCTTCTACCGATTTACAGAGGAAAATGCGTCGCCTGAATCCTCTGCGGTTATTGGCATTCTGGATGGAAAGGTGGCTGGAGGGATGCTTTGCCATGGTTATTATCCGTATGAGCAGGCTAATAACCCAGATAAAAGACATTTTGAAGAATTTTTGATAGACAATGTTGATGTTTATTCGGATGGTAGGCAGGTTTACGAGTTGAGGCCGGGAGGGCATGATTTTTATATTAGTGCGTATTCTCTTATTTCTCCTATGCTAGATGTGGCGGACAAATATGATAAGGACAAAGCTGATGAGGCGAGATATCGCGGAAATAGGCGCGAATTTAATGCTGAAGTCAAAATGGTTTTTAATATACTTACAAGGCCAGATCGCGATCCAAAAGCAGAAACCAAATTAACATTTCACGTCGATATCGAGGCATCGCATTGGTATGGTATATGTTTTGGCGATAATACAAAGGAAGCGGCCTTCTATGACTGCGGAAAGTATTCTCCTCTTCTCAGGGATGTATTTTCAAATATGTCAAGCAAAAAATATGCGCAAACATCTTTCAACGCCGGTAGTGCATATGCGTGGATCGCTTTCCCGAAAACTTGGATTGATGCAACTAAATGTCGGACAGCGGCGGTTCCTCCTATGTTGTTAAGGTCAGATTAGTTTTATGACGAGTGTTTGTTTGTAAAGAGCATTCTACATACGCATACACCCTTTACAAGGTTGGATCATTATGAGAATAGCTGGATGGAATTTACGCTCCAGGCTTTTGACCGCCCTGCTTAACAGGCGCGCGGTGGTCGTTTTTTCCTGCTTTTTGATTTTGACCGGATGCACTCACGCCCACGTCGCAGACGTGGAATCTGGTTATACATTCAAGCCAGATGCCCTTATAGAAGTTGGAAACGTCATAAATTCTTCTGAAGAGCCGTTGGATGCAGATAGCGAGAAAAAAATGACGTCTGCACTTAATGTGGCATTATGGGATACCTCTCTTTTGTTGACCGATGAAGCTTCGTCAGCACGACTAGTGCTCAAGTGTAGAATATTGAAATATAGTCCGGGAAACTTACTTGTGAGAGCGATGGTCCCGCTCGCCGGAGGGGCCGAAATTAATATTAAATGTGACATAACAGATGATGGCCGCGTTGTCGCAACAACCGGCGCATCTGCTGCTATTAAGAGCTATATCGGAGCTGGCGCCTTATTAACAGTTGGCGCCGATAAGGATATCTTTACTCTTGCCGCGCAAGACGTGTCACATGACTTGAATAAGATGATCAAAGAGGGAAAAAGACACGTCGATAATAATAAGTAGATCGCATGATCTGGCGGCACTGCACTTTTAGCAATATAATTGACCCCGTCGTTAGCCCGCAATACGGCGTCTCCTTCACTCCAGTTCGGGCGGCGCAGGGTCCGTGTTGCCGACGATTGTGTCGTAGGTTGCCGGGCCCATGGCGGCCGCCCGGCCCGCGTCCGTGCGATGCCCCCGCCTATGCCAATGTCGGCAACGCCTTGCAGGAGCTGGGGCAGGCGGAGGCAGCGATCGCCGCCTACCGCCAGGCCATCGCCCTGGACAGGGAATTCGGCTAGGCCTTCGCCCAGTTCGTACAATTGCGCCGTCAGGCCGGCGACTGGTCTGGCCGCGGACACCGTGTTTCCGCTGTTGGCCGGTCCGGCCTCCGCCGCCGACCGGTTGCGCTGTGCCCGCCGCTGGGCGACGTCGCCGCTGTTCGACACCGCCCGTTTCGCCCGCGACCTGGAGGCCGCGTACCCGGACATCCTCGGAACGGCAGCCGGCTGAGAACGGCATCTGGTCTGTCGCTACAACGGCATCGGCTTTTGACCGCGGGCTTGCCGCAATCGCGCGGTCGAGGGACGCTGAGCGATTGGGAATAGCGGCGGAAGCATCCGGACGCCTCCGCACGGGCCTATTTGACGGTGATCGCGGCCAACCCGGCGGCCGTGGCGGCGATGCTGCACCAGGCGGCTAGAGCTGACCCTGGCGCCGACAGCCTAAGGCCGAAGGATGGCAACTGGCGCAAAGGTGGTGGGAACAGAGTGGTCGGCGGCGGGAACGTTCGCCGCGGCTGCGCCCCCTTGATCGTCACGACCCTCATCATCAAATTGACGAATGTACGGCGTAGCCGTATTCTCGTCGGGTGGAATACGAATGGAACCAGGAAAAGGATGCGGAGAACCGGCGTAAGCATCGTCTGGCCCTGGCTGACGGCATTCCGGCTCTCGAAGATCCAAACGCCGAGTCCTGGATCGACGACCGGTTCGCCTATGGCGAGGAACGGATCGTCACCCTCGGCCGCAACAACGCCAGAACCCTGCTGGTCGTCACCACCGAGCCGACGGAAGGACTCACCAGGATCATTTCGGTCAGGAGGGCGGAAAAACATGAAGAAGGCTGGTACGACGCGGGTCACCCATGACCCAAGCGATCCGCCGGTTCCCACCGGCACCGATTGGTCGGCGGTCGATGCCATGACCGATGCCGAAATTCACGCGGCGGCCTTGGGCGATTCCGACGCGCAGCCACTGCCGGAATCGCGTGCGGACGGCATGGCGAAGCTGGTCAACGTCAAGAAGCTGCGCGAGGGTCTCGGCCTGACCCAGGACGCATTCTCGGTGACTTACCGGATTCCGCTCGGCACCTTGCGCGATTGGGAACAGCGGCGGAAGCATCCGGACGCCCCCGCACGGGCCTATTTGACGGTGATCGCCGCCAACCCGGCGGCGGTGGCGGCGATGCTGCACCAGGCGGCTTGAGTTGCCCGCGGCGCCGACAGCCCAAGGCCGAAGGATGGCAACTGGCGCGAAGGGGCCAACGGTTGAAGGGCTGGAATTGACCCGAAGGGGATGTTCGAGTTGAGTGTCGTGGCACCGTAATCCCCGACTGGTTTCCTTCTGAAATCCAGGGTGAAAGCGGGGGCGCGGGTCGCTGTCCCGTCAGAACGGGAATCCGTTGACGGTGGGGGCCTACCGCCCTCTTTGGCCCGGCTGCGAGGATTTGCGGCGTCTTCGATCCGCCGGGAAAGCCGACGTTTGCCCACAGTTGCCCTTGATGCCCAATGATCCTTCCGCGGGGTAGTGGCGGGGCGGGATCTGGTCCGTGGGATCGTGGTGGGAGCAGGGCGGCTGGCGGCGGAGGCCATCACTGCCGAGAAGGGGCGCCATTTGATCGGGACGGTGCCGTTGCGTATGCTGTCGGCCGAGCCGAATTCCCGATTTCGAGGTTTGGGCATGAAACCATCCGAAGCCCTGCGGACCCACCGGGACATGATTCGCCGCGCGGTCGAATCGCACCGTGCCTGCAATGCGCGGGTGTTTGGGTCCGTCGTCCACGGCAATGACCGTGACGGCAGCGATCTCGACCTGCTGGTCGATGCCCTTCCGGGAACGACGCTGTTCGACCTCGGCGGGCTTCAAATCGAGTTGGAAGAAACGCTCGGCATTTCCGTCGACGTTCTGACACCCGGCGACTTACCGTCGAAATATCGGAATCAGGTTCTGGCGGAAGCCGTGCCGATATGACCGCGAACCGCCTTGCCGACTATCTCGACCACATATTCGAAGCCGCCCGTCTCTCGGGAACGTACATTGAGGGTGTCGGGTACGACGATTTTCTGGCGGACAAACGGACCCAACAAGCGGTGATCATGAATCTCGTCATCATCGGCGAGGCTGCGACCAGATTGCTGAAAGACCACGCCGACTTTCTTGACGCGCCCCCCGAGGTGCCGTGGAAAAGCATGAAAGGGATGCGCAACCGCATCGCCCACGGCTACTTCGAAATTGATCTGGAAGTGGTGTGGGTCCAGTCCGCGCTTCCGGAACTGCTTGCACGGCTGCTCGCCATCCGGGAGGAGGCAGCCACAGTCGAGGTGGATGTCTTCCATTGTTTGCGCTTTCGCGCGATGTCGGGCCGATCCTGTTCGCTGGGAAGCGCGCTTTTTTTTGAAACTCAGCTTCTCGGCATGCACGAATTCCCAGACGCTACGGTAGTCGACCGTCACCTTCCGCTCGGCCAATTCCGCCACCAGCCCTCGCAGCGTGAAGTCCTTTTCCTTGCACCGCTGGATCAACCAGTCGCGATGCTCGCCGCGAATCGTCTTCGGTCGATGCCCGCCCATCTTGCCTGGAGCGACGCTGCACGTCTCGCGAACCCTGGCTACCCAGCGGATCACGGTGCTGATCCCAACGTCAAACCGCGCCGCCGCCTGGCGCCGCGACAGGCCGTCTTCCTCAACCGCTGCAACTACCCGCTCACGAAGATCGTTCGAATAGGGTCTCGCCATCCATGCTGGCCTCCCTTCCCAGCCAGCATGTTGAATCAGATCACAGCCGCTTTGGGAATCCCCTCCGATTCAGCCAAGCCTCATCCCGCTCTAGAATTGACCCGAAGGGGATGTTCGAATTAAGTGCAGTCGCACCGTAATTCCGTAGAAGTTGTGCTTGACTTCCCCTTCCCGCGGCAGCATAGTGGCCGTCGGCGTTGTGGAAACGTAAGTAACTACGTCATGGAGGTGTTCGAATGCGTGTCTGTCCTGCTATCATCGAATATAGTTCGGATGGATACCCTCAGGGATCCCCTCATTTTTTGCTACAGCAACTGACGGCAATATTGTATAATTCGCGCCCGTTATGTGTTGCAGTGGGCGATTATGGACCAGGAAAAAATTCGGATCGGCCGTAAGTTCAAAGAA
>JADFXL010000205.1:4520-4965 GCA_015233585.1 Alphaproteobacteria bacterium | reverse complement strand
CACTGGTTCTATTTCCTGCCGCGTGCGCCCATGTCGCAGGTCGGCCCCGACGGCCACCCCAAGCGGGGCGGGTTCCTGCCGCCTGTGGCTCTGCCGCGCCGCATGTTCGCTGGCGCGCGCATGAAGTTCCTGGCCCCCCTGACCATCGGGCGTCCGGCCAGCCGGGATGGCGAGGTTATCGCCGTGTCGGAGAAATCGGGCGGCAGCGGGAATCTGGTGTTCGTCACCGTCCGCTATCGCATCAGCCAGGACGGCAAATTGTGCATTGAGGAAGAGCAGGATATCGTTTATCGCGAGCCGGGTGGCCCGGTGCCGGCTCCAGTCGTGGCGAACGACGTGCCCCGCAACGCCGATGGTGCCTGGGTGCGGAAAATTACTCCCGATCCGGGCCTGTTGTTTCGGTTCTCGGCGCTGACCTTCAACAGTCATCGCATTCCTTACGACC
>JADFXL010000205.1:0-4410 GCA_015233585.1 Alphaproteobacteria bacterium | reverse complement strand
CGGTCACCTCTGTTCGATCTGGCGCCGTTCCATGTTATCGGGCGGGCCAGTGGCGATAAGGTGGAGCTGGAGGCTCAGGGGCCGGATGGCGCCACCGCCATGACGGCGACGGCGGAGTTGGGCTGAGATAAAGAGCGGGCTGCCGCCCGCGTACCGCCCGGGGCCTTGGGCCCCAGACCCCGCTGATAAAAAAGGGGGTCGGGGCGGTAGCCACGCGATCGTCTTCCAATCAAACAAGACGCGAGGATCATAATGACGAAGACCAATCCCGGAAATTTCTTTGAGGATTTCCACCAGGATCAGGAAATCATCCACGCCACGCCGCGCACCGTGACTCACGGCGACGTGGCCACCTACCTTTCCCTGTTCGGCTCCCGCTTCCCGGTTCATTCCAGCCGGGTGTTTGCGCAGGATCTGGGCTATGACGAGATGCCCATCGACGACATGCTGGCCTTCCATCTCGTTTTTGGCAAGACCGTGCCGGACATCTCGCTGAATGCGGTGGCCAATCTCGGCTATGCCGATGGGCGGTTCGGCGTTTCCGTGCAGGTCGGTGACACGCTGACTACGGTATCGCGGGTGATCGGGCTGAAGGAAAATTCCAACGGGCAGACCGGCGTCGTCTATGTCCGCTCCACTGGCCGCAACCAGAGAGGTGAGATGGTGGTGGAATACGCCCGGTGGGTGATGGTGCGCAAGCGCGATCAGACCAGGCCGACGCCGCCGACCGTGGTTCCAAATCTCCCCAAGGTGGTCGCGGCCTCCGAGTTGAGCGTGCCGGCGGGGATCACGGTTGCGAAATATAACACCGCCCTGGCTGGCAGCCCGCATCTGTGGGACGACTATCAGGTCGGCGAGAAGATCGATCACGTCGATGGCATGACCATCGAGGAGGCGGAGCACCAGATGGCCACCCGCCTGTATCAAAACACCGCCAAGGTCCATTTCAACCTGCATCAGCAGTCGAAGGATCGCTTCGGCAAGCGTCTTATCTACGGCGGTCATGTCATCTCCCTGGCACGCGCCTTGTCCTTCAACGGCTTGGCCAATGCGTTCCGCGTGGTGGCCATCAATGGCGGCAGCCACGCCAACCCGACGTTTGCGGGTTGCACCATTTATGCCTGGTCGGAAGTGCTGGAGAAAATGACGTTGCCGAACCGGAGCGACATCGGGGCCTTGCGCCTGCGTACCGTAGCAGTCAAGGACATGACGTGCGAGGCATTCCCATACAAGGATGCCGAAGGCAAATACGACCCACAGGTTGTTCTCGACTTTGATTACACGGTTCTGGTCCCACGCCAGATCGGGAAAGCTTGAGGTTATGGCTGCCGCCAAGTTGGCGGCAGCCCTCTTTCAATCAAACAATTTGTCGATATCGGCCTGTGATACGCCCGCAGAGGGTCCATAAAGGCCAATCCCGCTGTCAACTTTCACCGAAGCGTCGCCTTTGAGGGGCAGCGGCACGACATCTTCAGTGCCGACGATGACGATTAGCGAATTGATCGTGCCTTCGATCAAATTCATCGTCCGGATGATCTTGGTGATCCGCTGGCCGGTCAGATCCTGGAACGTGCAGGCTTCAAAGATGCTGTTCACCGCTTCGGTGATTTTTTCGTGCTGTGCCACGGCTTCGGGATAGCGGACCATTTCTTCAATCTGGCTGACCGTGCTGCCGATAACTTCGGCCGACTCCATGATTGTATTGGTCGCGTCTTCCGTGGAGGCGACGATGGCGGCTAACTGGTCGGCGACCTTGCCGAATTGGTCAATCGCGTACTTCGGATGTTTTATGGAAGCAATTTCGACTTTAACCCGCTGAATATAAGAGAACAGCTTGGCGATTTCCGCCTTGAGGGCATCGTGCTGGGAATGGGAAGAAGTGGACATTATTTCTCTCAGATGTAGACTGTCTGCGTAACGTCTCGCGTGGAGACGGGGGACTTTGCGTCAGCTATCGACTTCACCAAGACAGGTCCGAAGTTCCAGCAGGGCTTCCCTGATTTTCACATCCATCTCGTCGGTCGGAGCTTTCCAGCAATAAGCGTGAAGCGCCGAGGCAATGCCGTTGATAATTTTGCGAACCTCCGGTCTGGCACGAATTTCCATTGGCCCGGCAACGAGCAGATTACGTAAATTGACGGCAATCACGGCGACGATATTATATTGCCGCGCGATCGCAAAGGCTCGTTCCATTTTTGTAAATCGGTCGCGGGCTTGGTTGCACAGGTCGTAAAGGTGGTCGATGTGCAGCTCCAGTTCGTCGATATCGCGCTGCAAGGTAAGCGTTGTGAGCTGTTGATCATTAACCAAATGATGGAAAGCTGCGTCTGCAAACCGCGACTCCAGTTCGGCCAACTGGTCGTTGGCGGCGACCAATTCGCGGTTGGCCCACGTCATCTCGTCCTGCAATTCGGTCAACAGGTGGCCATCGGGGTGAAAAGTCCCGTTTTGGTGCGGCTGCGTCCTGTCCATCTCACCCCTCCCGGCGACATCCTCCCCACACGCCATCAAGGTGACGGCGTGTGGAAATATCTGACTCATTCATTAAGGCTAGCCGTGTTGGAGGGTGCTGTCCAGCGTTGCCGTGTTTCGGCACAGGGCAATCTCAAGGACGGTAGGGCAGCCCAGGAAATTTTACCGAGACCCCAGAGACGTGCGGCGCATCATCCAGACCAGGACCGCGAGGCCGGGCAGGCAGGCGGCGGTACTGAACAAAAAGAAATCGATCCACCCCAGCCGTTCCACCAGCCACCCCCCTGAGGACGCCAGCACGGTACGGCCAAACACCGCCAGCGAAGACAGCAACGCGTACTGAGTCCCGGTGAAGGCGGTATTGCACAGACCGGACAGATAGGCGACGAATGCGGCCGACCCCATACCGCCGGTCAGGTTTTCGATGGCAATGGTGAAAATCAGAACCGATACCTGATGACCAGCCATTGCCTGGAAGGCAAACATCAGATTGGCCAGCATCTGAAGTACGCCGCAGACCAACAAGGCGCGTGCGATGCCGATTCTGGCGACGACGATGCCGCCAGCCAGGGTGCCGACAATGGTAGCAATGAACCCGAATACCTTGCTGACACTGGCGATCTCGACCTTGGTGAATCCGAGCTTGATATAGAACGGATTGGACATCATCCCGGCCAGCGCATCGCCAAGCTTGTAGAGAACGACGAAGGTAACGATAACCGCCAGGGTCCAGCCATGACGCTGGAGCAGGTCGATAAAAGGGCCGCCCACGGTATCGCGCAGCCAGGATCGCGGGGAAACGTTGAGCGCCGTCGGGGCGGTGTTTGGCTCCGGGTTGACGAGAATGGTCAAACTGCCGATCAGAAGCAGCCCCGCCATCCCGGCATAGACCCAGAACCACGATACCATCGAGGCCACGAACAACGCGCCGGCCCCAGCCACGAGCATTCCCAGGCGATAGCCGAACTGAACCATGGCCGCGCCAGCCCCGTATTGTTCTGGCTGCAAGATCTCGACCCGGTAGGCGTCGATGACGATATCCTGACTGGCCGAGGCAAAGGCTACCACGATGGCCAGCAGCGCCGTAATCCACGGCGGTCCAGGGGGGCCGGCCATTCCTAGCGCCAGCAACGCGAGGATCAACGCCGCCTGTATCGTCAGGATCCAACTGCGGCGGCGGCCGAGACATGAATGCAGAAACGGAATGCGGACGCGGTCGAGAAACGGCGCCCATACGAATTTGAAGCTGTAGGGAATGCCGACCAGGGCGAACAGGCCGATGGTCTTCATGTCCACCCCGGACTCCGTCAGCCACACCGCCAGAGTCGACCCCGTCAACGCCAGCGGCAGCCCGCTGGAAAATCCCAGGAATAGGATCGATAGCAAGCGGCGATCGCGATAGACCGAAAAGATGTCAGCCCATCGTGTCATTGTGTTGTACCTGTTTCATGTTTACCAACGTCATCTGGGGCCTGTACCCCTTTATAACGAAGGCCGGAGGGGGTTGATACCGCGCCGGACGCCCCATAAACCTTAATTCGGCGCTTAATCCGTTTGCAGAACATATCCCCGGCCCCGCACCGTTTGCAGATAGCGGGGCAAGCTGGGGTCATCCTCAATTTTTTTGCGCAAACGGGTAATCTGCACGTCGATGGTGCGCAGATTCACAGCGGCATCGCCATGGGTTCCGAGATCCTCGCGGGTGAGAATCCGGCCGGGCCGTGCAGCGAATACTTTGAGCAACGCTGCCTCGGCCGAAGTCAGATGCACCGGCTCGTTCCCACGAAACAGCATGGCACGGGCGATATCATAAGTGCATTCGCCAAAACGAAGCTCATTTTGCCGATGGATCGACCGTTGCGGCAGCCGGCGCAGAATATTATTGATGCGCAATACCAGTTCGCGCGGCTCGAACGGCTTGGGCAGATAATCGTCAGC
>JADFXL010000204.1:1624-4970 GCA_015233585.1 Alphaproteobacteria bacterium | reverse complement strand
TAAGAAGTTTTGTCGATCTTCACGGTGGCACCGTTACTGCGACCTCGACTCCGGCTGAAGGTACCTGTGTTACCTGTCGGCTTCCCTCAGGGGGGCAATAGGGGGACGTTTGAACCTAAAACCCGCAAATTTTATACCTGCCGGTATAATAACGTAATTTTGTGGCCCAAGAGTCGCAGGACTACCTTTCGTTGTGAACAACGATCGTCCCCGATTCGATACGGTCGGAAATCGCTTGGGACGGCATCATGCCGCGACACAGCGCGGTGTCGCTGAGCACGGGATAACGGCGCGCATCAAACATTTGATAGTGCCACCATTCATTGCGGTAAAAATCCCACCCCGCCGCCGTCATCAGGCCGAGGAGCAAAAGACGGTTACGTTGCGCCAGGATGGGAATTTCCGTATTGCCGTGGTGCGACAAAGGCGTGAAGGCGTCGAACGGAGTGCCCATGTCGAGGTTGGTTCCGTCATCGTTTACCAGCGTGACATCGACCGCCACGCCGCGCGAGTGGGGCGAGCCACGTCGGGGATCGGCCAGGAAGTCGGGGTCCGGAGTATGGTTCCATAGTACCCATTGCGCTTCGGCAGGCCGGAAAGCGTCGAGGATCTTGAGCGTCAGCCCGAGCGGGTGGGCCAGGGCGATGGCCCGCTGCAAAAGCGCCGCCGCATCGGAATGCAGATAGCAGCCGGGTCGGCCATAGACCGGCTGACTGGTGAAGTTGGTGGGGGTGGCGTAGACGATCTCCGGGATTACGTGGAAATCGGGTGGTGAAATCTCGACCAGCGACATGGAAACTCCTAGAATGATGCTTGGTGAACCTGAGACAGTCCTGGAAAATCAGTTGTGATCATACTTGGCTTGGACAGCGCGACCAATGCCTGTTCCGTCGTTCTGTGGCGGGATGGGGCCGTGCTGGCACGACGGAGCGCTGTGATGCGGCATGGACAGGCGGAATCTCTGGTGCCGATGGTCGTTGCTGTCATGGCCGAGGCTGGCATGACCTATGATGCGCTTGAGCGGATCGCGGTGACGGTGGGGCCTGGCTCTTTTACCGGCGTCAGGGTGGGGCTGGCGACGGCGCGGGGGCTTGGTCTCGCGGCGGGTTGCCCGGTCCATGGCGTAACCACCACCGAAGCTCTGGCCCACGCCGTCCCCGAGGCCGAACGGCAAGGTCATCCCATTCTCGTTCTCATCGACTCCCGTCGTTCTGAACCCTTTCACCAGATATTTTCCGGCGACCTGACTCCGTTGACCCCGCCCTCGGCCTTGCCGCTGGAGGTAGCGATGCGGGAGATGCCGCCGGGTCCATTTCTGGTGACGGGGGATGGCGCGGCGGCATGGCTCCCAAGCCTCGGGGAGAGGGCGCATTGGATCGGTACGGGTGGCACCTGCGATGCGGCGATCCTTGCCGCCATTGCCGCGACACGCAGGCCCGAAGCGATCCTGCCAGCCGAGCCTCTGTACATTCGCCCACCGGATGTCACCGTGCCACCGCCACCGGCGCCATGACCGACATCGTCCTCATTCCCTTGATGAATATTCATGCGGAAGTCGCAGCCGTTCTGCATGGCCGCTGCTTTCCTGAGCCGTGGGACGCGCTGTCCCTGGGCCAGTTGATCACCATGCCCAGTGGATTCGGGTTTATCGCGCAGCCCCCTACGGAGTGCGGCATGAAAGAACCGGCCGGTTTTATTTTGTGCCAGGCCGCCGGTGGGTTGTGCGAGGTAATCACCGTGTGCGTGGTGCCCGAATGGCGCCGTCGCCGTCTGGGACAACGGCTTTTGGATATCGCCGCGCGGACCGCTGCCCAGAACGCCGTGACCCGGATGGTGCTTGAGGTTGCCGAAGACAACGATGTACCAGGCTCAGGGGTTTACCGTGGCCGGCCGACGGCGAGGGTACTATGCCCGCGCCGCTGGTCCCCGAGTCGACGCTATCGTCATGGGCCGGAATCTCTCCAGATAAATACCGTGACAATAGCGGGCAAGACAATCGAATTACCGTCCTTTGACAATGCGAAGTCGGTGAATGCCATCGGCTCCCTGTCCGTCCTCGGCAACAAGACTGATTACGGTATCGCCCATGTCTTCAACGGAGCGCGGCACATTTGTCAGAGGTTCCACGCCCTTCAGCCGGACCTCGCAAACTTGTCCGCGTGTCATCCGTTCGATCATCAGCTTTGTTTTGACGAATGTCATCGGGCAAACATCTCCAGTGATGTCAAGGTAGTAGACCAGCTTGTCAGTCATGCTGCGCCCTCAGGTTTTTTGTTTTTCCGAATTATTGTTGATATCTTTCACAGTTTAAATTATACAATGAAGGAATGTCTCTTATAGAGGGATGCTTTTGGATGTCGGATCGAGGCAATCAAGGTGATCTGCTGGCGTTGACGGCGGAAATCGTATCGGCGCACGTTGCCAACAATGCCATGCCTGTCAGCGAGCTTGCTCACCTGATCCGTGAGGTATACATCGCTCTTTCCAATGCCGGCACGGCGGCCACGGTGGAGGATCGACCGCAATCTGCGGTGCCGATCAAGAAATCCGTCACCGCAGATTACATCGTCTGTCTTGAGGACGGCAAGAAGCTCAAGATGCTGAAACGCCATCTCAGGACCGCCTACGACATGTCCCCGGAAGAATATCGTGAGCGCTGGCAGCTCCCCTCCGATTACCCGATGGTGGCTCCCAGCTATGCCAGGCATCGCAGTTCGTTGGCCAAGAAGATCGGTCTTGGCACCAAGGCCCGCAAAATGCAGCCTGAGGCCGAATAGGAATGCTGCGTTTCCAGCGTGCCGCCGGTGATGTAATCACTGTGTTTGCGGCACGGACGGGTTTATAGTGTATCCACGTTTTGGCAAGGACCGGTTCGCGCCGGGTTCGTTCAGTCATATGCGATCGTCAGGCCATGGTTTCGCGCATTGAGCAACGGTGTATCGATAAAGGCATGAAAATGACCGACCAGCGTCGGGTCATTGCTCGTGTGCTTTCCGAATCCTCCGATCATCCTGATGTTGAAGAAGTCCATCGCCGGTCCATCGTTATTGACCAGGGCATCAGCATCGCCACCGTCTATCGCACCGTTCGTCTGTTCGAGGAAGCCGCGATCCTGGAACGGCGTGATTTCGGCGACGGGCGGGCACGCTATGAAGAGGCCCTGGAAAGTCACCATGATCACTTGATAGATGTCAATTCGGCCAAAGTTATCGAATTTCACAGTCCCGAAATCGAGGTCTTGCAGAGAGAGATCGTCAAACGATTTGGTTACCGGCTGGTCGGTCACCGCCTGGAACTGTATTGCGTTCCGCTGGCGCCAGGCAGCGAAGGCGATTCGGAATAATGG
>JADFXL010000204.1:0-1593 GCA_015233585.1 Alphaproteobacteria bacterium | reverse complement strand
AGTGAACAGGCCCTGAGTGTCATGCATTCCTCAAGTCTTGCTTCCGTGCGGCTGTTCATGTTCGTGCTCTGGACCGGGATCGTTGTTCCGTCCTATCTGATGCTTCTTCTGGCCGGGCACGGATATCGGGCGGTGGCAGGGGTCTATTGGCGGGGATGTCTGCGGGTGCTGGGCATGACCGTGCGGACGCGGGGCACGCTGACCGATGAACGGCCGCTGATCTGTGTGGTCAACCACGCCTCCTATCTGGATATCGTCGCCCTTGGCGCTTTGATCCCAGGGGCTTTCGTGGCCAAGGTCGAAGTAAGAACGTGGCCTTTCATTGGAGCTTTGGCCCGGATGGGACGAACCGTATTCGTGGATCGTCGCCCCATACGCGTTGCCGGTCAACGTGACGAAATGATTGAACGGCTGAAATCCGACGAACCGCTGATCCTGTTTCCCGAAGGCACCAGCAATGACGGCAATCGCGTGCTGCTGTTCAAAAGTTCGCTGTTCAGCATCGCCGAAAAAGATATCGCCGGCCGGATGGTCACGATCCAGCCCGTCACAATCGCCTACACGCGCGTTAACGGCATTCCCATCGGGTATGCTTGGCGCCCGTTCTTTGCCTGGTATGGCAACATGGAATTGATGCCGCATCTATGGCACGTCCTGGGCCTCGGTCAGGTGACAATAGAGGTGGAATTCCATCCCGCTCAAAATATCGTGGATCACCCGTCACGCAAGGAATTGGCGCGAGCGTGTCATGAGGCCGTTGCCTCCGGCTTGTCGCGGGCCTTGGCGGGGCGTGAACCATGAACCGGTTTCGGGACATAACCCCGAAGTGGCGTACTCGCCTTGACTTTGCGGGTTTGAATGCTAGGTTTTGCTCATGTCGTTTCGGGTCGCCCATACCCCTTCAGGTAGATTGGTAAATTGATAAAAAAACTTTGCATCAGAA
This sequence comes from Alphaproteobacteria bacterium, assembly GCA_015233585.1. Classification (GTDB taxonomy): domain Bacteria; phylum Pseudomonadota; class Alphaproteobacteria; order Rhodospirillales; family Rhodospirillaceae; genus JADFXL01. The sequence goes on along the minus strand of JADFXL010000204.1, from coordinate 650 downwards.
CGTATGGATGCCAGATGAACGTCTATGACTCCGCCCGCATGGCGGATGTGCTGGCGCCTCATGGCTACGTCACGGCGGAGCAGCCTGACGACGCCGACATGGTAATCCTGAACACATGTCATATCCGCGAGAAGGCCTCTGAAAAGGTGTTCTCCGAACTGGGCCGTCTGCGCGCCATCAAGGCGGAGCGGGCGCGCAGCGGCAAGGCAACCCTTATCGCCGTTGCCGGATGCGTGGCTCAGGCCGACGGTCAGGAGATCTTGTCGCGGGCGCCCTATGTAGACATTGTTGTCGGCCCCCAGACCTATCATCGTTTGCCCGAACTGGTGGCGCGGGCATTGCGGGCCGCCGGGTCCGAAGCGGCCATCCTGGAAACCGACTTTCCGCCCGAGCCGAAATTCGACCACCTGCCCGATGTCCCGGCCCAGGGGGGGACGGCGTTTTTGTCCGTCCAGGGGGGATGCGACAAGTTTTGCGCCTTCTGTGTCGTGCCTTACCCGCGTGGCGCCGAGTATTCGCGTCCGGCGACGGCAGTGTTGCTGGAGGCGCGGCGTCTGGTCCGGCTCGGCGCGCGTGAAATCACGCTGCTGGGCCAGAACGTCAACACCTATCATGGCGAAGGCCACAGTGGAGGGAAAGGGGGGGGGGAC
>JADFXL010000203.1 GCA_015233585.1 Alphaproteobacteria bacterium | reverse complement strand
CTTTAATGCATAACTTTAAATACAACCTACGAACCCTTTACGCCCAATCATTTTGAATAACGCTTGCCCCCTTCGTATTACCGCGGCTGCTGGCACGAAGTTAGCCGGAGCTTCTTCTCACGCTACCGTCATCATCGTCGCGTGCGAAAGAGCTTTACAACCCGAAGGCCTTCATCACTCACGCGGCATTGCTGGATCAGGCTTTCGCCCATTGTCCAATATTCCCCACTGCTGCCTCCCGTAGGAGTCTGGGCCGTGTCTCAGTCCCAGTGTGGCTGATCATCCTCTCAGACCAGCTACCGATCGAAGGCTTGGTGAGCCGTTACCTCACCAACTACCTAATCGGACGCGGGCCCCTCCCATGGCGATAAATCTTTCTCCCATAGGACGTATACGGTATTAGCTCCAGTTTCCCGGGGTTATTCCGTACCACAGGGCAGGTTCCCACGCGTTACTCACCCGTGCGCCACTCATCTTGCGATGCGTTCGACTTGCATGTGTTAGGCATGCCGCCAGCGTTCGTTCTGAGCCAGGATCAAACTCTCAGGTTAGGTTTGCCGGTCCTGACGGGTTGGAAACCCGCTTCAGACTTGGCATTCCCCGGAGACCGTCGAAACGGTCACACCCAAGCTTTTGCCTGTCCGGAGGTTACCCTCCGGTTATCCTACCGCTCCGGGACGAGGGTCGTCCGGACCGGTATTAACCTGCTTATTCTTAGATGCATCCAGTCAACGGTTCCGTCTGCCTGTCCGGCCACCGGCACCGCCGCCTGCGCATCTCTTCTCTAAACAAGGGTTCCACAATGTCCAAAATTCCGCCGCTCAATCGGTCAACCAAGCTTTCACCCGGAACCAAGAGCCGCAACGACCTGCCGCCGGTCCTTTCAGACCAGCGCCACTCGGCCGCAAGTTTCTAACCTATCCGCTCGCGACCCGCTTGGCAACACCTTTTTTCATAGTGTCGCTTCGGCCGATCACCGAAACCTTCCCAAACAGACAATCCGTCCGACCCGCTCCACCGCTTGCCGCCGACCCGGTTCCCCGTGCCGCCGCCGCCCCTCAGAACCACCCGTCCGGCCCATCCGCTCGGTGGAGGCGGCTTATAACCCCCACCCAAACACCCGTCAAACCCTTTTTGTCACCAATCCGAAACTTTCTGCGCAAGCGAGGGTCCAGGCGGGGGGCCGCGAGATCGCGTCGGCAAACCCGCCAACACTGCGGTCCGTTCCGACCTGCCCGGCCGGAACCCGATCAGCCGGGAATCGTGTTGACGGCTGCGCAGCGCCCGACAAAGGCCTCCGACAGGAACTCCGGGCGCTTGTAGTAACCCTTGATCCAGGAAGCGAGCATGCACAGTTCCTCGAGCTTGACGACTTCATCGAGCGTGCCTCCGGGGAAGCTGATCACGAAGCTTTCCGCAATAATGTCCAGAACCTCCTCGACCTGCTCAATGGACAAGCCACAATCGGTCTCGAGGTTGGCCGTTCGCACCAGCAGCTTTTCGTCGATCCCGTAGTCGTCGCGGATCAGTTTGACAATCCACCTGAACATGTTCATCCAGTTCTTGACGTCTTCGACCGACCGCGCCGCCATGCCGCCTCTCTCCTGTCCGCCGTCCGTCCCTCTGCGGAACCGGCGAGCCAGCCTATCATAGGAACCACGGCAAATCAGCGGTAAACAGCGGGGGAGATAACGACCAGGCGCTACGGAACAACCCAAGGCTGATCCGACCGCCGGCTTTCAGGTTGTATTCGTCGCCCCCTGCCGACATCATTGAACATAATCGAAGATATGCGAACGGATGTGAACCGCGCGGCACCACCTGAAACCACGCCCGGGCCCGGGCTGGCTTTATCGAGTCCCTCTTCAAGCCGCGAAGCGCACGGCGACGTGCAGGAGTCGAAATTTTTGCACGCCGGAATTACCCGCCGCTCCAGCGCGTGACCATGCCAGTATCCAGCCCGAACAAGTCCAGCACCCGCCCGACGCTATGGTCCACGAGATCGGCAACGCTGTCCGGCCGGATATACATGGCGGGCAAAGGGGGTGCGATCACCGCCCCCATTTCAGCCAGCGTCACCAGGGTGCGCAGGTGGCCCAGATGGAGCGGCGTCTCGCGCACCATCAACACCAGCCGGCGTCGTTCCTTCAACGTCACATCGGCGGCACGCGACAGCAGGGTCGAGGTGATGCCCGTCGCGATCTCGCTCATCGAGCGGACCGAGCACGGGGCAATGATCATGCCAAGCGTCAGAAAACTTCCGCTGGAGATCGCCGCCCCGACATCCTCGACCGGGTAGGAGACCGTGGCCATACGTCGCACGTCTGCGGCCTTGAGGTCGGTTTCCCGGCTCAAGGTGAGTTCAGCCGCCCGGCTCATAACCAAGTGGGATTCCACCGACAAAGAGCGTAGAGTCTCGAGCAAGCGGATGCCGTAGATGACGCCCGAGGCGCCGCTGATGCCGACGATCACCCGAGGAACCGGGAGGGGGGGGGCTGGGGTCATGACCGGTGTTGTACCTTGACGGGGCTCAGGACGTCCACACCGGCAGAGCGGCTCCCCGGCTGTGGCCTTCCGCCCGTCCGTGACAGCCGTCCCGGCCGGCAATACATCGACTCATGGACGCCGGTCGCTCATCCGGCGGGCCTAATTCTGGATGGAGGGGACTCTATGTCGTTTGAAGACCGTGTCGAATCACTGCGGTTGAAACACCTGGCCCTGGAAGAGGAACTGCGAGTCGAAAACCAGCGGCCTTCCCCCGACACCAACCTCGTCAATCGGCTCAAGCGTGAAAAGCTGAAACTCAAGGATGAGATCGCTCGCATGACTGCCACCTGACAACCCGGGCCGCCTGACAACCCGAAACGTCGGGCGGCCGCCGCAGCGGACTGAAGCGGCACGCTGGAGGGCGTGCCGTTTTCGGGTATGCCAGGTCTTAAAGTCTGAGAACACAGTGTGTCGCCACTGCGTGGCGTGCATGAAAAAAACCGCGCCATACGGTCATCCGGCTTCCCGGTCCCGGGCCCTTAAGGTCAGGCGGACAAGTTCCGCAAGGCTGCGCACCTGCATCTTGTCCATCACCCGAGCCCGGTAGACTTCGACGGTGCGCGGGCTGATTCCCAGCGTAGCCGCGATCATCTTATTGGACTGGCCCAGCACCATGAAGTCCATCACCTCGCGTTCGCGCGGAGTCAGCTTGACGATCAGGCTGTGGAATTCCTCGATAGCCAGCTTGGTTTCGCGCAGAACGGCGTCGCGACTCAGGGCCTGACGCAAGCTGCTGAGCAGACGGTCGGGATCGAACGGCTTCTCGATGAAGTCGACGGCGCCGGCCTTGAGCGCCTCCACGGCCATGGGCACGTCGCCATGGCCGGTCAGGATCACCGCCGGAAACCCAGGCGCCAACTCGGCCAGGCGATGCAACAACTCCATGCCGTCCATGCCCGGCAGCTTGATGTCGATAAGGGCGCATCCCGCTTGCTCACCGGTCAGCGAGGCCAGGAAATCCTCGGCGCTGGCGTAGCCGACGGCACGCCAGCCCGCGGCGGTCACCAGCACCGCCAGGGCATCCCGCAGGGCGTCGTCATCGTCGATGATCGCTACGATGCAATCAGTCTGGGCGCTCATGGTCGTCGGCCTCTCTTCGGTCAGGTGGGCGCCCGGGCTGGAAACCGCTCGGGCCAGGGCAGACCACGAAGAACCTGAACCGGTCCGTAGCGTGAATCTGCTCGCGAATCAAAACGTCCGACGCTCAAACCTCGGCCACCGGAAGATCAAAACGGAACGTGGCTCCCAGGCTCTCGTCGGGGACCCACCGAAGCTGGCCGCCGTGGGCGGCGACGATCGTCCGGCTGATCGACAGGCCGAGCCCCATGCCCCGGTCCTTCGTGGTCGTAAACGGTGAGAATAGCAGTTCGGCAATGGTGGGATCGATACCCAAACCCGAATCGTGGACGTCGAACACGACGCGCTTGCCCTTGTGCCGTGCGGTGATCCGAATCTCGCGAACGTCACCGCTCGACTCGGAAATGGAATCGACGGCATTCCGCACCAGATTCAGGAAGACCTGCTGGGAATGAATACGATCGGCCATCACCATCGGCACCCCCGGCTCAACGTCAAGCTGCAGGCGAACGCCATGCTCGGTAAGGTCGGTTTTGGCGAAGGCGGCCACTTCGTGAATGATGTCGATCACCGACAACGGCTCGGGTTCGATCTCGCCGCGGTGCAGGAAGCCGCGCATACGATTGAGGACATCCCCTGCGCGCAAAGTCTGCGCGGCCAGCTTGTCGAGAGCGTCGCGGATCTTGTTGAGGTCGGCGTCGGGAGCCTGCAGGAGCATCCGGCAGGCCCTGGTATAGGCGGCGATCGCCGCGAGCGGCTGACTCTCCTCATGGACGATGGCGGTCGCCATCTCGCCGACGATACTGAGACGATCCACGTGGGCCCGTTGGACCTGATGCTGCCTGACCAGAGCCTCGGCATCGACCCGCCGGCTCACGTCCCGGACCACCGCGATCGCACGCAGGCGACTGCGGCTGTCGGCCGCCCCCACCGCCACCTCGGCCGGAAAGGTCGTGCCGTCCCGCCGGTGACCCTCCGTTTCGCGCATCGCCATCGGGGCTTCCAGCTCAAGCTCGGGCAGCAGCATCGTGATCGAGACGCCGACCAGATCCTCGGCGACCCAACCGAACATGTGTTCGACCGCCGGATTGGTCGACTCGATGCGGGCCTCCGCGTCCAGGGTCAGGATGGCGTCCGGCGCAGTGTCGAGAATCGCTTTCACCCGCGTTTCGCTGTCCCGCAGGGCCTGGCTGGCCTGCCGACGCTCACTGACGATTGCGCCGACCAGCACGCCGGTCAAACCCAGGGCGACCATCAGCATCTGGAAGTCGACAACCGTCTCGGCGCCGAACTCGCGCGCCTGGAAGGCCACCTTGAGCGCAACCTGCGTCAGCAGCACGCCGGCAGCGGCTCCGGCCAGGCCGTGCCGGAGGGCCACCCAGAT
>JADFXL010000202.1 GCA_015233585.1 Alphaproteobacteria bacterium | reverse complement strand
GTGACCGGGCATTACCCGGACGAAGATCCCTCCAACGAAGCCAACATCGACATCTACTTAAGGCCCGACCCGGACACCATCCGCATCGTCCCCTGGTACAAGGAACCGACGGCCCAGGTGATTCACGATTGCCAATATGGCAACGGAAGCCCGGTGGAAATGGCCCCCCGTCATGTCCTGCGCCATGTCCTTGAACTTTACGAGAAGCAAGGCTGGCGGCCTATTGTCGCCCCCGAACTGGAATTCTTTCTGGTCAAGGTCAACACCGACCCCGATTACCCCCTGGAACCGCCGATTGGCCGCTCTGGCCGCCCGGAAACCGGACGCCAATCCTATGGCATCGACGCCGTCAACGAGTTGACCCCCTGTTTGACGACGTTTATGACTTTTGCGAGAAACAGCGCCTCGATATCGAAACCCTGCACCATGAAGCCGGCGCGGCACAGATGGAGATCAACTTCAAACACGGCGACCCACTGGCGCTGGCCGATCAGGTGTTCCTGTTCAAGCGCACCATGCGTCAGGCGGCACTACGCCACAATGTCTATGCCACCTTCATGGCCAAGCCCATGGACGCCGAACCCGGCAGCGCCATGCATATCCACCAGAGCGTGGTCGACAGCAAGACCGGCAAGAATCTTTTTGCTGCCGAAGATGGCGGGCTGTCCGAGTTGTTCCTCTGGCATATCGGCGGGCTGCAAAAATATTTGCCCGCAGCCTTGCTCCTGTTCGCACCGAATGTGAATTCCTACCGCCGTCTGGTGCCCGATTACGACGCGCCGATCAACATGCACTGGGCACGGGATAACCGGACCGTCGGCTTGCGGGTGCCGTTTTCACAACCGCAATCCATGCGGGTTGAAAATCGGGTAGGTGGCGCCGACGCCAACCCCTATCTGGCCTTGGCGGGATCGCTGGCGTGCGGCTACCTGGGCATGGTCGAGTCGATCGAACCTGCCAAGCCCATCACCGGCAGCGGCTATGATCGCGCCCCCGGTCTGCCGCGCCACCTGCCCGGCGCCATTTCCAAGTTCAACACCGCCAAGGCCCTCCATGAAATTCTGGGCGAGACGTTCGTCAAGGCCCTGATCGCGGTCAAGGAAACGGAGTGGCGTGCCTATCAGCGGGTGGTCAGTTCCTGGGAACGGGAGAATCTGTTGCTCAACGTTTGACTGGGTCTTGATAGGGCGTGGGGGAAAACCCACATGCGACTCGGGTTTCGGCGCGATCGCAGAAAATCCTTGGTCCGACCCTCCCGGCCCTCCTTATCCGGGTTCGTTTCCGGGGTGCACAAGGCAGGAAATCCCGGCCTTCGGCAGTCCGGGAGGAGAATCGCGTGCCGGTCCTCCAAATCGTAATTGGCAAAGCCGGCCAATATCTGTAACAAGCACGCAAATCGTAATGGAAAGGACTAGGGCTTCGCATGAGCCATCCCGCATTCCCGCCCGCGCAAGGCCTCTACGACCCACGCAACGAGCATGACGCGTGCGGCGTTGGTTTCGTAGCCAACATCAAAAATCGCAAAAGCCACGACATAATACGTCAGGGGCTGAAGATACTCTGCAACCTCGACCATCGGGGCGCGGTCGGCGCCGACCCGATGGCGTCGGACGGAGCCGGTATCCTCATCCAGCTTCCTGATGCCTTTCTCCGCGCCGAGTGCTCCGCTCTGGGCATCACCCTGCCCGCGCCGGGGGATTATGCCGCTGGCATGGTGTTTCTGCCCCGCCCGGAGGCGACGCGGAACGACTGCATGGCCCTGTTCAAGGAATATGTCGAGAAAGAGGGGCAACAGCTTTTGGGTTGGCGTGACGTTCCGGTGGACAGCAGTTGCCTTGGCGAAAGCGTCAAGCCGCGCGAGCCGGTGATCCGTCAGGTGTTCATCGCCCGTGGCGCCAACTGCCCCGACGCCGATTCGTTCGAGCGCAAGCTGGCGGTCATTCGCAAGCAGTCCTTTCATGCCGCCCGCGTCAAGGGACTGGAGGACTGGCGCTCCTTCCACCTGCCTTCTCTGTCGTCGCGGACCATGGTCTACAAGGGCATGATCCTGTCCGAAAGCATGACCATCTATTACCCCGACCTGAACGACGAACGCATGGTTTCGGCGGTCGCGCTGGTGCATCAACGCTTCTCCACCAATACCTTCCCGTCCTGGGATCTGGCGCAACCGTTCCGTTATCTCTGCCATAACGGCGAAATCAACACCCTGCGCGGCAACATGAACTGGATGACGGCGCGCCGTTACTCCATGCGCTCATCGGTGCTGGGCGAGGATCTGCCCAAGCTGTGGCCGTTGTTCGTGGATGGCAAGTCGGACTCGGCCACCTTCGACCACGCGCTGGAACTGCTGGTGGCTGGCGGCTATTCGCTGGCTCATGCCATGATGATGATGATCCCTGAAGCGTGGGCCGATAATCCGCTGATGGACGACCAGCGCCGCGCGTTTTACGAATTCCACGCCGCGCTCATGGAACCCTGGGACGGACCCGCGGCCATGGCGTTCACCGACGGCCGCCAGATTGGCGCCACCCTCGACCGCAACGGCTTGCGGCCAGCGCGGTACATCATCACCAACGACGACATGGTGGTGATGAGTTCGGAAGTCGGCGTACTCGACATCCCCGAGGAAAAGATCGTCAAGAAATGGCGTCTGCAACCTGGCAAGATGTTTCTTATCGACCTGGAACGGGGTTGCATCGTCGATGATGCCGATCTGAAGGCGCAACTGGCTTCGGCCAAGCCCTATCAGGCATGGCTCGACGCCACCCAGATCAAGCTGGAGACCCTCCCCCCCGAGGTGCCGACCATGGCCCCCTCCGGCGCGGTTCTGCTCGCCCGCCAGCAGGCGTTCGGTTATACACAGGAAGACATCAAGTTTTTCCTGAAGCCGATGGCGCAGAGCGGTCAGGATCCGGTCGGCTCCATGGGCCGCGATTTCCCGCCGGCGGTGCTGTCGGGCAAGATCAAGCGGCTATCCGACTATTTCCACCAGAACTTTGCCCAGGTGACCAACCCGCCCATCGATCCCATCCGCGAGGAACTGGTGATGTCGCTGGTATCGCTGATCGGTCCCCGCCCGAACCTTCTGGGTCTGGACGAAGGCGGCACCCACAAGCGGCTGGAGGTTCATGCCCCGGTCCTGTCCGACACCGACCTGGAACGCATCCGCCGGATCGAAAACCACGTCGATCATGCGTTTCGTACCTTCACCATCGACATCTGCTATCCGGCCGTCGAGGACGCCGACGGCATGGCTCCGGCCGTGAAGGCCATCTGCGATCAGGCCGAGGAAGTAGTTCGCGGCGGGTACAACATCCTGATCCTGTCCGATCGCGGCATTGACGCCGACCACATTGCCGTTCCGGCGCTGCTGGCCACTTCGGCGGTCCATCATCACCTGATTCGCCAGGGCCTGCGTACCGAAGTGGGGCTGGTGGTCGAGACCGGCGAAGCCCGTCGAGTTCATGACTTCTGTCTGCTGGCTGGCTTCGGCGCCGAGGCGATCAATCCCTATCTGGCGCTCGACACCCTCCAGTTGATGCGTCACGAAATCAGCGTCGACGAGCCGGATGTCCGTTACATCAAGGCCGTCAACAAGAGCATCCTCAAGGTGATGTCCAAAATGGGCATCTCTACCTACCAATCGTATTGCGGCGCCCAGATCTTCGACGCCGTTGGCCTGTCCAGCGAGTTCGTGGCTCGTTATTTCACTGGCACCGCCACGCCCATCGAAGGCGTGGGGTTGAACGAGATCGCCGTGGAAACCGTACTGCGCCACCACGCCGCCTATGGCGAAAAGCTGGTGCCGGACTCCGCGCTCGATGGAGGGGGGGAACTGGCCTTCCGCCAGTCCGGGGAACCGCACGCCTGGACACCGGAGACCGTGTCCCTGTTGCAACATGCCGTGCGCACCGACGATGAAGCTACGTTCCGCAAGTTCTCGGCCGCCGTGAACGACCAGAGTCGCACGCTCAAAAACCTGCGTGGCCTGTTTGAATTCAAATACGCGGCCGAGCCAGTGCCGCTGGAGGAAGTCGAACCGGCGGAGGAAATCGTCAAGCGTTTCGCCACCGGCGCCATTTCCTTCGGCGCCATTTCGTGGGAGGCGCACACCACGCTGGCCATCGCCATGAACCGTCTCGGCGGCAGGTCCAATACCGGCGAAGGTGGCGAGGAGGCCTCCCGCTTTGAACGGATGCCCAACGGCGATTCGATGCGATCGGCGGTCAAGCAGGTAGCCTCGGGGCGCTTCGGCGTCACCGCCGAGTACCTGGTCAATGCCGACGACATCCAGATCAAGATGGCCCAAGGCGCCAAGCCGGGCGAGGGCGGGCAATTGCCCGGCCACAAGGTGGCGTTGCCGAGCGCGCGGGTCCGGCACTCGACGCCGGGGGTCACCCTGATCAGTCCGCCGCCGCACCACGACATTTATTCGATCGAGGATCTGGCGCAACTGATCCACGATCTCAAGAACGTCAATCCCCAGGCCCGGATCAGCGTCAAGCTGGTCGCCGAGGTCGGCGTCGGCACCGTCGCCGCCGGCGTGGCCAAAGCCCACGCCGACCATGTGCTGATTTCCGGCTATGACGGCGGCACCGGCGCCAGCCCGCTCACCTCGATCTTAAGCGCCGGCTCGCTGTGGGAAATCGGCCTCGCCGAAACCCACCAGACCCTGGTGCTGAACAAACTGCGCGGCCGTATCTCGGTCCAGGTGGACGGGGGAATGCGCACCGCCCGCGACGTGGTAATCGGCGCCCTGCTGGGAGCCGACGAATACGGTATCGCCACCGCCGCCCTGATTGCCAGCGGCTGCGTGATGATGCGCAAATGCCACCTCAACACCTGCCCCGTCGGCGTCGCCACCCAAGACCCGGAATTGCGCAAACGCTTCCCCGGACAGCCCGAGCACGTCGTCAATTATTTCATGTTCCTGGCCCGGGAAATGCGGGAGATTATGGCCAAATTGGGCTTCCGCCGCCTGAACGACATGATCGGACGTTCGGACCGCCTCGACATGCGCACC
>JADFXL010000201.1 GCA_015233585.1 Alphaproteobacteria bacterium | reverse complement strand
GAAGAAATCCGATTCCTTTTGCAGATCGCTGCGGCGTTTGCGGGCATCCGGCTCGCTGATGACGCCAGCCGAAAGATCGGCGTCAATGGCCATCTGTTTACCCGGCATGGCGTCCAGGGTAAAGCGCGCCGAAACCTCGGCGATACGAGTCGATCCCTTGGTGATGACGACGAAATTGACGATCAGCAGGATGGCGAACACGATCACGCCGATGACGAAGTTGCCGCCCATGATGAAGCCGGAAAAGGCTTCGATGACCCTGCCAGCGGCGCCGGTGCCCTCATGCCCGTGGGCCAGGATCAGACGGGTCGAGGCCATGTTGAGCGACAGCCGCAGCATGGTGGAAAGCAGCAGAATCATGGGGAAAACGTTGAATTCCACCGCCTTGGTGATGAAGATCCCGGTCATGAGAATCAGCACCGAGAACGTCAGCGACATGGCCAGCAAAATATCCAGAAGCCACGGCGGCACCGGCAGCACCAGCGCCACCAGGATCGCTACCATAATCAGGGCCAGGGTGATGTCGCCGCGTCGCGCGGCGATAGCCAGACGTTTCAGCCCGTCGTTGAGAGAACTCACGCCCTTGCCGCCAGCCGAAACGTTGCCAGCAGGAGGAGAAGCGACCTGAACTTGTCCGCCGGTTTCGCTGGCCATGGGGCTCCGCCGCCGTTACGCGACGGGCCGGTCGCCGTCGCCCGGCAGGGGCACGGGGTGGCCGTCGTCGGAGTAAAGTTTCAGCTTGTTGCGCAAGGTGCGGATGGAAATGCCCAGGATGTTGGCGGCATGAGTCCGGTTGCCCAGGCAGTGCCGAAGGGTGTCGATGATAAGATCACGCTCGACATCGGCTACCGTGCGTCCGACCAGAATGCTGGTGGAACCGAACGCGCCGCCGGTGCCGGTATCGACCTTGGCGGCGGCCGTCCCCGGCGCCGGAGACCGCGTCGACATGGACTCTCCCGTCAGCAGGACGGCTTCGGCATCAATCTCGTTACCGGTTGCGAGCAGCACGGCGCGGTGAATGGTGTTTTCCAGTTCGCGCACGTTGCCGCGCCAGCCGTGCTGGCGCATCATCACCCGCGCCGCCGCCGACACCGGGCGATAGATGACGCCGTTGCTCTGCGCATAGATCTTGGCAAAATGATCAACCAGAACATCAATGTCCTGTGGACGTTCCCGCAATGGTGGCAGGGCGAGGTTGACGACGTTGAGACGGAAATACAGGTCTTCGCGGAACGTCCGGCGCCGCACCTCATCCTGAAGATCGCGATTGGAGGTGGCAAGGAGCCGCACGTCGATTTTCACCGGTTGGGTGCCGCCCACCCGGTCAATTTCCTTTTCCTGGATGGCTCGCAACAGCTTGGCTTGCAGACGAATATCCATTTCGCTGATTTCATCGAGCAGAAGCGTGCCGCCGCTGGCCTCTTCGAACTTGCCGATACGCCTGGAAACGGCTCCGGTGAAGGCGCCTTTTTCATGGCCGAACAGTTCGGACTCCAGCAGGTTCTCGGGAATCGCGGCACAGTTCACGGCCACGAATCGCTTCTCCGCGCGGCGGCTCTTGCGATGGACATAGCGGGCGATCACTTCCTTGCCGGTTCCCGATTCCCCCGTAATCAGAATGCTGGCGTCGCTGGCCGCCACCTGATCGGCCATCTTCAGGATCTTGGCCATGGAGGGGTCGCGGAAGATAAGGGCGTGGCTTTCCGCCGTAACCGCCGACAACACCGCCGCGATCATCTCCGGGTCGGGAGGCAGCGGGAGGTATTCCCTGGCCCCGGCCCGGATCGCCCGCACCGCCGACTGGGTATCGGTCGCAATGCCACAGGCCACCACCGGCACGACGATGCGTTCGGACTCAAGGCTGTCGATGAAGATCTTGATGTCCAGCTTGACGTCGATCATGACCAGATCCGCGCCCTGGCCGGAACGCAGAATTTCCAGGGCGGCGGCGGTATTGCCCGCATGGAGCACCTTGGCCCCGCGATCAATGGCGATGCGGCTGGCCGCGCCGATCTGCCCGTCGAGGGAACCGATGATCAACAGTCGCATAAACTCATCCTCGTTGGTTTGGGCCGAGCGGTGTCATAGGCCACAGCCATCAACTCCGCTCGCTTTTGATGATTTCCGTCATCGTTATGCCCAGTCGGTCCTCGACCACGACCACTTCGCCACGGGCGACCAGACGATTGTTGACGTAGATATCGATAGCCTCGCCGACCTTGCGGTCCAGTTCCACCACGGCGCCCCGGCCAAGCTTGAGAAGCTGGTTGACCTGCATGGTGGATTTGCCCAGCACCGCCGACACCTGCACCGGAATATCATAGACGGCCTCCAGATCGGCGGCCGAGCGCGGCCGGTCGGGAACATCCCGCACCTCAGGAAAGTCCTCCGTGGACTGGGCCTTGCGCGACGGGTTGCCTTGCAGCTCTTCCAGATCAAGGTTTTGTTCGTCCGCCATCAACTTCTCCCAACTGGCTTCCCAGCCCTGCCGTTACGGGGTGACCGGGCGCCGCACGGGAGCAGCCCCCGGATTCGGTTCTTCCTGTGTGTCTGGGAACGACAGGTTGGTGTTGCGGGTAACGATCGTCTCGATCTCCCGCCACAGAGTGGCGCTGTCGCGATCAATCCCGCCTTCGCCCCATTCGATCCGGCAATCGCCGGGGGGGAGGGCCTCGTTGGGGTGAATCAATAACCGGCCCGCGAATCCATGATTATCGGCGATTGCCGACACCTGTTCCAGCACAGATTCTACCAATTCGGGATTGACACGAATAATCAGGCGCGGTTGCTCCAGGATCTCGGGCAGGCATTTCTCGACCAGCTCGGCAATCTCGTCCATCCCGTAGCGGCTGGCCAACGACGGCATGAGTTTGGCGGCAACGGCGATGGCCAGGGCGACGGCATTGTTGGCGGCATCGTCATTGGCTTTGGCCACCACCGCGCTTATCCCTGCCATCTGGGTGGCGATTGCCTTCAACGCGTTGGCGGTCATCTGTCCGATGCTTGCCGTCGCATCCTTCAACCCGGCACCGTGCCCGGCGGCATAGCCTTCCTTCCGCGCCTGTTCCAGTTCCGCCCCGCTGAACGTCGGCGGGGGCGGAGGCGCCTCCTCGACGGGTTCAAGGACAAGCACCTCCTTGCGCGGCTTTTGCTGCCGGTCATTGGGATCGTCGAAACACTCGTCGAACATGAACTTGTGAATACCCGCCATACGTTCTTCTGCCTCATATATTCCTTGGCGTGCGATTTTTGCACCTGGATCACGTGCGATTTTCGTACCTGGATCAATAGACGAACTCGTCCTCGTCGCGCCCCTCGGAGATGGTAATCTGGTTCGAGTTGGCCAGTTCCTTTGCCAGAACCACGATGGCGCTCTGGGCTTCGTCGACATCGCGCAACCGAACCGGACCCAGGGCTTCCATGTCCTCCTTGAGCATCTTTCCGGCTCGTTCGGACATGTTCTTGAAGAACAGCTCCTTGATCGTATCCGAGGCACCCTTGAGGCCCAGCCCCAGCTTGTCCTTTTCCACATGGCGCAGCAAGGTTTGAATACCCTGGCTGTCGATGCGGACCAGATCTTCGAAGGTGAACATCAACGCCTTGATACGTTCCGCCGCTTCGCGGTTGCGTTCTTCAAGGGCCGACATGAAGCGGCTTTCGGTGTTGCGGTCCAGGTTGTTGAAGATGTCGGCCATCATTTCGTGGGCGTCCCGGCGCTGGGTCCGGGCAAGGTTGCTCATGAACTCGGTGCGCAGGGTCTTTTCCACGCCTTCCAGAACTTCCTTTTGCACGGATTCCATGCGCAACATGCGCATGATTACCTCCATGGCGAAATTTTCCGGCAGCAGGGCCAGAACCCGGGCGCCATGATCGGCCTTGATCTTCGACATCACGACAGCGACGGTTTGCGGGTATTCGTTCTTGAGATAATTTGCCAGCACCTGTTTGTTGACGTTGCCGAGCTTTTCCCGCATGGTGCGACCGGCCGGGCCACGGATTTCCTCCATGATCGAATCGACCCGTTCCTTCGGCAGGGTCTTGTTGAGCATCCGCTCGGTGCTCTCATACGACCCGACCAGGGAGCCGGTTGACGATATCTGATCCGCGAATTCCACAAACAGGCGTTCGACGACGCTGGAACTGATGGTTCCCAGGTTGGCCATGATCTGGGACAGTTCCTTGATTTCCTCGTCGTCCATCAAGCTCAGGAGTTGCGACGAATACTCGTCGCCAAGCGACAGCATAAGGATGCCTGCCTTCTCAGGCCCGCTCAAGCTGCGATAATCTTCCTTCATCCGTCCCACGGGTGCCGCTCCTCAAAGTGGGCAAGAACGCAGGGTCGCCGCCCCGACCCTATAAAGGGCTTTCGCCCCAGGCGGAAGCGGGCAATCGCCCGCCAAGCTACACCGCATCTCAGACATTGTCCTGATACAACCAGTTACGAACAATGCTCAGCGCTTCCTCAGGATGTTTATCGACGATTTCGCCGATCTTCTTCAGCGAAGAAGCTCGCACACGCCCCTCCACCTTGTCGATATCGATCAATTCATCGCCCTCGAATTCCTCCGTCGGCTCGGTGGTCGGGGCCAGGGCTTTCAAGCCTGTTCGGCCAGAAGGCGCCGTTGCGCTTCGGCCTGGGCGGGCAATGTCTCGAACGCGCGGGTGACCATGGGCCGGACGACCAGTAGGATAACCAGGATGGCGACCAGTGCAACCCCGAGTCCTTCCGCCATTTTCATGATTTCCAGCTTGGTGAAGCCCATGAAGATGTATTCCGGTGCGGTACCCATCGCTTCGTCGATGTTGGCGAATTGCATATTCTGGACTTCGACCTGGTCGCCGCGATCCTTGTCATAGCCGACCGCAGACTTGACCAGAGCAATCAATTGCTCAAGTTCCTTTTGATCGCGTTTTTTGTAAGTTTTTGCATCTCCGGGAGTCGAATAATCGCCATCCACCACCACGGCCACCGAGAGGCGTTTCACGACCCCGGTTTCCCGAACTTCGTTGGTCACCTTCTTGGTAATTTCGTAATTGACGGTTTCCTCGGTGCG
>JADFXL010000200.1 GCA_015233585.1 Alphaproteobacteria bacterium | reverse complement strand
CACAAGCTGTTTCGGCGACACGTCCATGAAATTGATCTCGCTCGGCTGCACCAGCACGAAATCGCTTTCGCGGCGGCAGCTAACCAATTCCTGGATGAAGCGGTTGTCCGCGTCCAGCCCGGCATTGGCCTGGGCGATGGTATAACGCCCCTCCTCCATGGCCGAGAGATACAACACCTCGTCGGTCACCCGTCCATCAACCACGCGGCGATAAGGACTTTCAATAAAGCCATACTGGTTGACACGAGCAAACGTCGCCAGACTGTTGATCAACCCGATGTTTGGCCCTTCCGGCGTCTCGATGGGGCAGATACGGCCGTAATGAGTCGGGTGGACGTCGCGCACCTCGAACCCGGCCCGCTCCCGCGTCAGACCGCCCGGCCCCAGGGCCGACAAACGCCGCTTGTGGGTGATTTCAGCCAACGGGTTGGTCTGGTCCATGAACTGGGACAACTGGGACGAACCGAAGAACTCGCGCACCGCCGCCGCCGCCGGTTTGGCGTTGATCAGGTCGTGGGGCATGATCGAGTCGATGTCCACCGAACTCATGCGCTCGCGAATGGCCCGCTCCATGCGCAACAGGCCCACCCGATATTGATTTTCCATCAACTCGCCGACCGAACGCACCCGACGATTGCCCAGATGATCGATGTCGTCGATCTCGCCCTTACCGTCCTTGAGGTCGACCAGAACCTTGATGATCCGCAGGATATCGTCGCGCCGCAGCACGCGCATCGTGTCCGGCACACCGGAGGTGCCCAGCCGCGAGTTCATCTTGACGCGGCCAACCGCCGAAAGATCATAGCGCTCCGAGTCGAAGAACAAGCCACGAAACAGAATCTCGGCGGTTTCCAGGGTGGGTGGTTCGCCGGGGCGCATGACGCGGTAGATGTCGATCAGGGCCTCGTCGCGCGAGCTGTTCTTGTCCATGAACAACGTGTTGCGGATGTAAGGACCGATGTTGATGTGGTCAATGTGCAGGATCGACAGCTCGGTGATCCCGCTCTTGGACAGGGCTTCCAGGTTCGTCGCGGTCAGTTCTTCGCCGGCCTCGACCAGGATCTCGCCGGTGCTTTCGTTGATGATGTCCTGCGACGCGTACCGGCCAACCAGTTCCTCCGGGAACACGCGCTGATCGACAAGTCCCTCTTCGGTGAGCTTGCGGCTGATGCGGGACGTTATCTTGGTCCCGGCCTCCACCTTTACCTCACCCGTTGCGGCGTCCACCAGATCAAACAGGAGCTTGACCCCGCGCAGTCTTTCCGGGAAGAATGGCACCTTCCAGCCTTTATCGTCGCGCAAGTAGGTGATCTTGTCATAGAAATAGCCCAGGATGCTCTCGGCGGTCATCCCCTGGCCGTCTTCGGGACGGGTTTCATTGCCGCGCGCGTCGTGGCCGGGGCCGTCGTCGTCACGCTGTAACGCATACATCAATGTGGTGACCGGCAGCTTGCGGCGGCGGTCGATACGCACGTACACCATGTCTTTGGCATCGAACTCGAAATCGAGCCACGACCCCCGGTAGGGAATCACGCGGGCGGCATACAGATACTTGCCTGACGAATGGGTCTTGCCCTTGTCATGGTCGAAGAAAACACCCGGCGACCGGTGCATCTGGCTGACGATCACGCGCTCGGTGCCGTTGATCACGAACGTTCCGTTGGCGGTCATGAGCGGCATGTCGCCCATGTAGACATCCTGCTCCTTGATGTCGCGGATGGAACGCGAGCCAGTGTCCTCGTCGATATCCCATACCACCAGACGCAGCGTCAGCTTGAGCGGGGCGGCAAACGTCATGCCCCGTTGCTGACATTCATCAACATCGTACTTCGGCGGCTCGAATTCGTATTTGACATACTCCAGCTCGCCGTGGCCGGAGAAATCGCGGATGGGAAACACCGACTTGAACACTTCCTGGAGACCATACGTAATCCGATCCCCTGCGGGTACGTCCATCTGCAAAAACTGGGCGTAGGAACTCTTCTGCACCTCAATGAGGTTGGGCATGGGCGCGACCGTCGGAATACGCCCGAAGCTTTTGCGAACCCGCTTCCGAGCCGTGAAGGACTTAGCCATTGCCGCTCCTTGAACTTCACCAGTTTATACAACTCGCTGCCTGTGTCTGGTGGGCACGAGGCCCACACCCACACCGAGCATTCGTATACGAGCACCCCCAAAGATGGGGTTCGGGGCGATCGCCCCGATATGGGTCACCCCAACAACGGGGGCTTACCCCAAACGCCAGAGGGCCGGAAACCGGCCGGAGAATACCCCCTCCGTCCCATTCCGTCCCTCCGCCGCTGGTCGCGCAAACTTCGGAATTACTTGAGTTCGACCTTCGCGCCGGCCTCTTCAAGCTTCTTCTTGACAGAATTCGCCTCATCCTTGGAGACGCCTTCCTTCACCTTCTGCGGCGCACCCTCGACCAGATCCTTGGCCTCTTTCAGGCCCAGTCCGGTGACAGCACGCACTTCTTTGATCACGTTGATCTTCTTTTCGCCGGCAGCGACCAGAATAACGTCGAATTCGGTCTGCTCCTCAACCGGCGCGGCTGCGGCCACCGGCGCGGCGGCTGCGGCCACCGGCGCGGCTGCGGACACGCCCCAGCGCTCCTCCAGCATCTTCGAAAGTTCAGCCGCCTCGATTACGGTCAGATTGGAAAGTTCGTCCACGATTTTGGCAAGATCTGCCATGGTACCTTACTCCTGAATCGCAAGAATGTTCGATCGTGTTGTGAAAAAACGCTACGCCGCCTCGCCCGCCGTCTCGTCCACCGCATCGTTCTGCTTGTTGGCATACGCGCCAACCACCCGTGCCAGTTGCCCGGCAGGGGCTTGCAGGATGCCAGCAATCCGGGTCGCCGGAGTACCGATCATGCCGATCAATTTTCCACGCAGTTCGTCCAGTGACGGTAGCTCGGCCAGGGCCTTGATGCCCGTGGTGTCAAGCATACGGTCCCCAAGCCCACCGCCCAGAATGACCAGCTTCTCGTTCCCTTTCGCGTACTTGACGCAAACTCTTGCCGCTGCCACGGGATCCTTGGAACAGGCAATTGCTGTCGGACCCGTGAACATACTGGCAAGACCCGTGTACTTCGTACCCGCCAGGGCAAGACGGGTGAGCCGGTTCTTGGTTACCTTGAAACTGGCCCCCGCCGCCCGCATCTGAACCCGAAGGGCGCTCATTTCCGCCACCGTCATGCCATTGTAATGGGTGACGACGACGAGCGAACTCCCGCCAAGCTGATGGTTGAGCGAGGAAACCAAGTCCTTTTTCTGGTCTCGGTTCACCTTTGTCTCCGCTCCTCATGGCCAGCCCGGCCCGTTGCCGGTTCCGTGCTGCCCAGGTTATCGAACCGCCCCTTATCCCGTGACATCCCATAACGGACATCACCTGACGCGGGGCCGTAGTGCCCTGTCCCAGAACCCCAAGTCGTCGGCCGCGTTTTTTATCGCGTCTTGACCAAACGCCTTGCAATCTCTGTCTATGCAGGTGGGTTATCCCTTTAAGCCGCCCCGACGCTCTGACACGCTGAGGTGGCACCTACGGTTTCGGACAGGCCGGGGGGCATCGCCCCCCATAGTTCATATAGGGAGCATCGCTCCCCATTTTCATATAAGGGGCATCGTCCCTCATCTCTCCGGCCGCCAAGCGACCGGAAACCCTCGCCAGAGTCACCCTTCCGTGACGCTGGGCAGACTAACCTTCACGCCTGGTCCCATGGTCGAACTCAGGCTCACTTCTCTTATATAGTTACCCTTGGCGCCGGCTGGCTTGGCCTTGACGATGGCGTCGAAAAACGCCTTGATATTTTCCGTCAGCGCCGCATCGGTAAAGCTCGCCTTGCCGATGCCGGCATGAACGATACCGGCCTTCTCAACACGGAACTGCACCTGACCGGCCTTGGCCGCGCGTATCGCCTCGGTAACGTTGGCGGTGACGGTGCCGAGCTTCGGGTTCGGCATGAGGCCGCGCGGCCCCAGCACCTTTCCCAGGCGCCCGACAATTCCCATCATGTCCGGGGTCGCGATGCAGCGATCGAAATCAATTTGGCCCGCCTGGATTTTCTCCGCCAGATCTTCAGCGCCGATGATATCGGCCCCGGCCACCTCGGCTTCCTTGGCCCGGTCGCCCTTGGCGAACACGGCCACCCGCACCTTTTTACCAGTACCGTTGGGAAGCTCAACCATACCGCGCACCATCTGATCGGCGTGGCGGGGATCGACACCAAGATTCATGGCCATCTCGATGGTCTCATCGAACTTGGCCTTCGCCCCTGCGCGCACCAGCGCGATGGCTTTTGGCAGATCGTAATAAGTTGTGGGTTCGATGCCTTCGTAGGCCGCTTTCAAACGTTTGCCTTGCGCCATGGCTCTTACTCCACCACTTCGATGCCCATCGACTTGGCCGAGCCCACAATCTGGGCCACCGCCGAGTCGATATCGTGACAATTGAGGTCGGGCATCTTTACGGCCGCGATCTCCCGCAGCTTTTCCATCGTCACCTTGCCGACAAAGCCACGCCCACTTTGCGCGGAGCCTTTCGGCAGCCCGGCTGCCCGCTTCAGGTAGAAGCTGACCGGCGGCGTCTTGGTGATGAAGGTGAAGGAACGGTCGCTGAAAGCGGTGATCACCACCGGAATCGGCATCCCCACTTCCAGCCCCTGGGTGCTGGCGTTGAACTCCTTGCAGAAGTTCATGATGTTCAGGCCGCGCTGGCCCAGCGCCGGCCCAATGGGCGGTGAGGGATTTGCTTTGCCGGCTGGAACCTGCAATTTTATGTAACCCGTGATTTTCTTTGCCATCTAATACCTCAGCTCCCGCTCAAGGATTGCGGTTCGGCCATGGCGAGCCTCCCGCGTAATTGCCGTCACCCCACACCCATGGTCCTTGACCGGGGTGTACCGGCGCGACATCAAATTTTCTCGACCTGGGCATACTCCAGCTCGACCGGAGTCGCCCGGCCGAAAATCGACACCGAGACCTTGACGCGCGCCTTTTCCTCGTCGACTTCCTCCACCATTCCGATGAAGGAGGTAAACGGACCATCGCAGACACGCACCTGTTCGCCGGTCTCAAACGTTAT
>JADFXL010000001.1 GCA_015233585.1 Alphaproteobacteria bacterium | reverse complement strand
ATGGATCAGGGGAGGGAGAGGGCAATGAGTGAACGGACTGGCGTCTACCCTGGGACCTTTGACCCGATCACCAACGGTCATCTCGACATCATCACGCGTGCCACCCGCGTGGTGGACCACCTCATTGTCGGGGTTGCCGGCAATGACGTGAAAGGCCCGCTGTTCTCGCTGGAAGAACGGGTCCAGATGGTTCAGGAAGAGATCGCCGGCATGACGTTCGGCAATGGAACGAAGGTGGAGGTGCGGCCATTTTCGATTCTATTGATGAATTTTGTTCATGAGTGTAATGCCAAGGTCATCCTGCGTGGCCTGCGGGCTGTTTCGGATTTTGAATACGAATTTCAGATGGCAGCCATGAACACGCGCATCTGTGGCGATGTCGAAACCGTGTTTTTGATGGCTTCGGAGCGGTGTCAATTCATTTCCTCGCGATTCGTCAAGGAAATTGGCCGGCTAGGAGGGGATGTTTCGTCCTTCGTAACGCCAAGAACCCATCAACACCTGCTCAGACGCTATGGCTTCAATACCGATGCGACGGCTGGATAGTACGGCCGAACGTGACTTAAATGGGGGTATGAGATGAGATACCTGATGGGCTTGGTGTATGTTTTTTTGGGAGTAATGATGTTGGCTACGGGCAAGGCGCAGGCGGGTGATCCTGAAAATACCCTGATTATGGAACTGGCGAGCGGACCGGTCGTAATTGAGATGCGCCCGGACCTGGCACCCCAGCACGTGGCGCGGATCAAGGAACTGACCCGCCAGGGGTTTTACAACGGCGTCGTGTTCCATCGCGTGATTGACGGCTTCATGGCCCAGACCGGAGACCCCTCTGGAACCGGCGCGGGTGGTTCTGGCAAAAAGCTTAAGGCGGAATTCAGTTCGCCAAGCGTGGCCAAGCATATCCGGGGTACCGTGTCCATGGCTCGCGCCGGCAACCCGGACAGCGCCGACAGCCAGTTTTTCATCTGCTTCAAGCCGGCGCCGTTTCTCAATGGGCAATATACCATCTGGGGCCAAGTGGTCGAGGGTATGGATAACGTCGATAAAATCAAGAAAGGCAGCGAAAGCGACAACGGAAGGGTCACCGATCCCGACCGCATCATCACCATGCGGGTTGCCGCTGACCCCAAGGTCGATGATAAAACCAAGACCGACGACAAGAAATAGCTGATCCCACGCGAACGTGGGTGCAAACCCACGGTTCGCAAGGCCAAAATTGTCAGGTTCGTGTCAGGTGTTGGCGCTATGATGGTAGTAATCGGGTTCAGTCTCCAGGGCACTTTTCACGGAAGTATCCGTCATGACGACGATATCATCGACAACGCCAGCATCACCGGCATCGGTCCACGCCCAGCAAGCCGCCGCTTATCTTAGCACGCAAAATGCCGTGCAGGTTGGTGGCCGGGGTGGGGCTACACCATCAGGTGGTGAGCGAACGGCGGTTCGGGATGTCGTTGATCTGTCGCAACCGGCGCTCTCGTATCTGACGAAACAGAATGCCGCCATCGGCCAGGATGCGATTAATATTCGTGTGGCTGGTGCCCAGGGACGGCAGGAGGCTCAACAAGCTGCGGTGGCGTCCGTGCCGTCCCAGCAGCCACAGCCTACCTCTCACCCTGCGGCGCAGGCTGTGGCGGCCAACAACAAAGCTGCCACGGTTCAGCCGGCGGCGGCGAATGCGTCCTCTGCCCCCGAAGCGAATACTCCCAGTGCTTCGACCGATAACGACAATGACAACGACAGGCTCGCCAGCTTCGCAGCCCAGCCCGATAACGCCCTTAAAGGAAACACCGGCGTGGTCAATGCGGTGACGCAGGGTGTTTCGTCTCAGCAAATCAGCTTCCTGGTATAGGGCGTCCAGTCCTTACCTGCCTGCCGTATGGGTCGTCCTTCTGTTCGGAGGGGCTGCCGAGCGTGTAGTGTCCTCCCCCCTTAATAAAAGGGTTCCCAAAGGCCCCCGGCCTTCTGCCAGGGTGTGGGCGGATCCCACATCTCCCAGAAGGGGCCGTTAAACAGCCTTGCCAAAGATGGCGGGAGGCGTTAGGTTCCTGACAAGTATATCCGCACGCGGGAAGCACGTTCATCCGGGTGATACCTGGAATGGCCGTTCCGGTGCAGGCTATGTAAGCCTGCCAAAGTCTCGCGGAGGTTCAACCGGAAAAATTAAGGATTTTGGCAATGACGTTGCCCGTGTTTTCTATGCGCCAGCTTGTCGAGTCTGGCTGCCATTTCGGCCACAATACCCGCCGATGGAACCCGAAAATGGCTTCGTACCTCTACGGTGTCCGCGACAACATCCACATTATCGACCTTCAGCAGACGGTTCCGCTTCTGTACCGCGCCATGCAGGCGATTCGTGCCGTCACGGCCGGTGGTGGCAGGGTGCTGTTCGTTGGCACCAAGCGCCAGGCTCAGGAGCCGATCGCCGAGGCGGCCAAGCGTTGTGGTCAATACTATGTCAATCACCGTTGGCTGGGTGGAATGCTCACCAACTGGAAAACCATTTCCCAATCCATCCGGCGTCTGCGCGAGATGGATGCCCAATTGGCTCAGGGGATTTCCGGTCTGACGAAGAAGGAAATTCTCAATCTGAACCGGGAGCGCGACAAGCTCGAACGGGCGTTGGGCGGCATCAAGGAAATGGGCGGGCAGCCCGACATTCTGTTCATCATTGATGTGCTTAAGGAATCATTGGCCGTTCAGGAAGCCACCAAGCTTGGTATTCCCGTGGTCGCGGTCATCGATTCGAACTGCGATCCGACGGGCATCACCTATCCGGTTCCCGGCAACGATGACGCCATTCGTGCCATAAAGCTTTATTGCGAACTGGTTAGCGGTTCGGTGCTGGACGGTATCCAGGCCGAAATGAACGTAGCTGGTGTTGATGTGGGCGGCAGGGCGGAACCGATCGTGTTACCGGTAACCGCGCCGATCGCTTTGGGCGAAGAGCCGGTTGCCGCTGCCGATCCCATGGAAGGTCGTTAACCCCTCTGGGCGAAGTGGTTGAGTGGGGCTTTGATGTGCTTGCGGCGACAGGCTTTGCGCGTCGCCGTTTTTTTGACAAAGGGTCATTGGCGAGGAATGCCTGGCCCGACACGAACAATGAGGTTTGACGATGGCCGAGATCACTGCGGCGCTCGTAAAAGAATTGCGCGAGATGACCGGCGCCGGCATGATGGATTGCAAGAAGGCGTTGGGTGAGGTTAACGGAAATATTGATGACGCAGTTGACTGGCTGCGTAAGAAGGGCGTGGCTTCGGCAGCGAAAAAGGCTGGCCGTGTCGCTTCGGAGGGGCTGATCGGGGTTGCATCCGAAGGTACCCGCGCAGCGGTGGTCGAAGTCAATTCTGAGACCGATTTCGTGGCCCGTAATGAAAACTTCCAGGCTTTCGTTACGACGGTGACGCAATTGGCCCTGACGACCGGCGGCGATATCGAGGCGCTCAGGAACGTTCCGTACCCCGGTGCAGGAAAGACGGTCGCGGAGCAACTTACCGCCATGATCGCCACCATCGGTGAGAACATGCAGCTCCGGCGTTGCCGGATGCTCTCGGCGGATCCGGGAGTCGTTGCCACCTATGTTCACAATGCTGCGGCGCCGGGCCTCGGCAAGATCGGCGTTCTGGTAACGCTGCGGTCCAGCGCCGATCCGGCCAAACTTCTGGAACTGGGGCGCCATCTTGCCATGCACGTCGCTTCGGCTGCGCCTCTGTTTCTGGATACGGCCTCGGTGGACACCAGCGCGATCGAACGCGAGCGTTCCGTTTTGACCGAACAGGCCAGGGCCTCCGGCAAGCCCGAGGCCATCATCGGCAAGATGGTGGAGGGCAGGTTGCGTAAGTATTACGAAGAAGTCGTGTTGCTTGAGCAAATCTATGTCATAGACGGCGAGAGCACGGTGGCCAAGGTGGTTGAAGCTGCGGCGAAACAGTTCGGTGCGCCGATCGTTATCACTGGTTTCGAGCGTTTCAAGATTGGCGAAGGGGTCGCAAAAGAGGAGAAGGACTTTGCGGCCGAGGTTGCGGCAACGCGAGGGCTGTGAACGTCGCGGAAATATCCAGCCGTTTTCATCATGAACCGAGAGTCGTGGGCTTTAGAGTCGTGGGCCTTGTTCCATAATGCGGGCGGTTGGGAAAAATCGAGACGACAGGCCGGGGAAATCGTGTATGATCCTGGCCGGTCGCTTGCGGCGGTCAAATTTAGTGTCTCGTGTCTATATATTGGCCTATATGTGTGGGCCTGTGGAACGGGGCGCGGCGTCAACCAACCTTGAGACATTCAACCTCGGCAGGGATGCCCAATGACCACGGATATCAAGTACCCTCGTGTGCTCCTGAAACTGTCTGGCGAAGGGTTGATGGGCGCGCGTGAGTTCGGCCTGGACAGGGCGACGGTTCGTCGGGTGACGACGGAGATCAAGGCGGTTCGCGATGCTGGCGGCCAGATCGGCGTTGTTGTTGGCGGCGGCAACATTTTTCGCGGCGTGTCGGGTGCGGCGGCAGGCATGGATCGCGCCGCCGCTGACTCCATGGGCATGTTGGCGACGGTGATGAACGCGCTGGCGGTTCAAAACGACCTGGAACAGATCGGGTGTCCGGCCCGGGTGTTGTCGGCCATACCCATGGTGACGGTGTGCGAGCCGTTCACCCGTGGGCGCGCTCTTCACCATCTGTCCAAGGGACGAGTGGTGATCTTTGGTGCGGGTACCGGCAATCCGTACTTCACGACCGATACGGCGGCGGCGTTGCGGGCGGTGGAAATGAATTGCAACGCCCTACTCAAAGCGACGCAGGTTGACGGAGTCTATTCAGCCGATCCGAAAAAAGACAAAACAGCGATACGCTACGACCGTTTGAGCTATACCGACGTGCTGGCCAACAATCTTCAGGTCATGGATGCCGCTGCTGTGGCGCTGGCGCGGGAAAACAACCTTCCGGTTGTGGTGTTCTCCCTGCGTACGGCGGGCGCGTTGTCGGAAATCGTGGCCGGGCGTGGGCGATATACGATCATCAACAAGGAGGCTTGAGCCGTGTCTGCGACCTACGCCGATTTGCGCAAAGATTTGACGCGCCGTATGGACACGGCGGTGGAAGTTCTCAGGAAGGAATTTGCCGGTCTGCGTACTGGCCGTGCGTCCACCAGCTTGCTGGAGCCGGTCATGGTCGAAGCCTATGGCAGTTCCGTGCCGATCAGCTCCGTTGGCACCATATCGGTGCCCGAGGCGCGGATGATTACGGTTCAGGTGTGGGACAAGGCCCTGGTCAAGGCTGTGGAAAAGGCCATCCGCGAAGCCGGGCTGGGACTCAATCCTTCGCCCGATGGTTTGACCGTGCGGGTGCCGATCCCTGCGCTCAACGAGGAACGCCGGACGGAGATTACCAAGATCGCCAGCAAATATTCGGAGCAGGCCAAAATCTCGGTGCGCAATGTCCGCCGCGACGGTATGGAAAGCCTTAAACGTCTGGAGAAGGACGGCGATATCTCCCAGGATCAACACCGGCAGTACTCGACCGAGATCCAGACGCTGACCGACGAGCGTATCAAGCGCATCGACGAAGCTTTTGTTTCCAAAGAAAAAGAAATAATGCAGGTGTGATACGGATGGATTTGCAACCACTTCGAGTGGAACCGCAGGAGCCGCCACGGCACGTGGCCATCATTATGGATGGCAACGGGCGGTGGGCCAAAGCGCGAGGCTTGCCCAGGGTGGCTGGTCATCGGCGCGGGGTGGAAGCGGTGCGTGTTGCCGTGCGGGCTGCGGCCGGTCTTGGTATCGACTACCTGACCTTGTTCGGTTTTTCTTCCGAGAACTGGCGGCGCCCCACGGGCGAGGTTCGTGACCTCATGGGGTTGTTGCGCCTGTATCTACGAGGCGAAGTCGCTGGTTTACACCGCGACGGGGTGCGGATGCGCATCATCGGCGACCGCGACCGCCTTGACCCTGATATCGTGGCGTTAATCGGGGATGCGGAAAAGCTGACCGCTGGAAATACGGGCCTTACTCTGACGGTGGCGCTCAGTTATGGCGGGCGTCTGGAAATCGTGCGCGCCGCGCGTCAGTTGGCCGAGGAGGTTGCCGCAGGCCGACTCCTCGCCGGTGATATTGACGAGCACCGGTTTGCGGCGAATTTATTTACCTCCGATATTCCCGATCCCGATCTTATCATCCGCACCAGCGGTGAAAAACGCATCAGTAACTTTCTGTTGTGGCAAGCCGCCTATTCCGAGTTGATCTTCGTCGAGACCTTATGGCCTGATTTCGGTCGAGAGGATCTGGAACGCGCAGTTGGCGAATTCCACCGCCGCGAGCGGCGATATGGCGCGGTTCCGGGATGAGCCGCCGTGCACGAACGGATTGCCGTCCGGTATTCGACTCATTTCTCAGGATAAGGCGGTAACGCATTGCTTGGTTTGCGTTTTCTTTCCACTATTGTCCTTCTGCCCCCAGTGATTCTGGTGACCTATTACGGGCATCCGTATTTTGAAGTCATGACGGCGCTGTTTGCTCTGGTGATGGCGCTGGAATGGGACAGGATGTGTCGTCGGCACCCGGGGTGGCTGGTTGTTGGCGCGCTGTACATTGGGGCACCGGTTGCGGCTTTGCTGTGGCTGCGCGCAGTTGCCGGCATGGAAACGGTCTTCTGGTTGTTCGTGGTGGTGTGGGCAACCGATATTGCCGCCTATCTGGTCGGGCGTCTGGTTGGCGGCCCGTTGCTGGCGCCGGCGATCAGCCCAAAGAAAACCTGGTCGGGTGCGGTTGGCGGGATTACGGCGGCGGTGGCGGTGGGCTACGGCACAGCGGCGGTGTTGCACACGTCCGGTGTTGTCGTGATAATGCTGGCCAGCGTGGGAGTCTCAATCATAGCGGAAGCTGGCGATCTGCTTGAATCCAAAATGAAGCGTCGCTTTGGCGTGAAAGACTCCGGTAGGATCATCCCCGGACATGGTGGGGTTCTGGATCGTGTGGACGGGCTGCTGACGGCGGCACCGTTCGCCGCTGTCGGGGTCTGGTTCGCCGGCGGTGGGGTTCTGTTGTGGCGGTGAGGGGTACCGAGGAGATGGTGGCGTCCGTGACGGCCGAGGCCGAATACAACGGTCCAAGGCGTAGTGTTACCATCCTTGGGTCAACCGGGTCGATTGGCTGTAGCACAGTCGATCTTGTTTCCCGCCATCCGGAACGCTTCCGCGTCGAGGCCTTGGCGGCTTATTCCAACGTCGAGTTGCTGGCCCGGCAAGCCCTGGCGCTACGCCCACGTTTGGTAGCGGTTGCCGATCCGCGAGCGGGTACCGTTCTTAAAGAAGCCTTGTCTGGAACTGGCATCGTCGTGGCCGTGGGGGCGGAGGCCGTCGTTGAGGCCGCCCTTCGGCCCGCCGAGTGGGTGATGGCGGCGATTGTCGGTGCGGCGGGGCTGCGTCCGACTCTGGCTGCCGTGGGACGTGGGGCCATTGTGGCCCTGGCCAACAAGGAGAGTCTGGTGTGTGCCGGGGATCTTGTCATGGCCTCCGTGCGCAACAACGGCGCCACTTTGTTGCCGGTCGACTCTGAACACAGCGCCATTTTTCAGGTTTTTGATCCAGCCAAGCTGGACCAGGTCGAAAAAATCGTTCTTACCGCCTCCGGGGGGCCGTTCCGAACGCGGGATCGTCAGGCGATGGCTTCGGTAACCCCGGCGGAGGCCGTGGCGCATCCCAACTGGAGCATGGGGGCCAAGATCTCCGTGGACTCGGCAACCATGATGAACAAGGGGCTGGAGCTGATCGAGGCTCACCACCTGTTCCGGCTGCCCGAGGAACGCATCGAAATTCTTGTCCATCCCCAATCGGTCATCCACAGCATGGTTGCCTACAGCGATGGGTCGGTGCTGGCGCAGATGGGATCACCGGACATGCGCACGCCCATTGCGTTTGCTCTGGGCTGGCCCGAGCGAATCGTCGCCCCCGTTCTTCGCCTCGACCTTGCAGCTATAGGAAGTCTGACCTTCGAACGCCCGGATCCGGTTCGTTTCCCAAGCTTGCGCCTGGCCCGGCAAGCTTTGCGAAATGGGGGTGCCGCCCCGGCGGTTTTCAATGCGGCCAACGAAGTGGCCGTTCAAAAATTTCTTTCCGGCGCGATCGGTTTTCTCGATATTGCCGAGATCGTCGAGCGGACGCTGGGTCTTGTATCCGGCGGTGCTCCTGCCAATCTGGAGGAGGTACTTGAAATGGATGCCTTGGCGCGGCGTGTGGCCGACTCACTGGTGGGCACAGCGATTGCGGCGAGGTGATGTGTAGGCTATGGATGGGTGCGTTAATCCCCCGATATGCCATAAATGTGGTATTTACCTGGAAATGGATCGTTAGGCATGGAGTTTCTGGTTGGTTTGCGGGATAACGTCCCGCCCTTTCTGCTGGTCCTGACGATTGTGGTCTTTGTGCATGAAATGGGGCATTTCCTGGTTGCCCGCTGGAATGGGGTGCGTATCGATACGTTTTCCATCGGCTTTGGCCCCGAACTGATTGGCTGGACCGATCGTCGCGGTACCCGGTGGAAACTCAGTCTGATGCCGTTGGGCGGCTATGTGAAGATGTTCGGCGATGCGGATGCCGCCAGCGCGACTGCCGATACCACCCGCGAGATGACTTCGGAAGAGCGGGCGGTGTCCTTTCAACACAAGCGTCTGTTACAGCGCGCTGCGATCGTGGTGGCGGGGCCGCTGGCCAATGTCATCTTCGCGATCGTCGTGTTCACGGTCATGTTTGCGACGATAGGGGAGCCGATTATTCCGCCTGTGGTTGGTGAAGTCGTGGCGGGAAGCGCCGCCGATGCAGGTGGTGTTCGCGCGGGTGACCGGATTGTGCAAATCGACGGCCATTCGATCAGCCAGTTTGGCGATATTCAGCGTTTGGTTCTGCTGTCCAGCGGCGGTGTCATGACGGTTGCGGTGGATCGTGGCGGCAAATCCTACACTTTGTCGGTGACTCCCAGAATGGCCCAGGTCACCGATAATTTTGGCAATGTCCACCGCTCCCCTCTGCTTGGTATCAAGGTCAGCGGCGCGCTTCAACTCATGGTGCGCCATGGCCCGTGGAAGGCCCTGACGGCGGCATTGAAACAGACCTATGACGTGGGGGAGGGGGCGCTGGTATCGATGGGCCAGATGATCGCCGGCACTCGTGGCGCGGACGATTTGGGCGGACCCCTGCGAATAGCCCAATTTTCCAGCCAGGCCGCGAGGAACGGCGCCGCGAATTTCATAACGTTTGTTGCCTTTCTGTCGATCAATCTCGGTTTGATTAATATCTTCCCTGTGCCCCTACTTGATGGAGGACACCTCCTTTTTTATGCTATAGAGGGTTTGCGGGGGCGTCCCCTGGCCGAGCGGACACAAGAGTTTGGCTTGAAGGTTGGGATGATTCTGGTAATGAGTCTGATGGTATTTGCGACCTGGAACGATCTGATTCATATGAAGGTTCTGGACTATCTTATCCGCTTGGTGTCGTAGAGGCTTTTTGGGTAACGGG
Source organism: Alphaproteobacteria bacterium (assembly GCA_015233585.1). Classification (GTDB taxonomy): domain Bacteria; phylum Pseudomonadota; class Alphaproteobacteria; order Rhodospirillales; family Rhodospirillaceae; genus JADFXL01. The sequence goes on along the minus strand of JADFXL010000001.1, from coordinate 42,797 downwards.
GGAATTTTGCTCAGCTTAAATAGCACTCGCCTATGGCGTGTTGGTGTCCTGCTGGCGCTTTTTGGCGCTTCGCCCGGTTACTCTCAATCTGATACGTCACTCATATCGGCTGATCCGACAACCATATCGGCCATCGTGGTGGATGGAACGCAGCGGATCGAACCGGAGACGGTGCGTTCCTATCTGTTTATTCATCAGGGGGATCCTTTCGATTCTGAACGGATCGATCGCTCGCTGAAGAGTCTGTTCGCCACCGGGTTGTTCGCTGACGTCGTTCTGCATCGCGAGGGAACCCGGCTGGTGATCAAGGTTGTCGAAAACCCGATCATCAATCGCATCGCGTTTGAAGGCAACAAGCGCATCAAGGAAGATGCGTTGAGCAAAGAAATCCAGTTGCAGCCGCGCATCGTCTACACCCGGACCAAGGTGCAGGGCGACGTTCAGCGTATCATCGAACTGTACCGGCGCCGTGGCCGTTTTGCCGCTACTGTTGAACCCAAAGTGATTCAACGCAACCAGAACCGGGTTGATCTCGTGTTCGAGATTAATGAGGGTCCGCCAACCTATGTACGGCGCATTAATCTGGTCGGCAATCATGAATACAGCGATTCGGATCTGCGTGATATTCTCGCTACGAAGGAGGAACGCTGGTACCGGTTCCTGACTCAGAACGATACCTACGATCCCGACCGTCTGACCTATGATCGTGAGTTGCTGCGCCGCTTTTACCTGAAACACGGGTACGCGGATTTCCGGGTTGTATCGGCCGTGGCGGAGTTGACGCCGGATCGGGAGAATTTCTACGTCACCATCACGATTGAGGAAGGGCAGCGCTATCACTACGGCGATGTCAACGTCACGACCTCTCTCCCCAAGCTCAAAGTCGCGGATCTGGTGGACTCGGTTACCTCGGAAAAGGGGAGCTGGTATAATGCCGACGAGGTCGAGAAGAGCGTTCAGAATCTGACCGATACCGCTGGTACCCTTGGCTATGCCTTTGCTGAAGTACGTCCCCACGTCAACCGCAACCGCGAACAGCATACGGTCGATATCACGTTTGATATTGTGGAAGGTCCGCGCGTCTACGTAGAGCGCATCGATATTACCGGCAACTTGCGAACCCTGGATAAGGTGATTCGGCGTGAATTTCGGATGGTCGAAGGCGATGCTTTCAGTTCGGCGAAAATTCGTCATGCACGCAAACGGCTTGAGGATCTTGATTTCTTCGAGAAGGTCGATATCACCAATGGCCCCTCGGAAACGGCGGCGGATCGTACCGTCGTCAAGGTGAATATCCAGGAGAAATCCACGGGCGACTTGTCGTTTGGCATCGGTTGGTCCACCACCGGTGGTGCCATGTTCCAGGTCGGCTTGCGTGAGCGTAATCTTCTGGGAACGGCTCAGGATTTGCAGTTGCAAGCCACGATTGGCCAAAAGCAGAGCCAGGTCAATCTCAGCTATACCGAGCCATATTTCCTGGATCGTGAATTGGCGGCGGGTTTCGATGTGTTTGCCGTCAGGACCGATTTGACCTCGCAAAGTTCCTATACCGAAACCACCGTCGGCGGAAAGTTACGGACCGGTTTCAGATACAATGATGCGTGGATGCAGGCGTTCAGCTATGCCCTGAAGAGCGATACCGTAAAGAACATCCAGCCGGGGGCGTCGATCTATATTCTGGATGAGGCGGGCACGACGGTCACCTCGTCGTTCGGCCAAAGTCTTACCTATGATAAGCGGGACAGTCGCATCAATCCGACCGAAGGGCATGTCGTGCGTCTTAGCAATGATGTGGCCGGGGCTGGAGGGGATGAGAGATATCTCCGTACCAATCTTGACGCGATCAAGTATTTTCCCCTGGGTGACCAGTGGGTTTTGAAGGTCGGGGGGGACGCTGGTTACATCTTTGGCCTGAATCAGGACGTTCGTATTACGGATCGCTTTTTCCTGGGCGGTGAGACCTTGCGGGGCTTTGCTGTCTCTGGTGTCAGTCCACGGGACAAAACAACCGGGGATGCTCTTGGCGGCAATTGGGTGCTCAATGGTACTACCGAAGTCAATTTCCCGTTTGGGCTGCCGAAAGAAATTGGGTTGACCGGACATGTGTTCTCCGATTTCGGCACTATCGGCAATCCTGATAATGTCAATACCTCGCAGGTGAACGTTTCCAGCTCGCTACGCTCAACGGCGGGGGCGGGGGTGACGTGGAAGTCGCCGATGGGGCCGGTGAGCATCGACTTGGCTTTGCCGATGACGCGTGAGTCTTTTGACAAAACGGAGTTTTTCCGTTTTAACTTCGGATCGAGGTTTTAATATGTACAGGCAAGTATTTGGTGCGGGTGGCGGCCAGAAGACGGGGATCGTCGTCATTGTTCTGACGCTGGTCTTGTTTGCTTCCTTGTTCCCTGCCAAAGCGGCGGAACCGCCGTTGCCGCCGCCAGTGCTGGCAATTATCGATTTACAACGGGCGATGGTTGATTCTGCCGCCGGTTCTGGGGTTAGGAAACAGCGGGAACAGTATTTGAGCGTCTACCAGACCGAAACTTCGAAAGAGGAAAAGGAATTGCGTGACGCAGGCCAGGAACTGAGCCGCCAGCAGACGCTGTTGTCAGCGGATGCTTTTGCCGAGAAACAGAACGCTTTCCGCCAGCGTCTTTCCGATTTTCAGCATATGGTGGATGTGCGGCGCCGTAACGTCGATAAGGTTACCAGCGATGCGGTGGAGAAAATTCATAAACACATCATCGAGATCAGTGCCGCCGTTGCCAAGGAAAAAGGCGTTACGATGGTGTTGAACAGCTCGTCGACTTTTCTCTTCTCCGGCAAGTACGACATTACCGATGCCGTCATGGAGCGCCTCAACAAGATTCTGCCGAAGGTAGCGGTAGCGGACCCAACCAAGATTCCGCAATCCGGTCCTGAAGCGACTCCGCAACCAAATCCTGAACCCGAGAATTGATCTATGGCCGATCCGAGGTTTTTTTCCGTCGCGGGACCGTTCACGCTCGCCGCGCTATCCCGTCTGGCCGGCGCCGAGATCGCCTCCGGCGTGGACGAGACCCGGATGATCCAGGATGTCGCGCCGCTGGATCGGGCGGGGCCGGAACACATCAGTTTCCTCGATAACCCTAAATATCTGGAGGCCTTTGCCTCCAGTGGAGCGGGGGCGTGTGTGGTTCATGCTTCGCACGCTCACCGGGCGCCGTCTGGCATGGCGCTGTTGCTATCGCGGGAACCTTATCGGGCTTATGCCCTTATTGCCCAGGCATTCTATCCAGAGGCCGTGCCGGAAGCGCGGTATGTGGATGGGCGCGCGGCGGTTGATCCTTCCGCGACGATCGGCGAGAGGAGCCGCGTCGATGCAGGGGCTGTCATTGGTCCCAGGGTCGAGATTGGACAGCGGTGCCGGATTGGGGCGAACGCGGTGATTGGCGCCGGGGTGATTCTTGGCGATGAATGCGTGGTGGGCGCCAATGCCGTCCTTAGCCACTGCATTTTGGGACGCCGGGTGATTGTTTATCCTGGGGCCTGTATCGGTCAGGACGGGTTTGGTTTCGCGATGGGGCGGGAAGGCCATGTGCGGGTGCCGCAGCTTGGCAGAGTGATTATTCACGATGACGTTGAAATTGGATCAAACACGACCATTGATCGTGGGGCCGGACCGGACACTGTGATCGGGTCCGGCTGCCGTATTGATAATCTGGTGCAGATTGGACACAATGTGGAGCTTGGTCGTGGGTGCGTTCTCGTTGCGCAATTGGGTATTTCTGGCAGTACCAAGCTTGGGGATTTTGTTTCCGTCGGCGGTCAGGCCGGATTTACAGGACATTTGACCATCGGGGCAGGAGCGCGAATCGCCGCTCAGGCCGGGGTGATGCGGAATGTGGCGCCGGGCGAGATTGTCGCGGGCAGTCCTGCTTTTCCAGCAAAACAGTACTGGCGTCAAACGGCGATTCTGGAACAAATGGCCAAGAATAAGACCTGATAGTTAAGTGCAGGATGTGGGGGTTTGCGGCGTATGGACACGACGGCGGTGAAATCGGAGCTGAAGCAGATTGATGTCAACCGGGTCATGCAGATGATCCCGCATCGGTATCCGTTCCTGATGGTCGATCGGGTGGTTGATCTGGTATCCAATGTCAGCGCCTCTGGTATCAAGAATGTCTCGGTCAGCGAACCCTTTTTTCAGGGCCACTTTCCCGGCAGGCCCATCATGCCGGGCGTTCTTATTGTCGAGGCCATGGCGCAGACGGCGGCGGTTCTTGTGGTCGAGACTCTGGGGGAGGAGGCCGAGGGGCGATTGGTCTACTTCATGAGCGTGGAACGCGCTCACTTTCGCAAGCCTGTCATTCCCGGCGATCGCCTTTTTCTTAACGTGCAGAAACAGCGCCAACGTGGCAATGTCTGGAAGTTCAAGGGGGCCGCCATGGTTGACAACACCCTTGTCGCCGATGCGACCTTTACCGCCATGATTGTGGACCGCTGATGACGATCATTCATCCCACTGCCGTTGTCGACTCTGCGGCAAAACTGGCCGACACGGTTGTCATTGGTCCCTATTGCGTGGTTGGTCCCAGGGTTGAATTGGCGGCGGGGGTCGAGCTTGTTTCCCATGTGGTTATGGACGGCCGCACCAAGGTAGGAGAAAACTGCAAATTCTTTCCGTTCGCTTCCATCGGTCACCCGCCTCAGGATCTTAAATATCGCGGGGAGCCTTCCGAACTTATCATTGGCGCCAACACGGTTGTCCGTGAGCATGTGACAATGAATCCGGGTACCGAGGGTGGCGGCATGGTGACGGAGGTTGGCGAAAGCTGTCTGTTCATGGTGGGCGCCCACGTCGCCCATGATTGCAAGGTCCAGGACCACGTTATCATGGTGAACAATGCCACGCTTGCCGGACATGTCGAAGTTGGCAGCTATGCCGTGCTCGGGGGGCTGTCGGCGGTGCATCAATTCGTTCGTATCGGACGCCACGCCATGGTGGGCGGCATGTCGGGCGTGGAAAACGATGTTATTCCCTATGGCTTGGTCATGGGTAACCGCGCGCGTCTGTCGGGACTTAATGTGGTTGGATTGCGGCGCAGAAATTTCTCTCGCGACGAAATACATGCTTTGCGCAATGCCTATCGGCTTTTGTTTGCGCAAGAGGGTACCATGGCCGAACGGATTGCCGATGTAGCCGATCTGTTTGTTGCGTATCCGGCGGTGATGGAAATTGTCGATTTTATCCGGACGGACTCCAGCCGGGCCATTTGTCAGCCCAGGGCTGAACCCGCCGTCTGAGAGGGTGGGCATGAATCAACGAGGCGCGAAGAGATGGATGGTCGCCCGCCCCCCCTCGTTTTCATACAAGAGGACTTCTAAGAACATGGGTGATTTTCAATTCCAATCGTCATGGCCGGGCTTGTCCCGGCCATCCGTGCCTTGCCCCAGACAAGATGCCAGGCGGAGGGCCGTGGATGGCCGGGTCAAGCCCGGCCATGACGGACGAAATTTTTGGTCTTCCGATAACCGAATCGGATATCTCGGGGCTATCGCCCCGAACCCCATTTGGGGCTATGCCCCAAACCCCCTTTTTTTTATAAAAAACAAAGGGGGTTCGGGGCTATGCCCCGAGCGGGTGTGGGCGGCAGCCCACATGGTGTTGAAGCGGCTATTTCTGGCCGTTCCCTTAGGGTGGCAGCCCCGTGGTCTCGCCTGATTTGAAGGGCAAACTTGCCCTTGTCGCAGGCGCAGGCGGATTGCCGGGCAAGATCATCGCCGCCTGCAAAGCGGAAGCACGTCCTTTATTCATCATCGCATTGGAAGGCTTTGCCGATAAGGATGTCATCGGCGATGGACCCCAGGCGTGGATTCGGTTGGGTGCCGTCGGCACGGGTGTACGGCATTTGCGGGAACAAGGCATAACCGAACTGGTATTCGCAGGTGCGGTGCGTCGCCCGAGTTTCTTTGAACTGCGGCCAGATATGTGGACTGCGGCTCTTTTCGCCAAGGCGGGGGTTCGGGCGCTGGGGGATGACGGGATGCTTCGCGCCCTGATCCGGGAACTGGAGCGGGAAGGCTTTCGTGTGGTTGGTGTCGATGAGGTTCTGGGAGGATTGCTGGCCACGGCGGGGAACTATGGCCATCACGTCCCCGATGAGATGGCCCTGGCCGATATTCGTCGGGGTATCGTGGTGGCGCAGGCTTTGGGTGCCGCCGATGTCGGTCAGGGGGCTGTGGTTCAACAGGGAATTGTTCTTGCGGTTGAAGCTATTGAGGGCACCGATGCCATGATGGCCCGGTGCCTGGGTCTGGCCCGAACCGGGCCGGGCGGGGTGCTGGTCAAGGTTAAAAAGCCCGGACAGGAACGGCGGGCCGATCTTCCTACCATCGGCGTTGATACGATCGAGCGGGCCGCTGCCGCCGGTCTGCGCGGGGTCGCTATCGAGGTGGGCGGGGCCATTGTGCTGGATCGGAGCGCCGTGGTGGAAAAGGCCGATTCGCTGGGGTTATTCGTGGTTGGCGTTGTCCCATGATTCCGCTGGTATTCATTATTGCTGGGGAACCCTCGGGCGATCTTCTGGGCGCGCGGTTGATGGCGGCGCTCCGGCGCGAGACCGGGGACCAGATTCGCTTCGCCGGGGTCGGCGGCGAGAACATGGCGGCGCAAGGGCTTGACAGTCTGTTCGACCTTGGGGATCTGGCTGTAATGGGGTTCCTGGAGGTGCTGCCTCGGATCCCACGTATTCTTGGCCGCGTATCGCAAACGGTGGCAGCGATCCGGGCCATGCAGCCGCAGGTTCTGGTGACCATCGACTCGTGGGGCTTCACCGGACGGGTCAACAAGGCCATTCGTCAGGACCGTCACATCGTCCCGCGCATTCCGCAGGTGCATTACGTGGCACCGATGGTTTGGGCCTGGAAAGCGCGACGGGTCCATGATCTGGCGGGGCGGCTTGACCACCTCATGGCGCTTCTGCCTCATGAACCACCCTATTTCCTGGCGGCGGGACTTCCGACGACTTTTGTTGGCCATCCGGTCATTGAAAGCGAGGGGACGCAGGGTGACGGTGCGGCGTTTCGGACCCGCCATGGTATTGACGCCAAAGCGCCGCTTCTGTGTTTCCTGCCCGGTAGCCGGCAGGGCGAAATCTCCCGTCTGTTGCCGGTGTTCGAGCAAACGGCGGCTCAACTCGCCGTTCTGCACCCAGGTTTGCACATTGTGGTGCCGACGGTGGCGACCGTAGCTGCCGCCGTGTCGGCGGCGGTAGAGCGCTGGACGGTTCCAACCGTCGTGGTCCGGAGCGCGCGGGAAAAATACGATGCCTTCGCCGCCGTCGACGCGGCGTTGGCGGCCTCGGGCACGGTGGCGCTGGAATTGGCGCGGGCCGGGGTGCCGATGGTGGTTACTTACCGGGTGACCGCTATGACGGCCTGGATTTTCCGCCGTCTGACTACGGTAAAATACGTAAATCTAATCAATCTCTTGCTTGACCGGCTTGTTGTGCCAGAGTTGTTGCAGGAAGAATGCCAGCCCGAGTTATTGACAGCCGCGATGAATGGGTTGATGACGGACCCGGCGGCACGGGCCGCGCAGAAAGAGGGGATGCGGGAGGCTATGGCCAAACTTGGCGCGGGAGGCGTGCCGCCCAGCGTGCGTGCTGCACAGGTTGTGCTTGAAATGATCAAGTCAAATCAAGTTTGTTGAATAAACCTGGAGTAAGTCATGGCCAAGTCAAATGTTGAAGCGCTCGAATAATCAAGCTTCATATCTTTGGGGACTGAGTCATGATTGTATTCTCGGAAGCATGGAAAGCCGGCTTGTTTCAGCGCAAGCATTGGTGGCCTAATATCGTATCGGGTTCGATCGTTGGTGTCGTTGCTTTGCCGCTGTCGATGGCCTTTGCCATCGCTTCGGGAGTAAAGCCCGAGCAAGGCATCTATACGGCTATCATTGCTGGTTTCATAGTGACAATGATGGGAGGCAGCCGGCTTCAGATTGCGGGGCCAACCGGCGCGTTCATCGTGATTCTGGCCGATATCACCGCCAAGCACGGTGTCGACGGGCTTCAGATCGCTTCTGTGATGGCTGGAGCCGTTTTGCTCCTGATGGGTATCTCCCGTTTAGGCGGGGTCATAAAATTCATTCCGGCCCCCGTCATTACCGGCTTTACCGCTGGCATCGGGGTTATCATCTGGGTTGGGCAGTGGAAGGACTTCTTCGGCTTGACCGCCGTGGGTGGCGAGCATTTTCACCAGAAATTATGGCATCTTTTGCAGGTCCTGCCAGGATTTCATCTGGCCACCACCGGGCTCGCGCTTCTCAGCCTGGTCGTGCTTCTTTTCTCGGCACGTATTCCTGGTATGCAGCGGGTGCCAAGCCCGTTGACGGCGATGGTCGTGGCGACGATCCTTCAAGCCACGTTCCACTTTGATGGCGTAGCTACCATAGGAAGTACTTTCGGAGGAATTCCACACGGCTTGCCGAGTTTCAACCTGCCGGTCGTCACCATGTCGCGGGTCGTTGAACTGGTAGGGCCAGCCTTTACCATCGCCATGCTTGGCGCCATTGAGTCCCTGTTGTCTGCTGTGGTGGCCGATGGCATGTCAGGAACCAAGCACAACTCAAATCAGGAACTGATCGGCCAGGGACTTGCCAACCTGGTCACACCTTTGTTTGGTGGCTTCGCGGCCACCGGGGCCATTGCCCGCACGGCCACCAACATCCGCAATGGTGGGACCAGTCCCCTGGCTGGTGTCATCCATTCCGTAGTGCTGGTGATGGTTCTCATGATCCTCGCTCCTCTGGCGTCGGCCATCCCATTGTGCGCGCTGGCGGCCATCCTGTTTGTCGTGTGCTACAACATGAGCGACATTTCCCATTTTATCCGCATGGTGAAACGGGCACCAAGGGCCGATGTTGCGACGCTGTTTGTCACGTTCCTGCTGACGGTGTTCACCGACCTGGTGGTGGCGGTGAATATCGGAGTCGTGTTGGCGATGATGCTGTTCATACGCCGTATGGCGGCGTCAGTGGAGGTTCAGGAGCTTTCGGGCAAGGAACTGGGCCGCGAACTGGCCGTTCGTGGTGTTGAAAATCTGCCGTCCGATGTCATGGTCTACGACATTGAAGGGCCGTTTTTCTTTGGTGCGGCTGAGAACTTTGAGCGAACGCTGAAAGGCACGCATACCGACCCGAAGGTTCTGATCATACGTCTGCGGCATATGCCGTTCATAGACATCACCGGCCTGCAAATGCTGGAAGAAGTTATCGAGCACCTACAGGGGCGTGGCGTAACCGTACTGCTCTGCCGGGCTAACGGGCGAGTTCGGCTCAGACTCCGCCGTTCCGGGATTATGAAGATGATCGGGCCGCAAAATTATTGCCATACGTTTGTGGCGGCGTTGGCCCGCAGCAGAATCCTTACCGGCGCTGTGGCAGCTCCGGGCGGCGCGGCGCCTTATGACGAGGGGCCAGAGACGGATCTCGACGACGACGAGCAAGATATGGAACTTCTTCATCACGAATGAGGCGGAGTGTAGGGTGGCATCTTGGGGGCATTCGTATACGAATGCGCTCCAAGCCCCGCCTGGAGCGTCATGCCAAAGGCGTGCCTTCAGCTACAAAGGGGGGCGGCTCATGAAAGGACAACGGCATTGCCAGAGTCGCCGTCACCGGAGAAATCCAGATGCATACAACCCACAACCCTTCATGCCCTGAATCTTGTTTTTCAAGATTTGAGCACGAAGTCGGATATCGTTCCAATAATGATGAAGCGTTCTGAGCCGAACGGCTGGGGTAATACCCTGGAGCGGGTTATTTTATTTTCGTTTCCTTGAACACGACGTGTTTGCGGACGACCGGGTCGTATTTCCGGAACTCCAATTTTTTGGTGGTTTTCCGAGGATTTTTCTTGGCCACGTAGAAAAAACCGGTGCCTTCGGTGCTTTCCAGTTTGATTAGAACGGTTGCGGGCTTCGCCATGGCTGGGTTCCGAGATAAAACGATGAATGAGTTCGATGGAGGGACATTAGCGAACTACACAGCCCTGTCAAGCTTCACCTCATAAATTGGATGCCTAAAATATGGGCCAGATCTCGTGAGATTCATGCCCATGACATTTTGAAAGTCCAACATTACACAATGGGCACAGGCGGCATCTTATAATATCGATCCATGAGGTCCCTGAACTTGGTGCGGAACTCGTCGATGCCAGTCTCATCCTTCAGCATTTCCGTGATTCCGATGCCAATGGGGATAGCTGCCGAGATGGCGTGGTAGAGGGTAGCTGCGTTCTCCCCTTGTCCACCCGGACCCCATTTGTATCTCCAGTTAGAGCGGGCCGCATCGGTCAACACATGGTGTTCCAATGACTTTGCAGTTGGGTGTGCGGCGTCATTAGACAATCGCTGATAAGACAAATACAGTTTATTCAAGGGGCCGAGTTCGGAAACGGCCTTTGGATTCAGTATTTTGCAATTTCTATCGATCGCATTAATTACATTTTTTAGGTTGTTGGCGCTTGTATCATCAACCAGTTTTTTATCGATTATGTACTTAGACTGATGTTTTTTGCTCGCCGCAGAGTCATCTTTCAGTTTTTGGATAAATTCCGTTGGATTATTGAGCAGGGCGGCAACACAGAAGGCATTTTCAATCAGGCTCCGGGCTAACGTACGTCCTTCAACGACCATACCCCGTTCAGTAAGTAGTATGACGCCCTGAAACGTTCCGCAGGACCGAAGCATCACTCTCACGGCCACTGCTTTAGCCTCCATTTGAGTGGTTTTGACGATCTTAACCACTGCCGTCGCACAGTCCATCAAGACTGTATTCGTATCTGCGGCAAGCGTGAACCACTCGACGTTCTCTAAACGAATAATGGAGATGCTTTCCATGATGTCCGAACTGAGAAACCCTTTCCCAGAGAAATATTCATGAAGTTCCACGGGAAATTCCCTCATTCTGATGAATTTTCTTTAAATACATCTCCATCCATCCCGATCTCCTCCAACACGCCCGCCACCGTATTCCGCCTGGGTCGCCACAACCCCCGCTCCATGGCTTCCCGAAACCGCGCCGCCATTTCCTTCAAAGCCGCCGGGTTGGCTTCCCTGATGAACTCGCGGACCTCTTCATCATTCAGATAGGCGTCAAACACAGCATCAAAGTGGTGGTCTTTAACGCAATGAGCGGTAGCGGCGAAGGCGAACAGGTAGTCTACGGTCGCCGCCATTTCGAACGCGCCCTTATAGCCGTGGCGCATGACCCCCTGGATCCATTTGGGGTTGGCGGCCCGGCCGCGCACGATGCGGGCGATTTCCTCGTCCAGCGTGCGGATGCGCGGGGACTCCGGGCGCGAGTGGTCGGCGTGGTAGACGGCGGGTTGTTGGCCCGACAGAGTCCGTACCGCCGCCGTCATGCCGCCCTCGAACTGGTAATAGTCGTCGGAGTCGAGCAGGTCGTGTTCGCGATTGTCCTGATTCTGGACCACTACCTGGGCGCTTCTCAGGCGGGTTTCGAACAAGCCATGTTCCGCCAGTCCTCCGCCACCTGCGCCATAGGCATAGCCGCCCCAGGCGATGTAGGCCCGCGCCAGATCTGCGTCGGTCTGCCAGCCGCGCTCGTCGATGAGGGCCTGAAGGCCGGCTCCGTAGCATCCCGGTTTGGAGCCGAACACGCGGTAGCCAGCCCGCTGACTGGCGACTTCGGGGGTTGCTCCGGCCTGAACCAGACGGGCGGTTTCGTCGCGGCTGTGCGCGGCCAGGGGATTGGTGTCCGCGCCCTCGTCCAGGGCGGCCACCGCCCGCGCAGCGGAGTCAACCAAGTCGATGAGGGCGGGAAAGGCATCGCGGAAGAATCCCGACACCCGCAGCGTCACATCGACCCGTGGCCGGTCGAGCACGCCGGCAGGCAGGATCTCGAACCCGGTGACGCGGCGCGAGGCGCTGTCCCAGGTCGGCCGCACGCCCATCAATGCCAGGGCCTGGGCGATATCATCGCCGCCGGTACGCATGTTGGAGGTGCCCCAGGCGGTCATGGCCAGGGCGCGCGGCCACTCGCCGTGCTCCTGGAGGTGGCGCTCAAGCAGCAGAGTGGCCGACTTCCAGCCCAGGTGCCAGGCGGCGGGTGTGGGGACGGTGCGGGTGTCGATGGAATAGAAATTGCGGCCGGTGGGTAGCACGTCGGGGCGGCCTCGGGTGGGGGCGCCGGACGGTCCCGGAGCGACGAAACGCCCGTCCAGCCCAGTCAGGAGGCCCGCCATCTCCGCCGCGCCGCACGCCGCTACCGTTGGGCGCAGGTGGCGTTCGATAAACGCCAAAACCGGGCGGGTGTGCGTCCAGTCCGCTGCAGGCTGGGTGGTGCCGGCAACCAGGGCGCGGGCCAAGGCCTCCAGCCGTTCGACCGTGTCGCCAGCGGTGCGCCAGCGCGGACCTGCGGCCAACACGTTGGGGCGCGCCCCGTGCCAGGGATCGCCCAGGGTGCAGGCCAGTGGATCAAACCCAAGATCGAGGTCGTTGGCCAGCGCCCGTATCAACGAGGCATCCTGTGGGGCGCTGCCGCGCGGCACCCGGACCAGCGCAACCAGCAGGTCGGTGAGCTGATCGCCTGTCGGGGAGCTGCCAAAAATATGCAGACCGTCGCGGATTTGTAATTCCTTCAGCTCGCACAGATGATTGTCGAGCTTGCCCAGGGCATTGTTGATATCGTCGCCGGGGCCGATGCCACAGTCGGCGTCAATGCCGATGACGCGGCTGAGCGACAGGATTTCGGTCTTCAGCACCTTGAGCCGGCGCGGATCAACACCAGCCGCCTCGTAATATTCGTCCACCAGTTGCTCCAGATCGCACAGCGGCCCATAACTCTCGGCCCGTGTCAGCGGAGGCGTCAGGTGGTCGATGATGACGGCCTGTGCCCGGCGTTTGGCCTGGGTACCCTCGCCGGGATCGTTGACGATGAAGGGGTAGAGATTGGGCAGCGGACCCAACGCCGCTTCCGGGAAGCATGACGACGACAGCGCCAGCGACTTGCCCGGCAGCCACTCCAGATTGCCGTGCTTGCCCATGTGAACGACGGCATCGGCGCGAAAGGCTTCGCGGATCCAGCCGTGGAAGGCGAGGTAGCCATGCGGGGGCACCAGACCGGGGTCGTGATAGCTGGAAACGGGGTCGATATTGTAGCCTCGGGCGGGCTGGATCGCCACCGCGATGTTACCGAACCGGATGGCCGCCAGGAAAAAGACTCCGTTCCGGAAGAACGGGTCGACCGTGGCTTCGCCCCAGCGTGCGGTGACCTGATTCTGGACCGCTACGGGCAGGGACGTGAGAAAGGCGCGATAGGCGGGCAGGGCGAAGGTCTCGCCAGCGTGCCGGTCGCAGCGGGTGCGCAGATCGTTGGTGGGGCCAGCTTGCAGCGCCGTCATCAGGGCGGCGCCGTCGGGCGGCGGGGTTCCCACCGTATAGCCCGCTGCGGCCAGCGCGTGCAGCACGGCCACCGTGGCGGCCGGGGTGTCGAGGCCGACGCCGTTGCCAAGGCGCCCGTCTCGGTTGGGGTAATTGGCGAGCACCAGCACTACCCGCCGTTCGGCCGGCGGGGTGCGTCGGAGCCTGACCCAGGCGGCGGCAAGGCGGGCTGTGAACTCGATCCGGTCGGGAACAGGCCGATAGGCGACGATGTCGGTCTGAGTGGCTTCATCGCGGGCGGCGGCGGCTTTGAACGATACGGCGCGGGTGATGATGCGGCCGTCCACCTCGGGCAGGGCCACGTTCATGGCGATGTCGCGGGCGGACAGGCCACCGACGCCGTCGCGCCACGCGGCCTCCGAGGTACCAGCGAAGATGATCTGAAGGATAGGACAGTCGCTGGCGGTGAATGGTGTTTCCTTTGGAGCGCCGGGGGTGGCGACCGCGAATCCGGTGGCGTTGATGATTACGTCCGGGGGCGACTGGGATAGAATTTCGGTGAGGGTGGCGGCGGCTATTGGGTCTTTCAGGCTGGTGACGTGAATCGGTAGCGGGGTCAGGCCTTGGGATCTCAGGGAATCAATCAGGGCGTCAATTACGGCAGTATTTCCAGATTGGACTAGGGAACGGTAGAAAATTATGGCGGCTCGGGGGGATGAAGGAAGAAGGCCTGGGGGAGGCTGGCCTCCCCCAGGCCCCCTCGATTCAATGGAATAAATTCCGGCGGGGGGGAGGGGGGCGGGTTCGCGCCAGAGGAGAGTCTCGTAGCCTATCAGGGTGGCGGCAAAGCGTAGGAACTGTTCGGCATTGGCAGAGCCGCCGTGGACGCAGTATTGCCATAGGCGGTGCGAGGCTTCCGCAGGCAGGGTGCCAAGCGCCGCCAGCTCGGCGTCGGGAGCGTCGTCACCGGGCAGGAACGCGACCAGGATTCCTCGCTCACGGCACACGCCGCCAATCTGTTCCACGCCGTAGGGCCAATAGCCACGCCCTCCCAGCAGGCGCACCACCACCAGTCGGGCGTGGGCTACAATCTGCTCGACGTAGCGATCCACCGACAGGTTGTGGGCGAGATGCATCAGATTGGCCAGCCGCAACGTTGGGCCAACACCGGCAAAGGTGCGTTGCGCGAGGGCAAGGCAGGTTAATTCCGAGTCGGCTGCCGACAACACGATGATTTCAGCCGGGGTCTGGCTGAGGTCAACGGCCTCCGTTCCGTCGACGACCGCGCCCGGCGTTGCTGCGAGGAGATGCATGATGGGGGCTTATGCCTTGTCGACGACGGGGACGGCCCCGGTGGCCTGGAGGATCTTTTGTTCGAGCTTGTCCGGCCCAAACGGTTTGGGCATGTAAAACGACACCCCGGCGTTTGCGGCGGTGATCGTCGATTCGATCGTATCCCGGCCGGTAATCATGATGAAGGGGATATTGTTTCCCGCCGACCGCAATTTCTTGAGCAGTTCAATGCCCGTCATTTCCGGCATGTTCCAGTCGCAGACGACCACGTCGAAGGGGGGGCGGGCGGTTGTAATGGCTTCCCACCCGGTCTTGGCATCATTGGCCGTGGAGACCTTGCCGACACCCATGTCATCAAGCATCATGGAAATCAGTCTTATGGCCTGGCGATTGTCGTCGATGACCATTACGGATATTTCTGCGATCGTTCTGGCCATGGCCGTTCCCTCAAGAAGTTATTCAATCGTTCTCACGCATCCAGTGTATTCCGCACAAAGGCGGCGAGTTTCTCCTGCGTGAAGGGTTTGAGCAACAGCGCGTCGGCGGGGATTTCCGGGGCGGCGCGCTCGGTATCGCGGTTGGTATAGCCTGACATGAAAATCACTTTCGTCTCGGGGCGGACTTCAAAGAATCGCTGCGCCAGTTCCACCCCTCCCATTTCAGGCATGATAACGTCGGTCAACAGGAGATCAATGGCATCCTTGTAGGCTTTTTGCTTTGCCATGCCGTCAACCCCATTGATGGCGGTGAGGACTTTATAACCAAGCTCGATCAGCACGGCCTCGACCCAGCCACGTACGGCCCGCTCGTCATCGACCAGCAGAATGACCTCGCCCCGGCCGGGCAGGGTCTGAGTGACATTCTTCACGGTGTCCACCGTCGTTTCGTCGCTGGTCGCCAGCGGGAAATAGATGGAGAACGTGGTTCCCTCGCCAACCGTGCTGGCGATATCGATGAATCCGCCCGCCCCGTTGACGATGCCATAAGTGATGGACAGTCCAAGGCCGGTGCCCTTGCCCTGTTCCTTGGTCGAGTAGAACGGCTCGAAGATGCGCTTCAGAACTTTTTCCTCGATCCCGGTGCCATGGTCCTGAACATAGACGCACAGGTAGGTGCCGTTGGGGGTGTTGCCAGCGCTCTGATCGCGTTCGCGATTCACATCGACAACTTTGCTGCCGATGATCAGGGGGCCGCCGTTTGGCATGGCGTCGCGGCCGTTCACTGCCAAATTCATGACGACCTGAGAGAGTTGGCCGGGATCAATCCGGCAACAGGCTCCCGGATTGTCGTTGACGATCTTCAGGGCGACCTTGGGACCAAGCAGGGGCTCCAGCATCTTTTTCATGCCGGTGATGACGGTGCTGGGGTAGACCACCTGGGGATTGGCATCTTCGCGGCGGCTGAAACGCAGGAGCTGGCGGGTAATTTCGGCAGAGCGATCGGCCGAGGCGATCACTTCCTCCAGGCAGTTCTTGACCCGTTCCACGTCATTGGGCTTCTTCTGTGCCATGCGGGCAAAACCGCTGATCCCTGTCAGCAGATTGTTGAATTCGTGCGCCACGCCGCCCGCCAACTGGCCCAGTGCTTCCATTTTTTGGGTATGCATCAGCCGGTCTTCGGCGGCGCGGCGTTCCGACACGTCGGTGATGGATCCCGCCATGCGACAAGGACGGCCAGTTTCATCGCGAATGGCCAGACCGCGTTCCAGAATCCAGAGGGGCTCACCGTTTTTGCCTTTGATCCGGTATTCGCAGGAAAAAAAGGGTTCGTCGCCCGACAAATGATTGTTGAGGCGGGAGGTGTATTTTTCCATGTGCGGGGGATCGATTCGCGCCGTCAGTTCGTCGCGGCTGAAATCAAGGTCGGTAGGGTCAAAGCCGAGAATTTCCTTGAAGCGGGGTGACATATAGAATTTGTCGTTCGTCATGTCCCAGTCCCAGATACCCTCGTTCGAGCCGGTCACCGCCAGGGTGTAGCGTTCTTCGCTGCGGCGCAGTTCTTCCTCGATGGCCTTGCGTTCGGTGATATCGAGTACGGTGGCGATTACCCGCACCATACCTCCGCCCATGGCATCATTGCGCGCCTCTCCCTTGACCTGGACGACACGCTGAGTGCCATTGGGACGCAGAATGCGGTGCTCAAGGTTAAGGGGTTGCTGGTGGGTGAGCGCAGCCCGGATGGCTCCGCGAAAACGATCGCGGTCGTTGGGATGAACGGCGTCGATCATGGTGTCGAAGGTCGGCCTGACTTCGGTGGGGTCAACGCCCAGGATGTGGTAGACCTCGTTGGAACACTGCAATGCCTCATCGTCCACATCCAGGCTCCACCATCCCAGGTGGCCGATTCGTTGTGCCTCTTCCAGACGGGCCTGGCTTTCCACCAAGGCTTGTTCCCGATGTTTAAGGCCGGTGATGTCCGAATGAATGCTGACGGTGCGGCCATCGGTTGTGTGGTGGTTGTTCACCTTCAGCCAGCGCCCATTTTTCAGTTGCTGTTCATGGGGGCCGGTCGGGCTGCGGAACGTAGCGACCCGCTCGGCCAGCCACGCATCCACCGAACCCGACATGACCAGATGGCCGCGTTCCGCTGCCGTGCGCATCAGGGTCTCGAACGATTCTCCCGGACGGATGGCGTCGCCGATAGCGGAATAGAACTCGCGGAAGTTACTGTTGCAAACGATCAGCCGCCCATTCGTGTCCCACAGCACGAAACCTTCGGGAATGCTTTCGATGGCGTCGAGCAGACTCTTCTCAGCCATTTTGAGTGAGGTGATATCGGAAAAAGTGACGACCACGCCATCGTCGAGCTTGACCCCAATGATGCGGAACCAGCCCTTGACGTTTTCATGGTCGAAAAATCGTTCAATGTCGAACGGCCTCCCGGTCTCGGTGGTGGCGATGGCGTGGTCGAGCAGTCCGCCTTCGTCCATCCGGGGGATTTCGCGCCGGAACAGTTTGCCGAGCAGGTCCTGCCGATTGCGGCCGACAATCTCTCCGGCCTTGTTGTTGGCGTGAACGAAACGAAAATCGACGATGTTGCCCCGGTGGTTATGCACGGCGCTCAGAACCATGAACCCGTCCAGCGAGGTGCGCAGGATGCCATCGACCAGCGACTTGCTGCTCTTCAGCTCCCGTTCGGCATAGCGATCCAGGGTAATGTCGTTGCCGGTACCGAAATAGCCGGTGAAGGCTCCATCCTCGGAGAACAGCGGTTGGCCCGTGACGCTGAACCATTGCGAGTCGCCTGATGTCTCCCGCCAAACATGTTCAAAGTTGCGGAAGGGTTTGTGGTTCCTCACGTCGGCGAGAAAACTTTCAAATAATCCTTTCTCGACCGTCACGCCGATCTCGGCCCACGTTTTCCCCAAAACCGTGTCCCGGCTGCGGCCCGTGGCGGCCTCAAACGTGTCCGACAGGTAGGTAAATCGCAGATCCGGCCCCAGGCCCCAGAACCAGTCGGAGGCCGTGCGGGCATAATTGTATAATCGCCGCTCGTTTTGGCGGAACGATTGGGTCATGAGTACCAGCGGCCGCACGACGAAGAAATAGCAAATGCCGAAGACAACGACACCAAGCGCAGCCGCATCGGCGAACGCCTCGATCACGGGGCCGTTTGCCACAAGTCTTTCTGCGGCAAGATGGATTACAAATTCGGATAGGACCGTGAGCGCAATGATGGCCAGCAGCCCTTTCCACGGCGTGTATTTCTGAAATACGCCGCTGTCGTTTTCTGTCGGATCGCTGTTCATGGAGCTTTCCACCACGTTCGTTTTCAGCCGTCCGTGAGGGCCGTGCCGCTCGCATGGAGCTTCAGGGCCGCATAAATCATGTCGTGGGTGGGAGTCGCTACCCCCGTTTCCCGTCCCAGCCGGACCACCGCCCCGGACAGCCAGGGCAGTTCCAGCCGCTTGCCACGATTGAGGTCATGGAACATGGAGGACGCCATTCCTTCCATCAGACTGTCGGCCTGTTTCATGTTTCGGTCAACCTGGTCGTCCCGAAGAGCCACGCCCTTGGCCTTGGCGACGGCGCAGACTTCCTCCACCGCAGCGCGGAACAGGGCGCGGGTGTCAGGGTCGGAGCGAATCGGTCCGATCGTCTTGCGGGTCAGAGCGGTCATGCCGCTGAACGCAGCCAGGAAGGAAAATTTGGTCCAGATTTCCGCTTCGATGCGATCGCTCAGGACAGCATCGATGCCGGCGCGGTCGCAGGCGGCCTTGAAAGCCGTTGCACGCGGGCTTGGGTGTCCATCGAGTTCTCCGAAGATCAGGCGGGCGTTAGTCCCCTTGTGGACGATCATGCCCGGTTCGGCGATTTCCGAAATCATGTAGGTGGCACCGCCAAGTACGTTCTCTTTCCCCACCGCCTGTACGAAGGTTTCCACGGCGGTGACACCGTTCTGAAACGGAATGACGGCGGTGTCTGGTCCCAACAGAGCCTTGCAGGAGGTGGCCGCGCTCTCGGCGTCGTAAAGCTTCACCGTCACCATTACCACGTCGACCGGTCCGATCGTTGATGGGTCATCGGTGGCGTTGGCGGGGTTGATGTGGATATCGCCGTTTTTGCTTTTGAGCCGCAGTCCAAGGTTTCGGATGGCTTCCAGATGGGTGCCGCGAGCGATGAAGTGGACCTCTTCCCCCGCCTGAGCCAACCGGGCGCCGTAATACCCACCGACTCCACCCGTTCCATAGATCGCAATTCTCATGATCTTCCCCCTTGCTTTCCGCGAAGGCACCAACAATGCACTGACATGCGTTGACACGCAACTTCGGTCGGTCGCGCCTCTGTTTGAAATCGGCTCATTCTTGATTTTTCCATCGTAGGACTGCGTGGTTGACGGCTCGGACGTATCCCCCTACTTTGGCCATCATGAGTGATGAAATTGCAATAAAGGCCCTGGCCAGGGAGGCCAGCGCATGGCCATTCCAGGAAGCCCGTCTACTTCTGGACGAGTGCCTGAAGGGTCAGCCTCCCGCCAAAGGCCACGTCCTGTTCGAGACCGGGTACGGGCCTTCCGGCCTGCCTCACATCGGCACGTTTGGCGAGGTGGTGCGTACCACTATGGTGCGTAACGCCTTTCGCGTTCTGGCGCCGCATATCCCGAGCCGCCTGTTCGCGTTTTCCGACGATATGGACGGCCTGCGCAAGGTGCCGGACAATATTCCCAATAAAGATATGGTGTCCGCTCATCTGGGTAAGCCGTTGACGGCCATTCCCGATCCGTTCGGTACCCATGAAAGCTTTGGCCATCACAACAATGCCCGTTTGCGGTCGTTTCTGGATGCGTTCGGATTCGAGTACGAGTTCCTGAGTGCCACCGAGTGTTACCGTTCCGGCCGATTCGATGACGCGCTACGCCGGGTGCTGGCATGTTATGACGAGGTGCTGGCGGTGGTGCTGCCGACCCTGGGGCCGGAACGCCAGGCTACCTATTCGCCGTTCCTGCCCGTGTGCCCGCGCTCTGGACGGGTGTTGCAGGTGCCGATTGTTCACCGCGATGTTGCGGCTGGTACCGTGGTCTATGTCGATGAGGACGGCGCCAAGGTTGAGGTGCCGGTAACCGGCGGCCATTGCAAACTGCAATGGAAGGCCGACTGGGGGATGCGCTGGTACGCTCTGGGCGTCGATTACGAAATGTCCGGCAAGGATCTTATCGAGTCGGTCAAGTTATCGAGCCGCATCTGCCGTATTCTCGGCGCAGCTCCCCCCACCTCCCTGACCTATGAACTGTTTCTCGACGACAAGAGTCAGAAGATTTCCAAGTCGAAAGGGAACGGCCTCTCGGTCGAGGACTGGCTTACCTATGCACCGTCCGAGTCTCTGGCGCTGTACATGTTTCAAAAGCCCAAGGCGGCCAAGCGTCTGCATTTCGATGTCATCCCCCGCGCCGTGGACGATTATCTCGCCTTGTGCGAGAAATTCTCGGAACAGGACGGTAAAGAACGACTGAACAATCCGGTCTGGCATATTCATGGCGGCCACCCTCCGTCCCAGAAAACGCCGCTCGGTTTCAATATGCTTCTCAATCTGGTCGGCGTTTGTCACGCTTCGGATGCGGCCGTGCTATGGGCCTATATCAGCCGCTATGTGCCGGGGGCCGGACCCGATACCGCGCCCATGCTGGGCCGGCTGGTGGGCCATGCCATTGCCTATTACCGGGATTTCGTCGAACCGGCCAAGCATTACCGTCTGGCGACATCCGACGAAGTCGCCGCTTTGCGCGATATGCGGGAGGCCCTGGCGACCATGCCGGCCGGTGCTTCGGGCGAGGATCTTCAGACCCAGGTTTTTGAAATCGGCAAGCGGCACCCCGGTTTTCCCGACCTTAAATCCTGGTTCAAGGCGCTCTATCAGATTTTGCTTGGCCAGGACGAGGGGCCGCGCATGGGGTCTTTCATCGCCCTGTACGGTATTCCTGAAACCATCGCCCTGCTCGACCGCGCCATCGCCGGGGAAGATATGCAGGGCAATCGCATCTGAACAATGTGGGTTCCGCCCACACCCGCTAAAGGTCAGTAGCCTTTGGGAATCCGTTTTAATGGGGGGCTTGGGGCTTCCAGGCCCCAAGCAGGTATGGGCGGCAATCCATTGCTAACATCTGGACTGTTCAAATGCGCTTACCCAGGGCGGAAATGATTCATGAGGTTTCCCCCAGACGCCCCGCCACATCCTGGATGAACTGCCATGCCACGCGGCCTGAGCGCGAGCCGCGTGTCATCGACCACTCGATGGCCTGGGCGTGGAGGTCGCTCTTGCTTGTTTTCAGGCCGAACGCGTCCGCATAACCGTCGACAATGGCAAGAAACGTGGTCTGGTCCATGTTGTGGAACCCTAGCCACAGGCCGAATCGGTCGGAGAGCGAGACTTTCTCCTCCACCGCTTCGTTGGGGTTGATGGCGGTGGAGCTTTCGTTGTCCATCATCTCCCGGGGCATCATGTGGCGCCGGTTGGAAGTGGCATAGAACAGGACGTTGCCGGGCCGTCCCTGGAGGCCACCTTCCAGCACCGCCTTCAACGACTTGTAGCCTTCATCGGTGGCGGCGAACGAGAGATCGTCGCAAAACAGCAGGCAGCGGCGCTGGCCCTGGGCCAGGAGACGCAGGAGACGCGGCAGGGTCGGGATGTCTTCGCGGTGAATCTCCACCAGAACCAAAGCGCGGGGAGTTTTCGTGTTGACGGCGGCGTGGGCCGCCTTGACCAGAGAGCTTTTGCCGGTGCCGCGGGCCCCCCATAGCAGGGCGTTGTTGGCGGGCAAGCCACTTGCAAACCGGCGCGTGTTGCTGAGGAGAATGTCGCGTTGCTGGTCGATCCCCTTGAGCAGGGCGATATCGACCCGATTGATCACCGGAACCGGTTCGAGCCAGTCCCCTTCGGCCTGCCAGACGAAGGCATCGGCGGCATTCAAATCGTTAGGAGGGGGGGGGGGCGGGCTGTGCCGTTCCAGGGCTACCGCAATGCGTTGGAGCAGGGGCGACAAATCAGGATGGTCCATGGTTCGGCTTTCCTCGGGGTGGGCAGATGGACAGGAAATTCACGGCATCGGGTGCAAGTGAGTCTCGTCCGACGAGGTTCCGTCCCATGAAACTCCTTGATGACGTAGCCATAACCCATTACTAACACAAAACGTATGGCAGCGTCGCCGGTGCAAGAGATGAAAAATGGACACACAGTTGGACTCTACCCCGAAGGCAATGCCAGTCATGGACCGTTCCGATGCCGTTCTTGGCGCAGATGAGATATCTCTGTCGGAATTATTTTCGAGTATAGCGCGTGGATGGAAAATTGTTCTTGTTGCGGTAATTATGTCGACTGGGACGGCCGTTTGGCTGTCCGCGAATCAGCCTTTGGTCTACAGGGCCGAGATGCGCGTCACCCCTTTGGACAATGACAATACGCACATTGCGGGGGGGACCTTGACCAGCCTTCTCAGGCCCAATACGCCAACAAACTTCAATCATATGTTGCAATTGCTGCATTCGCGGCGTCTGGCCCAGGAAATCATGTCTCGTCCCGAATTGAGCGACGTGATTTTCAACCCACTCTGGCAACGTCAACCCGACGGAACCTGGGTGCGAACGAAACCGTATGGTTTGGCACATCGGCTGAAAGCTCGATTTCTGAAATGGTTTGGTATTAAAATCGATGATAGACCGTCCGTTGCGATCGTCGAAAATTTTCTTGCCGGCACCTTAACGTATGTAGGCGAAGAAAAAAGTGATGTAGTAACGATTAGCGTGTCTGCGGGATCGCCAGAATTAGCCACCAATATGCTTGAAAATTATGTGGCACTCACTGACGGATTAATAAGGAAAGAAAAAATTAAAGATAATCAGGCATATTTATCTTATCTTGCAAAGAAAATTGAAAATGTCACCCTTGCGGAGCACCGTGTTAACCTTATTACACTGAGTTTGGATATAGAAAGACAATTAATGTCATTGGAATCGAACCGGCCTGTCGCGATGCAGGTTCTTGACCCTGCTCAGTCCAATATCGAACCTTTTTCACCGACACCGATTAAAAATATTTTCATCGGAATAATAGCCGGTGGAATCATTGGCGTGATGATTGCAACCATGGGGCGACGCAAACACAGAGGTTTGCGTTGAGTGCCCAACAAGTCGCTGGACAGGCCAAACAGGCCGGACTGCTCCAGGGGCTGACCGGGGTCGATATCCTGATGGCAATCATTCTGGCGACAAGCAGTTGCGAGATGATACTACAAGTTAATGTAGCCGGTTTAAATTTTCGTTTCCATCAATTGCTCATGATGCTGGTTATTTTTGTGGCAGGCCTGGAGGCAATACGCACGGACCGCATCATCGTGCCGATTGGTTTTCGGGAATTGATGATCTGGTTGGGAATCGGGGTTGTTTTTCTGCCAAATTCTCCTTGGATAGTCCGTAATATTGGGTATTTCTTCTGGGCCGTATTGTCGAGTTTAACGATTTTGGCGGTGGTGCAAATTTATGGGCGATCGCTGGACCGATTTATGAGGCTGCTTCGCATCTATATTCTTAGCTTTCTCTTTACAAGTTCATTTGCTGCTTTACAATTTGTTGCTGGCTTGAAGGGAATTTCGCTAGTGACCACGCAGTGGTTGATTGAAGGGAGATGGGCTCGTATCAACGGATTTACAACCGAACCGAGCGAGTATGCGACCTACGGCCTGCTTGGGTTTATTTCTATGGTGATATGGGTTTTTGGCGGCGTCTCGCCTCTTCCTCGACGTACGATTACTCTTACCCTCCTGCTTAGTGCGTTAACGCTTGTTCTGTCCACCTCTCGTACAGCCTGGGCCGGGATATTATTCATCTTCGTTGTAGCCCAAGGTTACATTTTATTTAAATTTTTATCGGGTCGGCGTGTACATGCCCGAACACTAAGAAATTCGATGCTTGTCACCATAAGTATACTTTCTATTTTTACATACATTGCCGTTTATCACTTTTATGTGGTGCAGTTTTTTGCTCAAGGTCTCGGAATATTTGGTGGAACAGCTCACTCAGTAGATGCACGAACTAGAGCAATCGAAGCTACACTGCAACTTATTACGCAAAATCCACTGGTTGGTGTTGGTTTTGGTGGTGTTGGTCCAAATTTATACATGAATAACCACGCTAATTTTGATGTATCAACGTACGTGAATGCAAAAGTAGAAGGATCTAACGTTTTTCTTGAAGTAATTGCGTCAACAGGTATCGAGGGATTTCTAATCTTCATGTTTTTTATCTGGAAAATATGCACCCCATTTTTTCGTCTCCGACGTCGAGACGAAAAAATGTATATTATCATTTTTGGATTAACGGTAAGTCTAATCATTGTTCTCATTAGTATGATGGCTGGTACAAATATTTTCCGTGGTTTTATATGGTATCACATTGCGATTTTATCTGCTGGACTTTGTGTTTCGATACGGGGTATTGGTGCTCGAAATAACGAGCCGTTTTCTACGGTGTAATGGTGTGATAGAGATGTACCGCGCGCGTTTTTCTGGACACATTGGGTCGAGATACGGAACTGAAATGCGTGGGATGGACCTCGGATTTTTTCTGCCTGCGAATTTTCATGCTAACGGCGTGACGCCATCGCTCTCATACCCACTTCTTTTTAACGGAAGGTTATAGTGGTTCATGGAGAGCGATCATCTCAAAATAAGCGTTAGAAATAATAATTTCTTCCCGGGCGTTCAGGTGCTCCGGGGAGTGGCTGCTATGTTTGTGGTGCTTAGCCATATTTTAATAATGTTGAATGAACGTCTTGATTGTTCATTTAATTTGCATTCAATTAGCTGGCCGCAATTTGGGGTTGATATTTTTTTTCCGATTAGTGGATTTATTATGGTGATGGCTACATCCCCACAGTGGGGACTTGCGGGATTGTGGAGGGCATTCCTGACCCGGCGTATTATTCGAATCGTACCGCTATATTGGATTGTTACAGGGCTCAAGATTGCGATTATCTTTATTTTTCCCGGTCTGGCGATTCATTCTATTGTTCCTTTATCGTATGCTGTTGCCTCATTTTTTCTTATTCCACCATATGGCACCATATGGACAGGTGCCACATGGCCAGTCGTGAATGTGGGGTGGACGCTGTCGTTCGAGATGATGTTCTACATAATTTTTGCCGTTGCTTTGGCATTTAGCCGGCGACCGATTCCTTGGGTTGCCAGTGTGCTATGTCTGATTGTTTTTGCTGGATTATTTTCTACACCGGATTGGTGGGCGGGATCTTTTTTGTTAGGTTCACTCAATCTTGAGTTTGTTTTTGGAATGATCGTTGGGTTGGCTACTTTGGCGGGCAAACGGCTCCCGATACCACTTGCCTATGCGGCGGTTGTTGTTGCCGGACTTCTAGTTTGGATATCAATGCTCGATACCTTTAGAGATTTTCCCCGCTTCATTTCATGGGGCATACCTGGGGTGCTGCTTTTAGCGGCGACCTTGGCATTGGAGGAACGCTGGATCGATCGCTTGAGCGGATGGCCAACTTTTATAGGAGACGCAAGTTACTCAATCTATTTGACACATGTATTTGCAGTATCATTTGTCGGATTCGTGATGCAAAAAGCGCACATGACGAGTCATGTTTTTTTAATTATAGCAGTAATTATCAGTATAATTGCATCAATTGCTGGTGGGGCTGTCGTTCACATTTATATAGAGAGAGTTTTACTTAAAAAGCTACACAAAATGTTTGTGTAGCTTGTGTATTTCGCAAATCAGTAACCTTTGCGCAATCTTCCTCCGATTTATGCAATCCGATCCTTCTTGTGCGACCGCCATAGCGGATTGAGTTTGCAAGTCGGACCGTTGCCGGTATAGTCCGGCAGGCTTTGCGGAATGAATTTTTTAGGAGTTTTCCAGATGTCCATGATCGCTCCCGCTTACGCACAGGCCGCCGGTGGCGTCGGTGGCGGCGGTATCGAATCTTTTCTGCCTCTGATTTTGATCTTTGTCGTCTTCTACTTTTTGCTGATCCGCCCGCAACAGAAGAAGGTGAAGCAGCAAAGGGAAATGCTATCCGCCATCCGCCGGGGGGATCGTGTTGTTACCGGGGGCGGTATCGTGGGGCTGATCACCAAGGTGGTGAACGATCAGGAAGTGATCGTTGAAATCGCCGACAACGTGCGGGTCAAGGTTCTTCGCGACACCATCGCCACCGTCCTTACCAAAACGGAGCCGGTGGCCGGCGGGGGCAAGAACAAGGCCGAGGCCGAGGGTGACGCGGAGGGCGGCGAGACTAGCGACTCTGGACCCGCCGCACCCGAGGACAACGGGGTCGTGGCCGGTCTGAAGAAGCTGTTGTCCGGCAAGGGCAAATAAACTCCAAAATCCGGGTACGTCCGCGCCATGCTCTATTTCGCCAAATGGAAGATCGCTCTTGTCGTGGCCCTGTGCTCGGTGGGAATTTTCTTCGCCGTGCCCAATGTCCTCAGTCATGAGACTACGGCGAAGATGCCAAGTTGGTGGCAGCCGGTGAACCTGGGCCTTGATCTTCAGGGCGGGTCGCATCTGTTGCTGGAAGTGGATGTCAAGGCGGTGCTGGACGAGCAGCTTAACAATCTGCTCGAATCCGTGCGTTCTGCCCTGCGTCAGGCCCACGCCAATTATCGTGGACTTGGCATTCAGCATGGGTATGTCAGCGTGACAGCGACCGATACCGATGCCAGGGAATCGATTCGCAAGGCGCTGCACGACATCGAGCGTACGGTCCAGGTCGAAGAAGGAGAGGGCGGAACTTTCCGGCTGCATTACTCCGAGGAAGCCGTGCATACCCGCCAGGACTCGGCCGTGCAGCAGTCGATCGAAATCGTGCGCCGGCGCATCGACGAACTCGGCACCCGCGAGCCGTCGATCCAGCGCCAGGGGGCGAATCGGATCATCGTCGAGTTGCCGGGGCTGGACGATCCCGACCGGGTCAAGCGGCTGCTGGGGAAAACGGCCAAGCTGACGCTTCATCTGGTTGATGAACATACGCCTGTCTCCGAAGCCTTGAGCGGACACGTGCCTCCGGGTTCCGAACTGGTGCCGTCTGCCGAATCCAAGGAGGCCTCCCACTACGTTCTGCGCAAGCGGGTGGAGATTGGGGGCGACATGCTGACCGATTCCCAGCCGACGCTCCAGGATGGCCAGCCGGTGGTCAGTTTTCGCTTCGATACCCTGGGCGGCAAAAAATTTGCCAGGCTTACCCAGGAAAACACCGGCAAGTTGATGGCCATCGTGCTGGACGGCAAGGTCATCAGTGCTCCGGTCATCCGCGAACCCATTCTGGGCGGGTCCGGCGTTATTTCCGGCAGCTTTACGGTCCAGTCGGCTCAGGATCTTGCCCTTTTGCTGCGTGCCGGGGCGCTGCCCGCACCGTTGAAGGTGATGGAGGAACGCACCGTCGGTCCGGGACTGGGAGCCGACTCCATTCACGCCGGAGCCGTCGCCAGCGTGCTGGGGTTTGTGCTCGTGGTTGTGTTCATGGTGGTGGCCTATGGCTTGTTCGGTTTGTTCGCCGATCTGGCCCTGATCCTCAATCTGACTTTGCTGGTTGGGGTGTTGACGATGCTGGGGGCGACGCTGACGCTTCCGGGGATCGCGGGCATGGTGCTGACCATGGGCATGGCCGTGGATGCCAACGTTTTGATCTATGAACGGATGCGCGAGGAGTTCCGCCTGGGCCGCACGCCGTTGAGCGCCATGGAGGCTGGCTTCAAGCGCGCCTTTACCACCATCGTTGATGCCAACGTCACCACGTTGATCGCGTCGATCCTGTTGTTCCAGTTCGGCACCGGGCCTGTGCGCGGCTTTGCCGTGGCGCTGGGGACCGGCTTGACCACTTCGTTGTTCACGGCGGTGATGGTGACGCGGCTGATGGTGGTGTTATGGGTGCGCCGCTATAAACCGCAAACGCTGCCCGTCTGATGTGGTGGAAATGAACCGATATGGGGGTGCCCGCCCCCCATTTCTTCTTTTCATATGGGGGTCTGGGGCCTCAGGCCCCAGGTGGGGTTTGGGGCGACAGCCCCAAGGACAACGGCCTTAATAATGATGGTATTTGGGGCATCACACTGCGGGCGTGCCTTCGGCGTGACGCCTTCAAGCGGGGTCTGGATGGCGACCCTGCATTCTTGCCAGATTCTCAGGCTCTGAGGTACTTCATGTTTCGCGGCATCCATTTTTGGCCCTATGGCACCAAGATCGACTTTGTTGGCAAGCGCAACATTGCCTTGTCCCTGTCTGTTCTGGCCATCATCGCCTCGCTGATTTCCGTCTTCACCGTCGGGTTCAATTACGGCATTGATTTTGCCGGCGGTATCATGCTGGAGATCAAGACAAAAGGTGTGGCCGATCTTGGCCATATGCGAACCGCACTCGATGGCCTGGGTCTGGGCGAGGTGGCGCTTCAGGGGATCGGTTCGACCGGGGATGAGGTCGTCATCCGTTTGCGTCAGCAGGGGGGGGACGAGGAGGGGCAGACGGCGGCTCTGAACAAGATCAAGGCTGCGCTCGGAGCCAATATTGAATACCGCCGGGTCGAGGTGGTCGGTCCCAAGGTGGGGGGTGAACTGGTCCGCGACGGCATTCTGGCGCTGGGCTTGGCTATTTTGTGTATCGGAGCCTATTTGTGGTTTCGGTTTGAGTGGCAATATGGTCTTGGCGGCATGTTTGCCCTGGTTCACGACACGACGACCACCCTGGGTCTGTTCTCGATTTTTCACCTGGAATTCGATCTGACGACGGTGGCGGCCCTGCTGACCATCGCGGGCTATTCCATCAATGACTCGGTGGTGGTGTACGATCGCGTGCGTGAGAACTTGCGAAAGTATCGGAAAGTGTCGTTGATCGACGTGCTCAACCTCAGCACCAACGAGACCTTGTCGCGAACCATCCTCACCAGCAGCACCGCCATGCTTTCCGTGGTGGCGATCTATCTGCTCGGCGGCGAAGTTCTGCACGGATTCGGGCTGGCCATGATCTGGGGGATCGGCGTCGGCACCTATTCGTCGATTTATATCGGGATGCCGGTGCTGATCTATTTCAACCTCCGCCGCGAAGCCATCGACGGGGAAGGTGGCGAAGAGGCGGCTCTGCCGAAGTAGACACGTCATGGCCGATATCATACCCGTTGTTTCCGTTGGCCGCAGGTTGATCCAGAGCTATGGCGACGGCCGTTTTCGGATCGGCGGCGTGGTCTATGTCGGGTCGGTTATCGTGCTCCCGGAAGGGGTGACGGCGTGGCCGGTGGCGTCGGCGGAGGCAATTTCAGGGGCCTCTCTGGCGGCAGTGGCGGAAGCAGTGTCCAGGCCCGAGATCCTGTTGCTGGGATGTGGCCCGCGATTGGTGCTCGTCGTCCCGGAACTGCGGCGGGCGTTCAAGGAACTCGGGATCGTTGTGGAGCCGATGGATACCGGCGCGGCTTGTCGCACGTTCAATGTGATGGTGGCGGAAGATCGCCGGGTGGCGGCGGCATTGATTGCGGTGTGAGGTGTGGGGAGGGGTCTTAAGGCCCCGAACCCCGTTTTTTAGACTCTTCCGGGATTGCAGGGTGATAGAAACCACATATGTTGTAATTGCCCAGGCACCCCATAAATCAGAAAATACCTATGATGGAAAATCAACCAGAAGATAAAGATGCGAGGGGCCTTGGCCCCTCGCGCTCCCCGTTAATAAGATAAAGGAGGAGCGCGAGGGCCTCAGGCCCTCGTTCTTACCACTTTTGGTTAAACCCCCTATCATCCCGCCAAGTTTTTCGCCACGAAATCCCAATTGACCAGATGGTCCAGGAACGCCTGCACGAAATCCGGGCGGCGGTTCTGGTAATCTAGGTAATAGGCGTGTTCCCACACATCCACGGTCAACAGCGCGGTCTGTCCGTGAACCATAGGCGTATCGGCACCGCCGGTTTTGGTGATCTTGAGGGCGCCGTTCTCCTGGACCAGCCAGCCCCAGCCGCTGCCGAACTGGCCCACGGCGGTGGCCTTGAATTCTTCCTTGAACTTGTCCACGGAGCCGAACGCGGCATCAATCCTGGCCTTAAGGTCGCCGGTGGGGGCACCACCGCCGCCGGGCTTCATGCAATGCCAGAAAAAGGTGTGGTTCCATACCTGGGCCGCATTGTTGAACAGGCCAGCCTTGGCCACGTCGGCCGCCGATGCCTTGATGACCTCCTCCAGCGACGCCGTCGCCAGCGGGGTGTCCTTGGTCAGGTTATTGAGGTTGGTGACATAGGTCTGGTGGTGCTTACCATGATGAAACTCCAGCGTCCGAGCCGTGATGTGTGGCTCAAGTGCGGCCTTGTCGTAAGGGAGGGGGGGGAGTTCGAAAGGCATGATGATCCTCATGTGCCAACTGTTAATCTGGAATATCTCTAAACTATAGCATTACAGATAGGGTCGGCCAAGCCGTTTGTGAAGAGCTGGTCACTCATGAACCGTAACGGTGGCGTCGTCTCGCCAGCGTACCATACCCACCTCCCCCGGTGGTGGGCCGTTTCTACTTCAGAACGAATCAGCAGGTGCGCAGCCTTTTATGCTTTCCTGTGTTTACTGCGTATGGCGTGGCGATGACTTTTCGATTATATAGAGGCAAATTCATCAGGGAGAATGTGACCCTATCATGACAAAGAATATCAATGTTCCGGGTCGTCCGCGGCCCGTCGTTCTGTGTATCCTCGATGGCTGGGGTTATCGTCCGGAGCGTGCCGACAACGCCATTGCCATGGCCAACACGCCAACCTGGGACCGTCTGGTGACGACCTGCCCCCATAGTCTGATCAAGACCTCGGGTTTGAGCGTTGGCCTGCCGGATGGCCAGATGGGAAATTCGGAAGTCGGGCACATGAATTTGGGCGCCGGGCGCGTGGTCATGCAAGACCTGCCGCGCGTCGACCTCGCCGCTGCGGACGGTTCCCTGGCGACCAAGCCGGAACTGCTGACGTTCATCAACACTCTGAAGGCCAGCGGCGGAACCTGTCATTTGATGGGGCTGGTCTCGCCGGGCGGAGTGCATTCCCACCAGGATCACATGGTGGCACTGGCTCGCGCCATTGGCAACGCCGGGGTGGCGGTGACGATCCACGCGCTGCTTGACGGGCGCGACACGCCGCCGGCCTCGGGCAAGGATTTCGTCGCCAAACTCATGGGCGATGTCAAGGACGTGCCCAAACTCCGCTATGGTGTGGTCAGTGGGCGCTACTACGCCATGGACCGCGACAAGCGCTGGGACCGGGTGGAGAAGGCCTATGAGGCCCTGGTGAACGGCAAGGGGGTGTCCGCGCCCGATCCCATCACCGCCATAGCCAACAGCTATGCCGACGGCAAGAACGACGAATTCGTTCTGCCGGCGGTGATTGGCGACTATGCCGGGATGAAGGATGGCGACGGCCTGCTGATGGCCAATTTCCGCTCCGATCGGGCGCGGGAAATTCTGCAAACGCTGGCGGACCCCGCCTTCGACGGATTCGCCCGCTCGCGCGTGGTCGCGTTTGCCGCCCGGCTTGGCATGGCCGAGTATTCCAAAGATCTCAACCGTTTCTTTCCAGCCCTGTTCCCGCCCCAGAATCTCACCCACATCCTGGGCGAACTGGTTTCGGAACGGGGGCTGACACAATTGCGTATCGCCGAAACCGAGAAGTACGCCCACGTCACCTTCTTCTTTAACGGTGGCGAGGAGAAGATTTACCCCGGCGAGGAACGAATCCTGATCCCCAGCCCCAAGGTCGCCACCTATGACCTCCAGCCGGAGATGTCGGCGCCCGTGGTTACCGACAAACTGGTCGAGGCCATCGGCTCGGGCAAATTCGATATCATCATCGCCAATTTCGCCAACGGCGACATGGTGGGGCATACCGGAATGCTCGATGCCGCCATCAAGGCCGCCGAGACCATCGACAACACCCTGGCTCGTCTGGAAACGGCGGTCAAGGCTTCCGGCGGCACCATGCTGGTCACTGCCGATCATGGCAATTGCGAAATGATGCGCGACCCGATCACCGGCGAGCCTCATACGGCCCACACCATCGGCGAGGTTCCATTGGTTCTCGTCAACCCGCCGCCTGGAGTCTCGATGTTGGCGGATGGGCGGCTGGCGGACATCGCCCCAACCCTGCTTACGCTCATAAACCTGCCTCAGCCCAAGGAAATGACCGGGCAGTCGCTGCTGCGTCAGGCAGGGTGCGGTTGCGGCGGTCATCATGGGCACCGTGCTCCGGCGTGAGTGGATAACCGCGGTCGCCGTTTTAGCGCTGACGACGGCACCTTTGGGGCGTGCGGCGGGGGAGGAGGAACCATCCCCGCAAGCCGCCGCACGCCTGCAAAATATCGAAAAGGCCATGGTGTCGGGGCGACAGGAGCAGGAGCGCCTGAAACGTGAGGCGCAATCTCTTTCCGATGAGCTAACCACCGTCAAGAGCGGACTGGTCAAAGCTGCGGCCGTCGCTCAGGAACATGAGGACAAG
Organism: Alphaproteobacteria bacterium; assembly: GCA_015233585.1. GTDB lineage: Bacteria > Pseudomonadota > Alphaproteobacteria > Rhodospirillales > Rhodospirillaceae > JADFXL01. The sequence continues at coordinate 10,167 of JADFXL010000001.1, read as the reverse complement.
CTCACCGAGATGGAAGGGCATCTCGCCGGTCTGGAAGCAAAACGCGAGGCTTTGCGGGAGGCCCTTGCTCGTCGGGGCAAACAGACGACCAGGGTGTTGATGGCTTTGGAGCGCCTGGCCTGGCGCCCCACCGAGGCCCTCATTGCCCAGCCCCTGAAGCCGGCGGATACCGTTCGTACTGCCATTCTGCTGCGGGCTGCGGTTCCGCAGATCAAGGTATCCGCCCATGATATACGCGGGCAATTGGTAGTTTTAAGCACGTTGCGCAGCGAGATCGCGGCACGCCGGGACCAGATCGGCACGGTCACCGATACGCTCGCCAAGGAACATATGCGGCTGGCGGAGCTGTTCAGCCGCAAGGCCAGTCTTCAGCAGGAAGCGGAAAACCGAAGCCAGATGGCAGCCCGCCATGTGCTTGAGTTGGCGCGGGAAGCTGGTGATCTGCGGGAGCTGATGATTCGTCTGGAAGAGGAACGGCGTAAGCGGGTGGAGGCGGAGCGCCGGGCCGCCGAGGAGCAACGCGCCAACGAGGCGCGACGGCTCGCCGAGGAAAGCCGTCTGGCCGAGGAACACCGCAAGGCCGAGGAAGCCCGTATTGCTCTGGAACACCGTCAACTTCTGGATCGCGAAGCGGTGGCGCAGAGCAAAGCCGAACAACAAAAGCTGGCTGAGGCGGAAGAACAGCGTCAGGCCGAGAGCCAACGCATCCAGGAGGAACGCCGGAAAGCCACTGCCGAGGCAGCCCAGGCGGCGGCCGCCGCCCGTGCGAGTCCAAAGACCGGGGGGGCGTTCGTCGGGGTCAAACAGACACGTCCGTTTAGCGAGGCGCGCGGAACTCTGCCATTGCCAGCCAGGGGGCGGATCGTTACCAGCTATGGTCAGGTCAACGACGTGGGACTGGCCTCCAAGGGACTCACGATCCGAACACGGCCGGGGGCTCAGGTCATCGCGCCCTATGACGGTGTGGTCGTCTTCTCTGGGAATTTTCGTGGTTACGGCCAGCTCTTGATAATCGAGCATGGCGAGGGCTATCATACGCTCCTTGCTGGAATGACCAGAATTGATACTGGGGTAGGACAGCACCTCGTTGCCGGAGAGCCGGTTGGCGTGGTTGACGCCGAAGGCGATTCGACCCTTTATGTGGAGTTGCGCCGTGAGGGCCAACCCATTAATCCTCTGCCGTGGTTGACGGCACAAAAAGGTAACAATCGCGGATGATACGAAAGGCTGTTATCGCGCTCGGCGCGGCTGTGTGGCTAGCTCCTGTACCGGGGTTTGCAGGGCAGCATAATGATAACGACACCTACCGGGTGCTGGACTTGTTCGGCGACGTTTTTGAACGAACGCGCCGCGACTATGTTGACGAGGTCAGCGATGAGACGCTGGTCGAAAATGCCGTGAACGGCATGTTGTCCTCGCTGGACCCCCATTCGGGTTACATGAATCCGAAGAGCTACAAGGACATGCAGGTCCAGACCGAGGGGGAATTCGGCGGACTCGGTATCGAGGTCACGCTCGACAACGGGTGGGTCAAGGTGGTTTCGCCCATAGACGATACGCCGGCTTCTCGTGCGGGTATCAAGCCGGGCGATTATATCACCCATATCGACGGCAAGGCGGTGCTCGGTCTGACCCTCAATGAGGCGGTGGACAAGATGCGCGGTCCGGCCAATTCGGACATTCGCCTCACGATTCGTCGTGAGGGAAAAAATCCGTTTGATCTCACGCTGACCCGCGCGGTGGTAAAGATTCAGTCGGTGAAGTCCAGCATTGAAAACGACATGGGGTATATTCGCATCACCCAGTTCAATCAACGCACCGATACCGGACTCGATGCCGCGCTCAAGGAGATCAAGGAAAAGGAAGGCGACAAGCTCCAGGGCATCGTCCTGGATCTGCGTAATAATCCCGGTGGCCTTCTGGATCAGGCAATTGCCGTGTCGAACGCTTTTCTGGACTATGGCGAGATTGTCTCGACGCGGTCCCGGCGGCCTGAGGACATTCAGCGCTTCAATGCCCACAAGGGCGACCAGATCCGGGGATTGCCTATGGTGGTCCTGATTAACGACGGCTCGGCCTCGGCGGCGGAGATCGTAGCGGGCGCTTTGCAGGATCAACGACGGGCGATCGTGGTTGGGACTCGTTCCTTCGGCAAGGGTTCGGTACAGACCATCATCCCGCTGCCCAGCCGTGGCGCCATGCGTTTGACAACGGCGCGCTATTACACCCCCTCGGGACGCTCCATCCAGGGAGTCGGCATCACGCCCGATGTCGTGATCGAGCAGGCTCGTCTAGAAGCGCTGGAGAACGGCAGTTCTCATCCCCGTAGCGAGTCCGAACTTCGCCATGCCCTGCGGAATCCCAACTCGGCCAAAGGCGAAAGCGATGCCAACGACAAGGACACGCAGTCGCCCAAGGACACGCCGTCCAAGGACCCCAAAGACCCTAAGGACAAGACCCCGGCGGCACCGGATGGGCTTTCGGGTGAACCGAAGCTTGGCACCCCAGAGGACTACCAGCTTGGGCGCGCCTTCGATATTTTGCACAGCCTGTCCTTGTATCGGTTGTCGAAGTCGGGAAATTGATGAGACGCGGCAAATCAGAGGGATTGCATGATCTGCGATTGCTCTGAATGAGCGGCAACATCCAGTCGAGTATGCGAGTTTGAAGCTTCCTTTTGGACGGGGCACGGCTGGATCGGACTTATTCGGCGATATTGATGCCGAAGACGAAAAACTGCCGTCGTTGATTGCTTCGTTGTTGGGGCTTAGCGACGGCGACAGCGCAGACGATGCGACTTACGACGATGAAGAGGAAGCTGAAGGCAGAAAACAAAAGACTGGCCGTTTCAGTTGGCCGGTCATTGCCGGAAGTTTGGTGGGGGTGGGGGTTGTCGGTGGTTTGGTTGGCTATTGGGCGTTTGGGTCCGGTGGCGAGCCTGTTGTCGAGGGTGGTGTTCGGGAAGCCGCCGTTGTCGAGTTGGCAATGCCGCCACGATCCGGTTCGGAAACACCAGGGACCAGTCTGTTGGCTCCGCCCCTGGCTGATCCGTCCAGTTCAGACCGTTCGCCGAGTCGACGTCCTTGGTTGACGGGGGGAGGAGCAGAGCCTGCCCCCCACGGAAGTAACGAACCGGCTTCGAAACAATCTGCGAATGGCGAAGGTGGGGCCGAGAAGGGGGCTGCCGCGCCAAAACTTGGCGAGAGCGAAGACAAAGGTAAAGCCACCGAACCAAAAGCACCCGCCGGGGCGGTTGGTGGCGAAGCGAAGCCAGCCCCTTCTTCGGACCGGGGAGCACCGCCGACGCGGCTGGCATTGGTGGAACCCCCGATTCCGGTGCTTTCTTCCGAGCCGGAACGCGAGCCACCCAGCTACGATCACCTGCCCAAACCGCCAAAAAGTGAACCGCTGGTGCCGGCGCCGCTGGCGGATTTGGTGAACAAGACCGACCGTGGACTGTTGCCGGTGGTGTCGGGGGAGGGGAAACAGCCATGGAAGGCTTACGCCCGCCCCTTTTCCGGCAGCAGCAGACGGCCCCGCGTGGCGATTATCATAACCGAGCTTGGACTCCAGCGGGAGGCCACCGAAGCTGCGATCGAACGGTTGCCTGCCGACGTTACCTTGTCTTTCAGCCCCTATGCCGATGGTCTGAAACGCTGGATCGAGCGCGCTCGTGAGCGGGGTCACGAAGTGATGCTTGATATGCCGATGGAGCCGAACAACTTTCCCATACAGGATCCTGGCTCTTATGGCTTGCTGACGGTGTTGTCGCCACAGGAGAATATCGAGCGGCTGGAGACGGTGTTGGGACGCTGTACCGGGTATACCGGAATTGTCGCGTACATGGGATCGCGCTTTCTTACCAAACCCACCCATTTTCTGCCGGTTTTGATGGCGTTGGCGGATCGTGGTCTGATTTACGTTGACAATGGCGTCACCGGCAGTGGCGTCATCGTCGGTGGCGCGCCGCCAAACCTGAATTACGCCATGGTCAATCTGGTTATTGATGAGCGCCCTTTCGCGGCGGCCATAAACGCCAGGCTGGACTATCTTGCGAATCTGGCCAAAACGTCGAAACGAGCGGTTGGTACGGCGTCGGCTTATCCCGTCACCATGGATCGTATGGTGGTGTGGATTGCATCCCTGGAAGGGAAGGGGATATCCATCGCCCCGCTTTCAGCGTTGGTTCAGTTGGGAAATGACAAATGAAGCAGAAGTTGCCATTCGCCATGCGCCCCTATCGTCGCGGTGTTGGCGTAATATTGCTCAGTGGTGATGGTTTGGTCTTTGCCGGACAGCGCGTGGATACGCCGGAGCCAGCCTGGCAGTTGCCACAGGGCGGAATCGACGAAGGGGAAACGCCGATTGAGGCGGCACTACGGGAGCTTAAAGAGGAAACGGGAACCGATAAAGCCGATGTCGTGTCGGAAAGTGCCGATTGGTTCACCTACGATCTGCCTCCAGAACTGGCCGACAAGGTATGGCATGGTCGCTATCGCGGGCAGCAACAGAAGTGGTTTGTCATGCGTTTTACCGGTGACGATGGGGATATAGACATCTCTGGTCCCTCACGCGAATTCGCCAGATGGAAATGGGCCTCGCTGGACGATATCGCCGCTCAGATCGTGCCGTTCAAACGGGATATGTATATTCAGGTTCTGGAAGCTTTGAGGCCCGCCATTCTCGCCGTGAAATAGATGAATGTTGCCACAACACTCTAGCTGGAAATGGGCGAGTCGGTGACGGAAGCATTTGGTTTGTCGCCACTGGATGTAGTTTGCGGGTGGATTGCAGCATCCTGAGGCGGCGGCCCTGGCCACCGTTTGTCCTGATCAGGTGGGGGCGCGGTGCAAACGTTGGTGATTACCTGGGTATGGGGTGCCATGACATTTTTTATTGGCAGAATTGGCCTTCCTACTTGACGCATTTCTGAGTATGGTAGGAAACTTTCCTGGTACGCGACGGTTTTGGTTTTTCGTGTGGCATTCGGCGTAGCGCCGCTCTGGACCGGTGGAGTCGCTGTAGCATGGTTTCGGTGTCGGAGTCCTGGGTGGCTTTGGCAAAGGTTGGCCGACTCCCGGTCCGTTGAGACCGGCGGCTGTGTTCTAATTAAATTGGGCGACTTAGGAATGGCTTGGAAGCGTGACGATACTCGAAATCCCGGCAAGTTTGGCCATCGCCGCCGGGATGAATACAACGATATGCCGTTTGAACCCCTGACGCCAACCAGGCGCAACGATAGGGCAACTCCCGGTCCATCAATTGCTGGTCCCTCTCTGACGGCTACCGTTAAGTGGTTTAATTCGACCAAGGGATTCGGGTTTGTCACGCCTTCGGACGGCTCTTTGGATGCGTTTTTGCACGTATCCGTTGTTACCCGAGCTGGCTATGACAACCTTCCGGAAGGAACGGTCATAGAGTGCGTCATGCGGCCGGGGCAGAAGGGGCCGCAAGTTGACGAGATCCGCAGAGTCGTGGAGATGGGAACGGCCGTGCCTTCCCGGTCTGACGCGGGGGCTTCGCGGTTTGGGTCTGGCTCTGGTTTCAGTGGGGGCGGCTTCAGTGGTGGTGGGGGCGGTGGTATTGTCGATGGCACCGTGAAGTTTTTTAACGTGGAAAAGGGCTTTGGGTTTGTGGGGCCGGACGATGGCGGAAAGGATGTTTTCGTCCATATATCGGCGTTGGAACGTTCGGGACTTGGCAATCTGCAAGAAGGGCAGCGAGTTCGGGTTACCACCACCGTCGGGCAAAAAGGCCCGCAGGCGGAGAAGATCGAGCCAATTTGACGGTGCATCACTGTTTCAACGATAGCGCTTCCGCGCGGCCTTGACCGGGCGAGGGCTGTTATAGAGTCCTTGTCCGCTCTTTGTTTCGTCTGCGGACTTTGTTTGGTGCGGCTTGTCTGGCATTCGGTTCTCCGGCTATTTTGCATGAGGCCCACTAACGTAGAAAGTTGAATGCTGTAACGGGCAGATGGCACGGGTGATATTTGCCGTCTTCTATCACTAATCGGGAAGGATAATGTGGCTTGACTGGCTCGTTATCCGGGGGAGTATTGGAATTAAATCGTATGCCTCAGCCTTCCGGCAAATCCACTGACTATGGCCGCCAGTTCTTGCGCAGCCTGATTGGCCATGGCGGTACCGCGCTACAATCCGATATTTGCGCCGAGATTGGCCTTGATTTAAGCCGCGTGGATGCTCTAGTGGCGGGACTTGCCCATAATGGCTATGTTCGGCGCGAGCGGACGCAGGCCGGCGTTGTCGTGGTGCTGACAGAGCTTGGCAACAAATGGGCTGCTAGCCAGAGAATCGGCACCGCCAGTTTCACTTCTGCCGTAGCCATTTCACCACCGCTACCACTACCCATGTTGCCAAAGCCAGTCGCCACTCCCGCAAATGATGCGGCATCCAGCGCCAGCAGACCGGCATTAAGGCAGCCTTTATCTTTGCCGCCCAGACGACTTTTGCAAAGGGAGTCCTTACCGGCCCCCGTCACACCGGCCAGGAAGCCAGAGCCTTCCGTGGCGTTGGCTGCTAAGGTCTCCGACTTACCGGCTCAGACGTCCGCTGCGGCGCCCGTTGTAGAGAAGGCCAAGGAACCCGCACCCTCCGCCACGCCACCTCAGCCCCCCGCTATGGCAAAGGCCATGGAAGTTGCGCCCTCCGTTATACCGATTAAGGAACCAGCACCTTCCAAGGTATTGCCCGAAGAACCCGCTCCCCCCGCCACACCAGTCGCGAAGAAAACATCTGAATCACGAAGGGCGAGGAACATCACCACGGATGCAAACGGCTTCGTAACCCATATTGGCGGCAAGCGTATATTTTAACCAGATCCCCAAATCTGTTTTAAGATAAAGATACGAGGGACTAAGCCCCTCGCGCTCCCTATTAATAAGACAGGCCCAAAGAACGAGGACTCCATACCCTCGTTCTTTGGGCTTTCGGTTAATATTTATGAGCACGTTATTGCGAGATAATTACCACATCAACGCGATCTGCAGGCTCATCCTTGACATGATTGCCGAGTGCACGAAGTTCGATGCGCGTACTTGGTACGTCCTGATCGGTAAGGAACGTACGTACAGCCACGGCCCGCGCCAGAGACAAGCGGCGGGCTTTGCTGACGGTGGCCTCGGTACCCGATGCGTAGGCGAGAACCTGGACCCTGATGTCGGGATTCTGGTTCATTCGAGTCGCCAGGGCTTTCAACCCTGGCTTTGCGTCCTCGGACAGTTTCGAGACGTCCTCGGGGAACGGCAGCGTTACCCTCCCGTCGCTGACGCTAGGTGTTGCCGTGTTGTGATGATCCGCGTCGACTGCCCGAGCCTCGACCACCGGGGGCGATTGCGTCTTTTTGGGTGGGGGCGGGGTCAGGCCCAGATCTGCGTTCAGACCATGCGGTGCAACGACATCCGGGGATGACGATTTCGGTGGGGGCGACGATTTCGGTATCTCGGGCAACGGTGGAATGTCGGCCAGACGGACGGGTTTCGGCACGGCTTGCGCAACCGTCGGTATTGTCGGCACGTTATCCAGTCCTGCGGCGACCGGCGCCTGATGTGGCACGATCTTTTCCGGGGCGGGCGTCGGGGCCGCTTTATGAGGGCGTGAGTCCGGCCGCTCTGGTGCGACGTTCACCGATGTTGCAGCGACAACCGGGCGCGGCAGAGGGTGCGGCATCGCCGGACGGAGGCTCTCCTGGGGAAGCCGTGGTTTGGCATCGGAAAGACTCGCGTCTTCCACGGCCACGCGGTGTGAAGGTTTCGGACGAGACCCGTCTGCGTTCTTGGTTAGCAGCGAAGAGAACTCATCCCGGCTAAGAGCGGTGGACTGCCTCGCGTTCGGGACAATTCTTTTACCCCCAGGGGGCCGTATCGGAGTCAGCGGCCGTGTGGCCTCCCTGACTTGCGGGAGCAACATACTGGGCAGGTTCGGCTGCGGCCCCAGCGAGTCGAGCACGCCCATATCCACGACGACACTGGGGGATGTGCCGCCTATCACAACCTGGGCCGCAACCGGAAGCGTTGCCAGAGCGATACCCAACCCCGCCGCGCACCCGGTTAGCCATCCCTTGCCTCTGTGATTCCGGCGGAACAACATCACCACAATAGCAATCCTCCACGCTCACGACGCCCCAACAGCTACAGCTTGCAGTGTAACGCAAAGAGACAGGAGGCAACAAGCGCTTTGACCGCCTGATTAATACAAGATATGGTGACAAATGTTACGCATTGGCCGCGCGAAGAAGGTCACCCAGAGACTGATGGAGGTGATCGTTCGCGGCAAGTACGCTGCCATTCCTGATTACATCGCGTCCGCCACTCAACTCGGTGACGTAGCCCCCGGCCTCGCGTACGACGATGACGCCTGCGGCGACATCCCAGGCGGAAAGACCTGTTTCCCAATATCCATCGTAACGCCCGGCCGCGACATAGGCAAGATCGAGTGCCGCTGACCCCATACGGCGAATGCCTGCCGTGGCGGCCATGACGGCGCGAAGCTGGGCCAGAAACGGAGCATGGTCGGGGCGTCCCAGGAAAGGAATGCCGGTGGCGATCACCGCCTCATTGATATGCCGACGTGCCGAAACGCGCAGGCGGCGATCATTCAGATAGGCGCCGAGGCCCTTTTCGGCATAGTACATCTCATCGGAAATAGGGTTGTAGATAACCCCGGCAATAATATCGTCATCCCGCTCAAGAGCGAGCGAAATAGCAAAATGGGGAATGCCGTGCAGAAAATTGGTCGTGCCGTCGAGCGGATCAATAATCCACCGATGCGATGCATCCTTTCCCGCCTCGATCCCGCCTTCCTCGCGCAGAAAGCCAAAGTCCGGCCGGCCCTTTTTCAATTCGCGATAAAGGGTCTGTTCGGCTTTGATGTCGGCGGCGCTGACAAAGTCGTTGGTGCCTTTCAGGGATACCTGAAGTTGCTCAACCTCGCCAAAGTCACGCACCAGCCCTCGTGCCGCTTTTTTGGCGACAGCGGTCATTACGTTCATGGTTGCTGAAAGATAGGCCACTGTCTATTACCGGGGAAGGACGACTCAGTCCTTGGCCCGCTCCACATAGCTGCAATCGGTTGTGTTGACGACGATCCGGGTTCCGGCCTCGACGAACGGCGGGATCATGACTCTCAGGCCGTTCTCAAGGATGCCGGGCTTGTACGAAGAGGACGCCGTCTGGCCTTTCACCACCGCGTCGGCCTCCACCACCCGCATGATCACCGTTGGCGGCAGATTGACCCCTACCGGGGTTCCCTCGACGAAATCCACCGTCACCGCCATGCCATCCTGGAGGAACGCGGTCTGCTCGCCGATCGCGTCGCGGGCCATGGCGAACTGCTCGAAGTTTTCGGTGTCCATGAAGGTGACGTGATCGTCGTCAAGAAACAGAAACTGGCAATCACGCTCCTCGACGTTCAGCTTTTCGACGGTATCGGCGGTACGCCAGCGTTCGTTGGTTTTGGTGCCAGTGCGAAAGTCACGCATCTCGACCTGGATGAAGGCGCCGCCCTTGCCCGGCTGGATAAGCTGGATCTTCAGCACGGACCACTGGCGGCCCTGGTGCTCGATAATCTGGCCGGGACGAATCAGGTTGGCTTGCATCTTCATGGCGGCGATTCCGTTATTATGGATCGTGAGGGGTGATTCGGCGCAGACCCTAGCAGGTTGAGCCTGGAGAAGGAACCCCCTACGATTCATCTTGTGCCAATCACGTTGACCGGTGTGCTGCCTTTGATGCTTGTCACTTCCGCATTACTGAATTTTGAGGTTTGGCAGGGAGCGTGCACAGCTCTTCCCCGCCCTTCCGCCAGCATTCATCCGGCAATCGCCCCTGTACCCACTTGATGCCGATCGTGCGAGCAAAAGCTAGTGATGCCGGACTGTCGCAACGTGTCAGGACTAGCAGCCTGTCGGACTGGTTTTACGGCAGATGGCCGAGCGTGATAATTCCGGTGGACTCCCTGGAATGGAAGGGGCGCCGCGTCCGTTGGAGCGCCGCCGGACCGGGTTTGCGCCGCCAGGAGGCTTCAGTTAGCGCGTCGGCGGCCCTTGATCCGCCTCAGATTGCGGTGTTCAAGACGAACATGCGCTTCATGTTCCATGCCATGGTCACCAAGCTCCACTCGCCCTGGACGTTATCCAGGCCGCGCAACAGGA
>JADFXL010000019.1 GCA_015233585.1 Alphaproteobacteria bacterium | reverse complement strand
CCGGTAATGGCGGGGCGGGCTGGTGGGTGTGGCTGGCCCTGGGGATTTCCGTAGGGATGGTGCTTGGCCTGTGGGTGATCCAGCATCCCAGGGTGCTGGGGTGGGTGGAGAGACTGACCGTCCGGCTGGCGTCGGATTTTACGGGAATTGCCTGGCTCGGCGCGGAGGGACTCCGGGCGGCGCTTGACGTGGTCTATGGCCGGTGGCGGCGTGTTGGGGGCGCCCTGGTTCTGCATCTGATGGCCTGGGTGGTTGGGGTCGGCGAGTCCTGGCTTGCGCTTGCGATGATGGGGAGGCCCCTGTCTTTTGTCACGGTGCTGGCGCTTGAGGCCGTGGTGTTCGCGGTACGCAACGCCGCTTTTGCCGTGCCCTGGGCGGCGGGCGTCCAGGAGGGCGGCTATCTTGCCATTGGCGCCGTGCTGGGATTGACACCGGAAACCGCCCTGACACTGTCGCTGGTGCGCCGAGTCCCGGATCTGATGCTTGGCTTGCCGGGTCTTCTCTGGTGGCAGATCAGGGAACGGGCTGCGGCAGGGGGGCGTGTTGCCGCCAAAAGTTCCAGCTAAAGGGCCAATCTTGGGGAGGCGAGTCGGCTCCGGGTCACGCCGGCCGGTTACGCGATGATATCGGGCAGGAGCTGGTTTTCCAGCCAGGAAATTTCGTCCTTGATCAGCAGCTTGCGTTTCTTGAGTCGCTGGAGATGGAGTTGATCGAACGGCGCGGTTTCTGTCAGGTACGTGATTGTCGCATCCAGGTCGCGGTGCTGGAGCTGCAACTCGGACAGCTTCTCTCGCAATTCTTTCTGGTTCGGCTCGATCATTGGTACGGACCCGTTCGCTGACCCGGCATTGACACTAGCAGAGATGATCCAAAAGAGGTATGCCTGGAACAGATAGTTAGGGGAGGACTGACCATAATGGCTAAAGTAAAAAGAATCGGCGTGTTAACCAGTGGTGGCGACTGCGCTGGCCTCAATGCGGTCATCAGGGCCGTGGCAAGCCGCGCGATCCGTACCTATGGCTGGGAAGTGTACGGGATCAAGGACGGTACGGTGGGGTTGATGAACCGGCCGCTTGAATACGTCAAGCTTGGTCTGAGCACTTTCAGCGGCGACATGCTGCGCCAGGGCGGAACCATTCTTGGGTCCACCAACAAGGGCGATCCCTTCGCCTATCCGATGCCCGACGGTTCGCTGAAGGACCGCTCGAAGGAAATCAGCGACGGCTACCATGAACTGGGCCTGGGCGCCGTCGTCGTCATCGGTGGTGACGGCAGCATGAACATCATTCGCCGTATCGCCGTGGCCGGTCAAATGAACATGATCGGCGTGCCGAAGACCATCGACAACGACGTTCGTTACACCGAGTACGCGGTTGGTTTCACAACCGCCGTCAACGCCGCCGTCGATGCTCTGGACCGCCTGGCCCCGACGGCCGCCAGCCATCACCGCATCCTGATCCTGGAGACCATGGGCCGTGATGCTGGTCATCTGGCGCTGAACGCCGGTATTGCCGGCGGTGCCGACGTTATCATCATTCCGGAAATCCGCTACACGCTGGATGGCATCATTTCCAAGCTGCGTCAGGTTCAGTCCGAGGGACGCAATCACGCCCTGATGGTGGTGGCCGAAGGCTGCAAGACCGAAACGGGCGAAAAAGTTCAGGTGGCCTACCAGGGTGGCGAGATGCGTTACTCCGGCGTGGGCAACTACCTTAGCGGCAAGTTGAACCAGCATCTGGGGGCGGAAACGCGGGTCACCGTGCTTGGCCACGTTCAACGGGGCGGGGTCCCGTCGAGTCGTGACCGTGTCATCGCTTCGGCCTTTGGCGTTCATGCCGTCGACCTGATCGCTCAGGGCAAATTTGACCGCATGGTGGCCTGGCATGATCGTGGTGTGGTGGACGTGCAGTTGTCGTCGGTCGTCGAGGGTTCCCGTTCGGTTGATCCGATGGGCGCCATCGTCCACACCGCCCGTGGCCTCGGCATCTACTGCGGCGAGATGTGACGAGTCTAAACTGACCTGTTAGCGCATCTGTCGCACACCCTCGTTTCGTTTCGTGTGGAGCGGGCGAGGGTGGGGCGGTGTTTGTCGTGAGGCAGTGCCTGTTGGGGACGGCACTTGTCAGGGCCGTCATTTGTCCTGATAATGCGGATGTCATCACGGAAGGAAATGTTTCGTATGCGCGCAGAAGTCGAATCGTTGGCCAATGAGATCAAGCAGTCCATGGCGCTGCTAAGGAGGCATCTTTGACTGGGATCGCGCCCATGCCCGTCTTGATGAGCTGAATACCTTAGCGGAAGACCCGTCCCTGTGGGGCAATCCCGCTACCGCCCAGAAAATATTGCGCGAGCGTACCCAGCTTGACAGTGCGGTCAACGGCTATCTCCGGCTGGAACGTGAACTGGAGGACACCCTCGGCCTGATCGAACTGGCCGATGAGGAGGGGGATGCTTCCGTGGGAACCGAGGCCATGGCCCATCTTGGCGCGTTGCGTGAACGCGCCGCGTTGCAGGAAATGGAGACGCTGCTTTCGGGCGAGGCCGACGCCAATGATTGTTTCCTGGAAGTCAATGCGGGTGCCGGGGGCACCGAGGCTCAGGACTGGGCCGAGATGTTGTTGCGCATGTACGCCCGCTGGGCGGAAAGCAAGGGTTACAAGGTGCTGTGGCTGGAAGAAAGCCCCGGCGAGGAGGCCGGAATCAAGTCGGCAACCCTGAAAATCACCGGCCTCAACGCCTATGGCTGGCTGAAGACGGAGAGCGGGGTTCACCGTCTGGTGCGAATCTCGCCATATGATTCCTCGGCCCGCCGTCATACCAGCTTCAGCTCGGTCTGGGTCTATCCCGTGATCGACGATACCATCGAAATCGAGATCAATGAAAAGGACTGCCGGATCGACACCTATCGTGCGTCCGGCGCCGGTGGCCAGCACGTCAACAAGACCGATAGCGCGGTGCGCATAACCCACATGCCCACCAATATCGTCGTGCAGTGCCAGAGCGAACGCTCCCAGCACCAGAACCGGGCATCCGCCTGGTCCATGCTGAAGGCCCGTCTCTACGAACAGGAGCTGCAAAAGCGCGAGGAAAAGGCCCAGGCCGAGGCCGATAGCAAAACGGATATCGGCTGGGGCCACCAGATCCGCTCCTATGTGTTGCAGCCCTATCAAATGGTCAAGGACTTGCGGACGGCGGTTGAAACGTCCGATACACAGGGCGTCCTTGATGGCGATCTCGATCAATTCATGTCGGCGTCCTTGGCGGCTCGCGTCAAGGGTGGCAAGGAACTGGCGGCGGAGGGCGATACAGGGTCATGATGATTTCGAATGAAGGTGTGGAGACTCGGAACTGGTGGAATTCGACCATGAGCTTCTGGTTCTGGCCGGTTCTGGTCGGCGCTGGCGGCTATAGCACCATGATGTCGGGCATCTACGCTTTTCAGCGTTCCCTGATGTACGTGCCTTATCCGCTCATGACGACCCCGGCCAAGGCCGGGGTGCCGGAAATGAGCGAGCTTCGCCTGACAACCGTGGACGGGCTTGAGCTGGTCAGTTGGTATGTGCCCGCCGCCAAGGGTCAGCCGACCGTAGTCTATTGTCACGGCAACACCGGCAACATCGCTTCAAGGGCGTTCAAGGTTCGCCCCTTCCTGGACCGGGGATACGGTGTCATCCTTGTTGGCTACCGTGGCTATGGCAGCAACCCAGGCTCGCCCACGGAGGAGGGGCTGCACATGGACGCCATGGCGGCCTCCCAGTTCCTGGCCGATCAGAACATTCCGGCGAATCGCATCCTCTATTATGGGGAGTCTTTGGGGTCCGGTGTCGCCGTGCGTCTGGCGGCCGAACACCGCTGCCCCGGTGCCATTGTCCTGGAAGCGCCTTTTACCTCCACCGTGGACGTGGCGATGGGAACCTACTGGTTCCTTCCGGTCAAGCAGATGATCAAGGACCGTTTTGAGTCCATCACCCGTATTGACCGTGTTGGCGCACCGTTGCTCGTGCTCCATGGCGAGAATGATGGGGTCGTGCCCGTTCGTCTCGGGCGCGAACTGTTCGAAGCGGCCGCGCCCCCGAAGGAGGCCGCTTACTTCCCGGCCGGTGGTCACATTGATCTTTTTGAAAATGGCGCGATCCCGAAGATCTTCGATTTTCTCGACCGGCATATGGGTGCGAAGCCGTGAGTCCGGCCGTGGGGCCGGCACAGTACATTCCCGATATGCCAATTGCCGTCTGACAATGGAAAACGTCGACTCTGCCACCAGTTTTTGAGAAGTCATGTCATCTTCATATCCTCTGGAAATTGGTTAGCGAAAGGTAGGCGTCCCGCTTGACGCCTGCCGCGTTCGTTCCGATGCAGGAGGCATGGCAACTACGTTCGACAAACTTACCTACCTTGAACCTAAATCCGGCAGTTGCTCTCGGGGCTGCCGCCCCGAACCTTGCCCGGAGCAAAGCTCCGGACCTCCTTTCTATTTGATTTGAAAGAAAAAATGGGGTCCGGGGCAACGCCCCATAGGCGCTAAAATAGCGGCCTTCTTGGGTATTTAACATGGGGTTTTCGTTTTCATGGCGCGTTGGCGAATGATTTATATGCCTCCCCTGTCATCCGCATCATGGCCTGGATCGTGATTGGGCCGCGAATGGCATCCAGCAACGCCCACAGCGCGACTTTCTGCGCCGTCCACATCAAGGCATCTCCCAGGAGAAGCTTCCGGTCTATCTTGGGTTCTTTCAACTTCATCCGGTGAATCGGGAGGCCCGCACCGATCATCCGCCTCCCATGCTACGAAACCGGCCATAGGTCCAGTACGCGGCGCAGGCGCCTTCGGCCGAAACCATGCAGCTTCCCATTGGCTCGTCAGGCGTGCACGTCGTCCCGAACAGCTTGCAGTCCACCGGCCGCCGCCGCCCCCGAAGGATGGCACCGCATTCACAGGCCGGGCTGTCGGCAACCCAAACCTCGGGCACGTCGAAGTGTCGTTCGGCATCAAATCGGCCATACGTTTCCTTGATCTTGAGGGCGGAGTAAGGAACCAGTCCCAATCCACGCCATTCGAACACCCGGCGCAATTCGAATACCTCGGCCACCAACGCCTGAGCCTTGGTGTTGCCGTCGCGGCTGACGGCGCGGGAGAATTCGTTCTCGACCACGAACCGCCCGGTATTCAACTGGCGCACCAGCATCAGGATCGCCTGCATTACGTCCAAGGGTTCAAAACCTGCGATTACCACCGGTTTTTGGTATTCCTCGGCGAAAAATTCATAAGGCCGGGTGCCGATCACGGTGGAAACATGCGAAGGGCCGATGAAGCCGTCCAGCGGCACCGTGCCCAACTCACGTACTTCGGGACTTTCCAGGATATTCTGAATCGCGGCCGGGGTCAGAACATGATTGGCGTAGACCAGAAAATTGGCAAGTCCTCCGGCCTCGGCCATCTTGATTGCCAAGGCGGTTGGCGGCGTCGTCGTTTCGAAACCGATGGCGAAGAAGACCACCATGCGGCTGGGGTTGTCTTGGGCCAGCTTCAGGGCGTCCAGGGTCGAGTAGACCATGCGAATGTCAAGTCCATTGGCCTTTTCCTTGATCAGACTGGTTCGCTTCGAGGCCGGCACCCGCAGGACATCGCCATATGTGCATAGAATGACGCCCGGCTTACGGGCAATGTGGATAGCTCCGTCGATACGGCCTATGGGGAGAACGCAGACCGGGCACCCGGGACCATGAACCAGGCGCACGGCCTCGGGCAGCAGGTCCGCGATGCCGTAGCGGGAAATGGCGTGGGTGTGGCCGCCGCAGAATTCCATCAGATTATAGCGGCGCCCGGCCTCAACGGCGGCGGCGATGGTGCGGGCCAAATTCCGCGCCAGGGTACCGTCACGGAATTCGTCCACATACTTCATGGCGTCACGGCTACCGGCTCGCGCAGGCTTTCGAAGATTTCGGCGAACAAGGCGAGGGTTATGGCCGCTTCCTCCGGGTCGAGTTTCGACAAGGCGAAGCCGACATGGACGATGACGTAGTCGCCAAGAGCCACATCCTCGACCAGTCCCAAGGAGACTTCCTTGGTCACGCCGTCCAGATCGACGCGGGCCATGTCGTCAGGCAGCAATTCGATCACCTTGGCGGGAATAGCGAGACACATGGGTCAGTCTTCCTGTTGCGATACCGGAATTCGCCGAGCCTCGATCCAGTCATACCAGGCGGCCAGTCCGTGGCCGGTCTCGGAAGAAAGGCGCAAAATCCCGATCTTTGGATTAACCCGTCGCGCATAGTCGATACAGCGATCGGCATCGAACCGAAGGTACGGCAGGAGATCGGTCTTGGTCAGAATCATGAGATCGGCAGCGGCAAACATATTTGGATATTTCAACGGCTTGTCCTCCCCTTCGGTTACCGAGAGGATGACCACCTTGTGCGCCTCGCCCAGATCAAAACCGGCGGGACAAACCAGATTGCCGACATTTTCGATCAGCAGCAGCGATCCTTGCCCAGGCGCCAGCGTAGTAAGGGCATGGTCGATCATATGGGCATCCAGATGACAGCCCTTGCCAGTGTTGATTTGCAGGGCAGGCACTCCGGTTGCGCAGATACGCTCGGTATCGAGGCTGGTTTGTTGATCGCCTTCGATCACGGCAATTGGAAAACGGTCTTTGAGATCGGCGATGGTGCGGACCAGGAGCGTCGTCTTGCCCGAGCCCGGACTCGATACCAGGTTAAGCGCGAGGATCCCGTGTTCAGAGAGGTAAGCGCGGTTGTGTGCGGCAATCAGGTCGTTTTCCGCCAGAACGTCCGTTTCGATCCGGAGAATACGGGCCTGATCGAGGCCCGGCAGCGACACGCCAGCGGGTCCGCCGCCAAAATCGAGTCTGGAACCATGGCTGTGGTGGTGCTTGTGTCCATGATCATGTTCAGGTTCGCCCGTGCCAGCTTCCGCATGGCCGCAACCGCAGACAATACACATCATTCCACCTCCAGTTCTGTAATCCTGAGTTCCTCGCCGCCGGTGACATGGAGCATAAAACCACCACATATGGGACAAGGATCCCCCCGTCTCGTCACGGTAACGGACTGCGAGCAGTCCAGACACCATGCCTGTCCGGCGGGTTCCAGAATCACGAGGCAGGCTTCCTCGGCGATGGTTCCCTTTGACGTGGACTCGAAGCAAAATCGTATCGCTTCAGGATCCACATGAGACAGAGTTCCAATTTCCAGCCAGACGGTTCTCACCCTGGAGAAATTCCGGGTCCTGGCCTGATCTTCCAGGATCCGCAGGATACCGTTGGTGAGCGACATCTCATGCATTGACTAGTCCCAACCACCACAATATCGAAAGAAGCGGGTCGAAAGAAGGGGCTACCTCACCTTCTCCGACTGAAGGCGGGCATTCTCCTCCAATAGCCCCAGCGTCAGCGGCTTGAGGGCATACGGGTGAAGACCATCAATATCGGGGAACAGTTTGGCCCTGTCTGAATAAAATCAGAAAATCGTGGCAGATTCAATCTTCAGTGAGTCGCATCAGATGTCTCTGTCCGCACTTTTGCCCCTGTTACCGATCCGCGCTCATTGGCGGATCGAGAACACGCTGCACTGGTCCCTGGACGTGATCTTCCGGGAAGACGGAGCGCTTGCGGGAAGACGGAGCGCTTGGCCGCCTGGATCGCCTCGAGTCCGGCTCTGTCCCCTGCATATATCGGCAAGGGGCGCAGAGACTGTCTTCGCATCGTGAAAATCGAGCATAGAATGGAAACAGCAGGATCTCCGGTACCGGTTATCGCTTCATTTTCGGCCGTTTCGCTACTTTACTATCCGTTACGCGTTCTCGCATAAGGAGATTATTAATAAATTTTCATCTCGTTATGCGATATTGATGAGTCACAGCCGTTTCGGTTCTTCCCCTACTGAACACGGTGAGGGTTGCCAAGTCCAAACGCAACAAACGTATCGCGACTGTACATATCATCCCATTCACCTGCGTTTTGAGATTCGGTTGTGAGATTGCCTGTATTATGTCTATTGGCATGAGCGGGCAGCATCTCAAGGAAAGGGTCTTGACCGTGACCCAGAAGTTCTTCCCAGCCGCTCCCCTTTTCTGCAACCGGCTCGGTGGCGGAGGCCGCGGAAACGGCAAACAGGGCGGTTGCGGAAAACAAAATGGCAGATATGGTTTTGAGCATAGCTATTACCTCTTCCAGCTAAGTTTTCGTCAATAAGATGCGGGTTTGCGACCCACCCTCTCGGAATTCGTCGTTGCAGAACGAACTTGCATGAGTGGTATGCCATATCATACTAAATTAGTCAACTATTTTTTTTACCATGCCGCATCGCAGCATGAAGGCAGGAGCCACATATCTGCCAATTTAAGCCATCGAACGCCTATAAGCTCCGATATGCCATATTATTTTAGTAAGGTATTGATCGTCACCCTGGAATTCAGGATGAGCCTACGGAGAGCTTCGCCTCCAGTTCCGCTACCCGCGCCGTTAAAGCGGCGATTTGTTCGGCTTGCGCTCGAATTTGTGCCCACAGCGCAAAAATCAACCACACACGTCATGCGCGGGCTTGTCCCGCATACCCACGCGGTAGAGTCTGCGCTGAAGCCCGGCGTGTGCGCATACGGCACGGCGTGGATGGCCGTGACGAGCACGGCCATGACGGTCATAGGGATATGGGTCAATCATTAGGCTCGTTGGTATAATCCCACACCCACCCTCACGCCGCAGGCAAATGAATCTGCCGGTCGTGCAGAACGGCAAGCGTGCCGCGATGGCCGACGCTGATCATGGCCGTCGCCGGAAGACGTTGTCGCAGCAGCCGGTAGAGCGTGTTCTCGGCCGCCTCGTCCAGGGCCGACGTGGCCTCGTCCAGGAATAACCAGCCGGGACGATGGAGCACGGCGCGGGCAATGGCCAGACGTTGTTGTTCCCCCGGCGACAGGCGGTTGGCCCAGTGGTCGGTGGTGTCGAGAATCGACACCAGAGCCTCCAGGCCACACGCGGTCAGCGCTTCGATAATCTCCGGGTCGGGGAAAGCGCCGGCGTGGGCCGGGTAACTGGTTACCGCGCGCAGGGTGTCAATGGGCAGATACGGCTTTTGCGGCAGGAACAGCGGTTGCGCCTGGGCGGGCAGACCGATACGGCCCTCGCCGAAGGGCCATAGCCCGGCCACTGCCCGTAACAGCGTGGTCTTGCCGGAGCCGGAAGGACCGGTCAGCAACACCGACTCGCCCAGGGCGAAGTTGGCGTTGAAGCCCCGCCACAAGGTCCGGCCGTCCGGCAGCGCCAGCGCCAGATCCGACACCACCAGACCGGCTGCCTCGTTCACCCGGCGGTCGATGCCGCTCTCGGTCCTGCTGATCTCGCGGGCACGGCGCACGGCGGCGTGGAAGCCCAGCAACCGGTCCACGGTGGCCTTGTAATCGGCCAGGGTGGTATAGGAATCGACGAACCACGACAAGGCGCTTCGCACCTGACTGAAGGCGGAGGCCGTCTGCATCAGGCCGCCCAGGGTGATGGCTCCGGCAAAGAAACGCGGCGACGCGACCAGATAGGGAAAAATGATGGCGACCTGACTATACCCGGCGGTGAAAAAGGTCAGCCGTTTCTGGCGCTGCATGATGCCCCACCAGTTGGCCACCACCTGGTTGAAGCGGACGCTCAACCGTTCGGATTCGTCAGCCTCGCCGCCATACAACGCGATTCCTTCGGTGTTCTCGCGCACCCGCACCAGAGAAAAGCGGAAGTCGGCCTCGTACTGTTGTTGCTGGAAATTGAGCCGCACCAGAGGACGGCCGATCTTGTCCGCCAGCCAGGTGCCCGCGATGGCATAAACCAGGGCAGCCCACAGCATGTAGCCTGGGATGCTAATCCCTCCCACTTCCAGCGGCCCGGAAAGCCCCCAGAGAATGGTGGCAAACGAGGCCAGGGTGACGGCGGAGGACATCAGATCAAGCGTCAGCGCCAGCGTGCTGGAGATGAACCCGCTGATATCGTCGGCGATGCGCTGGTCGGGGTTGTCGGCACCGCCGCCGGTCATCTGCATCAGGTAGTAGGCCCGTCCCTCGAACCAGTCAGCAAGATATTGTTTGGTCACCCAGCGCCGCCACCGTATCTGGAGCATCTGGCGTAAATAGGTCTGATAGACGGCGACAACGATGAAGGCCGCCGCCAGAAGGCTGAAAAGCTTTAACTGATGCGTAAAGACATCAAAATTCTTGTTCTGGAGCGAGTCATAGAAGGCATTGTTCCATTGATTGAATAGAACATTCAAATAAACCAGTCCCAGGTTCATGCCGACGATGACCGCCAGCAGACCCAGCGCCGGCCAGCGCTCGTCGGAAAACCAGTAGGGACGAACCAGGGACCACAGATCCCGGCTGAAAAGGCGGATATTGGCGAGCATGACGGACCATTTCCGAAGGAGAGCAGGTTGATGAGGAGGATGTGACCGAATCGGCGGGACATCGCGTTCTTGACGTTATAACATAACATAAGTAACCTCGCGTGAGCGCCAGGAGCGATACCGATGCCCTTAACGCAGCCTAACCATTATCACAGTCATGCGATTTCTGCATCTCCGTTGGCGTGGGGAATTTTGCATCGGCTTGGCGTGGCGCTCACCGCCAGCGCCGGATTGTGGCTGGCGGTAAGCTGGGCGCTGGCATGGTGGGGGTGATCCGGTGAGCTGTCTTATCGACCTTCATGGCGTTACGCTGGGTTACGAACGGCACCCTGCCGTTCACCATCTGCACGGGGCTTTTGAGGCGGGCACGCTGACCGCCGTGGTGGGGCCAAACGGCGGCGGCAAAAGCACATTGCTGAAAGGCATCATGGGTCTGCTGCGGCCGCTGGACGGCCACATTGTCCTGCGTGGCCTTGATCGCCGCGACATCGCCTATCTTCCGCAACAAGCTGACATCGTAGCCGATTTCCCCATATCGGTACTGGACACGGTGTTGCTCGGCCATTGGCGCCGGGTCGGGGCGTTTCGCGCTTTCACTCCCAAGATGCGGCGTTCCGCGTCGCGTGCCATTTCCGGGGTGGGGCTGGAGGGCTTCGAGGCGCGTCTGGTTGGAACCCTGAGCGCCGGTCAGCGTCAGCGGGTGCTGTTCGCCCGCGTGCTGGTGGCGGACAGCCCGGTGATCCTGCTGGACGAGCCGTTCACCGCCATTGATACGCGGACGACCGCCGATCTGCTGGCGTTGGTCCTGCGCTGGCATGGCGAGGGTCGCACCGTCGTCGCCGTGCTGCATGACCATGAGCAGGTGCGCCGGCATTTCCCGCGCACGCTCATGCTGGCGCGGGAAGCCATCGGGTGGGGGGACACGGCGAGTGTTCTTACGCCAGCCAACCTTTTGCAGGCCCGCGCCATGAGCGAAGCCTGGGACGACCAGTCCCCGCTGTGCGAACGGAGTGCGGCGTGACCCTCCTCGGGCAAGGCATCGCCTGGCTGGTCGAGCCGTTCACCGCCTTCAGCTTCATGCGCCGCGCCCTGGTGGCCTGCCTGGCGCTGGCGCTGGGAGCCGGACCGGTCGGGGTGTTTCTGGTGCTGCGGCGCATGAGCCTGATCGGCGATACCATGGCCCACGCCGTGCTGCCGGGGGCGGCGATCGGCTTCCTTGTCGCCGGGCTGTCGTTACCGGCGATGAGTTTGGGCGGCTTTATCGCGGGCCTTGCGGTTGCTTTGTTGTCCGGTCTGGTGACCCGCTTCACGGCGCTGAAGGAGGACGCCAGCTTTGCCGCCTTTTTCATGATTTCGCTGGCGCTGGGAGTCATGATCGTATCGTTGCATGGCAGCAATGTCGATCTTATGCACGTTCTGTTCGGCTCCATCCTGGCGGTGGACGACGATTCCCTGATCCTGGTCGCCGTCATCGCCACCCTCAGCGTGATGACGTTCGCGATCATATACCGGCCTCTGGTGGTCGAGTGTTTTGATCCCGGGTTCCTGCGTGCCGTCGGCGGTATGGGCGCCGTGATCCACCTTGTATTTCTTATCCTGGTGGTTCTCAACATGGTGGCGGGGTTTCAGGCCCTGGGTACGCTGATGGCGGTCGGATTGATGATGCTGCCGGCCACCGCCGCCCGGTTCTGGGCGCGGGAGGTGTGGAGTCTGATGGCCACCGCGATTTTTGTCGCCATGGTTTCCGGCTATGTCGGGCTGATCCTTTCCTACCACATGAATCTGCCTTCCGGCCCGGCCATCGTGTTGACAGCCGGGGCCATCCATCTGGTTTCCCTGACCTTCGGTCCTCGCAACAGCCTAACGGCGGGGTGGCGGCAGCGGCGGCATCTTAAAGGGTGATGACACGAAAGGGTGATGACACGGCGGGCCTCGGGGCTATCACCCCGAACCCCATCTGGGGCGATGCCCCAGGCCTCCTTTATAATTAAAAAGGGGGTTCGGGGCATAGCCCCGGGCGGGTGTGGGCGGCAGCCCACATCGTGTTGATGCGGTTATGTTTAGGTGTCGCCAAGTACCTAGAATTCCAATTGAATTTTTATGGAACCTTTATCCTATCAACCATACGAGCTTGATTTCCGGCGCCACATTCCGCATGGCACGTTGATGGCATCTGGCATTATTGCTGTGTCAGGTTTTCAGCATTCGGAGGGCAACCATGCCACTCGACGCATTTTTCCTAGGCTTGACGTTGGTGTTTTTCGCGATCGGCGGCGGGTTCGTACTTGCCTGCGACCGCTTGTGAGGGAGAGTTCCATGACATTCGACCTGATTCTTGGCGGCGGGGTGGCGGTGCTGTTGTTCGGTTACCTGATCTTCGCCCTGGTTCGCCCAGAACATTTCTGAGGAAATCCCGATGAACTCAAGCGGCATCCTTCAGATCCTCCTTTACGGCGTCGTCGTTACCGTCGGCGCCGTTCCTCTTGGTCTTTACATGGCGCGGGTCTACCAGGGGGAGCGCACCTGGTTCAGCCCGGTGCTCGGGCCGGTAGAGCGCGCGCTGTACAAACTTTGCGGCATTCGGCCGACGGAAGAACAGCACTGGACCACGTATGCCTTCGCCACCCTGGCTTTCAATCTGGTCGGGCTTCTGGTTATCTACGGCTTGATGCGGCTCCAGGCGGTGTTGCCGTTCCAGGCGCGGTTCAACCCGGCCGGAGAGGCGGCGGTCGCGCCCGATCTCGCCTTCAACACCGCCGTCAGCTTCGCCACCAACACCAACTGGCAGGCTTACGGCGGCGAGAGCACGTTGAGCTACCTCACCCAGATGATGGGCATGACGGTCCACAACTTCACCTCGGCGGCGACCGGCATGGCGGTGCTGGTGGCGCTGGTGCGGGCGTTCACGCGCAAATCGACTAAGACGGTGGGCAATTTCTATGTCGATGCCATCCGCTCTATTATTCATATCCTGTTGCCGCTGTCGGTGGTGCTGACCCTGGTGCTGGTGTGGCAGGGCGTGCCCGACAATCTGGATCCCTATGTTACGGCCACGGGGCTGGAGGGCGGGACGCAGAGCATCGCCCAGGGGCCGGTAGCTTCGCAAATTGCCATCAAACAACTGGGCAGCAACGGCGGCGGCTTCTTCAACGCCAACAATTCCCATCCGCTTGAGAACCCGACGGCCCTCAATAACTTCGTCGACATGGTGCTGCTGATCCTGATCAGCGCCGGCCTGGTGTTCAGCTTCGGCCGCATGATCGGCGACACGCGCCAGGGCCGCGCCCTGTTCATCGCCATGGGCCTGATGCTGATCGTCGGGATCGGGGTGGTCTATTGGCAGGAGGCCGGCGGCAATCCGCTGGTCCACGCCATGGGCGTCGACATGTCGTCCGGCGACCTCGCCCCCGGCGGCAACATGGAGGGCAAGGAGGTCCGCTTCGGCATCGCCAATTCCGTTATCTGGGCGGCGGCGACAACCGGCTCGTCCAATGGTTCGGTCAATGCCATGTACGACAGTTTTACCCCGCTTGGCGGCATGGTGCCGATGATGAATCTCATGTTGAACGAAGTGATTTTCGGCGGGGTCGGTTCCGGTTTGCACGGCATGATCGTCAACGTCATCATCACCGTGTTCATCGCCGGGCTGATGGTTGGCCGAACGCCGGAATACCTGGGCAAGAAAATGGAGGCCAGGGAGGTCAAACTGGCCGTGCTCTGTATCCTTCTGTTCCCGCTGAGTGTTCTTGGGTTCGGCGCGTTGTCCATCGTTCTGCCGGCGGGCAAGGCGGCTATCGCGGCGGGGGGACCGCATGGCCTTTCCGAGACGCTCTATGCCTATCTCTCGACTTCGGCCAACAATGGGTCAGCCTTTGGCGGGTTTTCCGGCAACAGCCTTTACCAGAACACCATGCTGGGAGTGGCGATGCTGCTTGGACGTTATCTGGTCATCATTCCGACGCTGGCCATCGCCGGTTCGCTGGCGGCCAAGAAAACGGTGCCGTCGTCGGCCGGAACGTTCCCGACCCATGGCACTCTGTTCATCGTTTTGCTGATCGGGGTCATCCTTATCGTCGGCGGCCTGACCTTTTTTCCTGTGCTTGCCCTTGGCCCCATCGTCGAGCACCTGATGCTCGGCGCTGGCACCACGTTCTGAGAGGCTGAGAATGCAACGGCATAAGGCAAACCTGCGGGCTGTCGCCCGCGACCGCCTGGGATGTGCAACCCTACGTTCTCACCAGAATCAACCCGGTTTCAGGCTCTGAGGCACTCATGAGTACGCATCGCCCTAAAGCAATTTCACTGTTCGACGCGGCCATAACCAAGCGGGCCATTGTCGATTCCTTTCTCAAGCTCGACCCACGGCAACTGGTCAAGAACCCGGTGATGTTCACGACCGGCGTCGTCGCGGTGGTATCCACAATCCTGTTCGGTCGTGGCGTTGTTCATGGCGGCCCTTACCTTGGGGTGATCGGACAGATTGCCGCCTGGTTGTGGTTCACGGTGCTGTTCGCCAATTTCGCCGAGGCGGTGGCCGAAGGCCGGGGCAAGGCTCAGGCGGACAGTCTGCGCAAGACCAAGACCGATACCGTGGCCAAAAAAGTGGCGGCTATTACCGCCTCGACAATCACGGAGGTGCCTGCCACCGCGTTGCGGGCCGGGGATCTGGTGGTGGTCGAGGTCGGCGATATCATTCCCGGTGACGGCGACGTGGTCGAGGGCATCGCCACGGTGGATGAATCGGCGATCACCGGCGAATCGGCTCCGGTCATCCGCGAAAGCGGCGGCGACCGTTCGGCGGTTACGGGCGGCACGCGGGTGGTGTCCGACCGCATCGTGGTGCGGATCTCGGTTGATCCCGGCCAGTCCTTCATCGACCGCATGATCGCCCTGGTCGAGGGGGCCAAGCGCCAGAAGACCCCCAACGAAATTGCGCTGACCATCCTGCTGGTCGGCCTGACCCTGGTTTTCCTTATCGTCGTGGTTACCCTGCCGGCCTTCGCCTTTTATTCAGGCGCCACCATCCCGGTGGTGTTCCTGATTGCCCTGCTGGTGACCCTGATCCCGACCACCATCGGCGGCCTGTTGTCGGCTATCGGCATTGCCGGCATGGACCGGCTGGTCAAGTTCAACGTCATCGCCAAGTCCGGACGGGCGGTCGAGGCGGCCGGGGATATCGACGTGCTGCTGCTGGACAAGACCGGCACCATCACCCTGGGCAACCGCCAGGCGGCGGAATTTATCCCGCTGCCCGATGTCAACGAACGCGAACTGGCCGCCGCCGCTCTGACCGCCTCGCTGGCCGACGAGACCCCGGAGGGCCGCTCCATCGTCGCCCTGGCCCGCGCCCGGTTCGGGTTCGGGGAATCCGATGGTCATTATCCTGGCATGACGTTCGTCCCCTTCAGCGCCCATACCCGCATGAGCGGCGTCTCCATCCCGGCCAACGGGCGTGCGCCAGCCGTGGAAATCCGCAAGGGCGCCACCGATTCCGTGCTTAAATGGACGGCGGAATGGAATGGCGGCGGGGGCGTTGACAGGGAACTCACCCAGGCGGTCGAGCGGGTCGGCAAGGCCGGCGGCACACCGCTGGTGGTGGGCACGAACGGCCGGTTGCTGGGGGTCATCTACCTTAAGGACATCATCAAACCCGGCATTCGTGAACGTTTTCAGACCCTGCGCGCCATGGGCATCCGCACGGTGATGATCACCGGCGACAACCCGTTGACCGCCGCCGCCATTGCCGCCGAGGCGGGTGTGGACGACTTTCTCGCCCAGGCGACGCCGGAGATGAAACTGGCACTGATCCGCGAGGAACAGGCCAAGGGTCGTCTCGTCGCCATGTGCGGTGACGGCTCCAACGACGCGCCGGCTCTGGCCCAGGCCGATGTCGGCGTGGCGATGAACACCGGCACCCAGGCGGCGCGCGAAGCCGGCAACATGGTCGATCTGGAGAGCGACCCGACCAAGCTGATCGAAATCGTCATGATCGGCAAACAGCTCCTGATGAGTCGCGGCTCGCTCACCACGTTTTCCATCGCCAACGATGTGGCCAAGTATTTCGCCATCATCCCGGCGCTGTTTCTGGCCACTTATCCGCAACTCCAGGCCATCAACATCATGCGCCTGCACAGTCCGCAAAGTGCCATTCTGGCAGCCATCATCTTCAACGCCCTGATTATCATCGCCCTTATCCCCCTGGCGCTGAAGGGGGTCAGGTACCGGCCGGCGGGGGCCGAGGCGCTGCTGCGGCGTAATCTGCTTATCTACGGATTGGGCGGGCTTGTGATTCCATTCGTCGGCATCAAAGTCCTCGATGTCCTTATCGTCGCCCTTGGTCTGGCGTGAAATTGGGAGTCCCGATACATGTTCAAGCAACTGAAACAGGCCGTCCTTGTCACCCTGTTCCTCACGATCCTGACCGGTCTGGCTTATCCGCTGGGGATGTATGGCGTATCCCGGATTCTGTTTCCCTCTCAGGCGCACGGCAGCCTGGTGATGAAGGACGGCAAGGTGGTTGGATCGACGCTGATCGGCCAGAACTTCACCAGTCCGGGCTATTTCCACGGCCGCCCCTCCGCGACCACCGACACCGACCCAAAGGACCCGAACAAACAGGTGCCCGCGCCCTATAACGCTGCCAGTTCGAACGCCTCCAACGCCGCCCCAACCGCCAAAAGCCTGGTGAGCGACGTGAGTGATCGTGTCAAGGCCCTGCGGAACGAGAACCCCAATGCTCACGTTCTGGTGCCGGTGGATCTGGTGACGGCATCGGGTAGTGGCCTTGACCCGCACATCTCGCCGGTTTCCGCCGAATATCAGATTCCCCGTATCGCCGCCGCGCGCGGTATCAGCGAGGAGGATTTACGCCGGCTCGTCGATGAGGAAACCACGGGGCGGGTGCTGGGTCTTCTGGGCAAGGCGACCGTCAACGTGCTGACCATCAATCTTGTCCTTGATGAACGGTATCCGATGCGTGCAATCTCCAGATAGAGGGTTCGATATTCCTGGGGAGACACGATGGCGACGATCGGCACCGAACGCGACCAGCGCCCTTCCCCTGACGCCCTGCTCGCGGAAGCGAAGCGCGAAACGCGGGGGAAGCTGAAGATCTTTCTTGGTGCCGCCCCTGGCGTTGGCAAGACCTATGCCATGCTTGAGGCGGCCCACGAGCGTAAGCGGGAAGATACCGATGTGGTCGTTGCCGTGGTCGAGACCCACGGTCGCCGCGAGACCGAACGTATGGCGCAGGAACTGGAGATCCTGCCCCGCAAGACGGTGGAGTACCGGGGACGCACGTTCGAGGAGATGGACCTCGACGCGGTCATCCGGCGCGCGCCTACGGTGGTTCTGGTTGATGAACTGGCGCACACCAATATTCCCGGCGGCCGCCATCTCAAGCGCTATCAGGATGTCGAGGATATTCTGGCCGCCGGCATTGATGTCTATTCGACCCTCAACATCCAGCATCTGGAAAGCCTCAACGATGTTATCGAGCGTATCGCCGGCATCAAGGTCCGCGAGACCCTGCCCGACAGCGTGCTCGCCACCGCCGATGAGATCGAGGTGATTGATCTGCCACCCGACGAACTCATCAAGCGTCTGGCCGAGGGCAAGGTGTACGTGCCCGAGCAGGCGCGCCGGGCGGCGCATAATTTCTTTTCGCCGGGCAATCTGACGGCCCTGCGCGAAATGGCGTTACGCCAGGCCGCCGAGCGGGTGGACGCGCAGATGGTCCACTACATGCGCGCTCACGCCATCGCCGGACCCTGGCCGGCGCGGGAACGCATCCTGGTGTGTATCGGCGCCGACAGCGCCTCCAGCCGGCTGGTCCGTACCGCCAAGCGGGTAGCCGAACGAAGACAGGCGCCGTGGGTCGCGGTCTATGTTGAAACCTACCACCATCTTTCCCTGCCGGAGGCGGAGAAGGACCGCATCGCGCAAACCATGCGTCTGGCGGAGCAACTGGGCGGGGAGACGGCAACCCTGCAAGGCGAGGACGTGGTAGCCGAAGTTCTTGCCTACGCCACGGAACACAATTGCACCATGCTCGTGGTGGGACGGCCGCGACGAAAGGGCTGGCGCCGGCTGTACAAGACTACCGTCACCGACGAGATCATTGCCCGCAGCCGTGCGTTCGATGTCATGCTGGTCAGCAGCGACGACACGGAAAAGCCGCCTCCGGCGCTGAAAACCCAGGAACCTGACGACGTTTTCGACTGGAAGGGCCATATCCTGGCCGCCCTCGGCGTGGCGGCGGCGACCGGGCTTGGCTTTCTCATCGACCTGTGGTTGCCGCTGCCCAACATCTCGGTCGCCTTTCTGGTCGCGGTGATGCTGATTGCCATGACGCTGGGCCGGGGGCCGGCCATTTTCGCCTCAATTGCGAGCTTTCTCTCGTTCAGTTTCTTTTTCACCGAGCCGCGCTTCACCTTTGCAATGTCGGAATCGCAAAACATTCTCACCATGGTTTTCTTTCTTATTTCCGCCATCATCGTCAGCAATCTGGCCAGCCGGGTGAGCGGACAGGTGGCCGCCACCAAAGTCAGCGCGAAACGTACCGCCAATCTTTATGAATTCAGCCGCAAGGTGGCTGCCGGCGCGACCGAGGATGACGTGCTGTGGGCGGTGGTCCATCACGTCGCCGCTACCGTCCATGGCAAGTCGCTGGTTCTGTTGCCCCATGACGGGCATCTGAGAATTGCCGCTGGCTATCCTCCCGAGGACAAGATCAGCGACAAGGACAACGCCGCCGCCGAGTGGACCTGGGCCAACGGCCACCCCGCCGGGCGCGGGTCCACCACGTTGCCAGCCTCCGACTGGTTGTTCCTGCCGCTGAAAACGGCGCGGGGGCCGGTGGGGGTGCTGGGGGTCCAGATGGCCGGACAGGAATTTCTCGCCCCGGAGGATAGCCGGATGCTGGAAACCCTGGCCGATCAGGCGGGGGTCGCCATCGAGCGAACCGCGCTGGTGGCCGATGTCGAGGCCGCGCGCGTTGCCACCGCGACCGAGCGGCTGCGCACGGCGTTGTTGTCGTCGATTCCCCATGATTTACGCACGCCGCTGGTCTCCATCCTGGGTGCCGCGACCAGCCTTTATGACTATGACCAGGATCTTGATAGCGACAGCCGCAAGGAACTGGCCCTCACTATTCAGGACGAGGCCGAGAGGCTCAACCGTTTCGTTCAAAACCTGCTCGACATGACCAAGCTGGGTTCGGGCGCCCTGAAGCCCAACGCCGACTGGTGCGATTTGCGGGACATCGTCAACGCCGCCGTCAAGCGTTCGACGCGACTGCTCCGCAATCACCAGATGAAAATTGATATCGACCCTTCCGTTCCCCTGATTTGCGTCGACTCCGTTTTGCTGGAACAGGTTCTGTTCAACCTGATCGACAATGCCTGCAAATTCGCCCCCGCCGGTTCGGCGATCACGGTGTGGGCCAGAGGGCGGGGGGGCCATGCCGTGATCGAAATTTGCGACAAGGGCGTCGGCATTCCCGAGACGGATCGCGAGCACGTGTTCGACATGTTTTATCGGGTTCAGGCGGGAGACAGTCAGGTCGCTGGTACCGGGCTGGGTCTGGCCATCTGCCGTGGCCTTATCGAGGCCCACAGCGGCACCATCAAGGCCGAGCCGGGTCTGTACGGCTGTGGCACCTGTATCGTTCTGGACCTGCCGGTCGGTCCATCCCCGGAGTTGGGCCTGACACCGGAACTCGGCGTGGCGGGGCCGGCAGGGGTGGCGAGGGCTGCGGGGGCGGAATGAGGAAACCGGATGGCTAAAATTCTCGTGATTGATGATGAACCGCAAATCAGAAAATTCTTAAGGATCAGCCTCGGCGCCAACGGCCACGAGGTGTTCGAAGCCGAAACCGCCATGCAAGGCATTGAACGATTTCGTACCCTGAGGCCGGAACTGGTGATTCTTGATCTGGGTCTGCCCGACATGGACGGTCAGGAAATCATCAGCGTCCTGCGCGAGGAAAGCAGGGTTCCCATTATCGTTCTGTCGGTTCGGGCCAGTGAGGTCGACAAGGTCGAGGCCCTTGACCGTGGCGCCGATGATTACATTGTCAAGCCGTTCGGTATCGGGGAGCTGATGGCGCGAGTCCGGGCAGCGCTACGGCCTACCGGCAATGAAGGAAGTACCGGGGTGCTTCAGGTCGGTTCCGTCGGTATGGATTTCGCGAGACGAATCGTCACCAGGAATGGGCGGGAAGTCCATCTCTCCAAGCGGGAATACGATTTGCTGCGGTTTTTGGCCGCTCAGCCCGATCACGTTCTCACCCACCGGCAGATTCTAAAGGCGGTATGGGGTGCGGCACACGCCGAAGATACGGCGTATCTCCGGGTTTACATCAATCAGTTACGGCAGAAGCTGGAGGATAACCCATCGTCACCGGCATTGCTGATAACCGAAACGGGCGTAGGCTATCGGCTGCGGACCAGTTGAGGGGAGCCGCCTCCCGCTGGATGGTCGGGGCTAGATGGCGTGGGTGCCCTTGATGACATCGGTCAACGTGACCCCCAGGCGGTTGCCTTCGGTGACGATGACCTGGCCATAGGCGATCAAACGATCGTTGGCATAAACCTCCACCGGTTCGGTAGCCTTCTGGTCCAGTTCGACCACGGCGCCACGACCCAGCTTCAGGAGCTGGTTGACCCGCAAGGTGGCCTTGCCCAGGACCACGGATATATCGACCACGACGTCATAGGATGCCTGATAGGCAACCCGCTGCATACCGGTATCCATGCCTTCGGTGGTTTTGGCTTCGGTCATTGACATTTTCCTGGGTGTGAGAGGCACGGCGAGCGGAGTATTGTAACCCAAAATAGTTAACGATACGTGGCCTGCGCGCAAGGCCTTCCTTTACGTCATTGCTTGAGGTATGAGCGGATAAATTTTGCGACACGGGCTTTCCCCGAGATTACGCCGAAATGCCCCTCGCACAGAATGTCGGCATTGACCTCAAGCAGGCGTTGCAGGGAACGGTAATAATCGGCTGCGTCCGATCGCAAAACCGGATGGAGCGGGCCGTGCACGTCCTGACCGAAGAGTACGGTCTGCCCGTCGGAAACGGTGACAAAGGCCACCGAACCCGGCGAGTGGCCGGGAATATGAATGGCCTTCAGGGAACGGCCACCGAGGTCAATGGTTTCCTCGATTTCCAGTAGTTTGTGGTCTACCGCACACGGGTGCAGATTGGCTCCATACCAGGTGGCGGCGCTTACCCGGTCATCGCCTTGTTCGATGAAGACGGCATCCCGATCATGGGCTACCACTTGGCAATTGAGCTGGTTGCGCAACGCCCACGCACCGCCGGTATGGTCGAAATGACAGTGGGTGAGCAGCAGATATTCAATCTGGTCAAGGCGCAGCGGCACGGATTGAATATTGTCCAGGAGCCGTTCCATGTGTCGTCCGCATCCGGTGTCCACCAGGGCGGCGTGACCGCCAAAGTTGATCAGGTAGACCGCCGCGTCTTCGGGTGCGGTGAAGTCGGCACCGCCCACCTGATAAATTTCGCTCGTGATTGGCATCGCGTTCCCCACACCCATGGCATCTTCCCCGTTTCTGGCCTGCGTTGCTGGAGTAGCATAAACGATGAATGCGATCCTTTCCCGAAAAGTGATGGGGGCTCATGGCTTGCAAATCAGCTATGGCGCGGCCCATCCTGTCGTTGGGTCGCACGAGGTCAGAGTTAAGGGAGAAATTTGATGAAAACCCGTTTTGCTGCATTCATTCTTGCGGTCGCCACGGTTGCGTCGCTTGCCACAGTCCGCGCGGAAGAGCCTTACCAGAAGGTCCAGCCGTTGCTTGCCACTTCCGAGACGGTGCTTGGCGAAAAGCTTCAACTTCCGGATGGTTCGCCTTTGAAAATCACTTCGACGATCGTCACCATCGATCCCAACGAGGAAACGAAGTGGCACAAGCACGGTGTGCCGCTTTATGCTTATGTTCTGTCCGGGGAAGTGACGGTGGACTATGGGGACAAGGGCACGCGTACATTCGGCCCTGGCAGCGCTTTCATGGAGGCAATGGATCACTGGCACCGGGGCACCAATCGTGGCAAAGAGCCGGTTCGTATTCTTGCCGTCTACATGGGATCGGACAAGGCGAAGAACGTTATTCCAAAGAATTGATAACGGCCCAGATACCAGAAGATAAAGATGCGAAGGACCAAGGCCCCTCGCGCTTCTGTTGGACGGAATGGAAGTTGACGATGCAGCCCGTCTCGTTGGTCTTGGCTGCGGCGCGGCTTGCCAGTGGCACAACAGGCCAGTGGCACAACAGATACGAGGAAGAAGGATTTCTTCGAAAGCGATTTGCTCTGATGGGATGTGGCATAAAATTTGGTAAGCGAGTGAAATGCTCATTGTTCACACTTCCATCGCGTGTTACCAAGGCACACCCTTGAGTTATCTACGGATGCACTGACGTGAACGAGAGCTGGCCGGAATCTGTCCAAACGAATCCGGCCACCTCACACTACTGTAAACACCAGTGTTTGCCGTAGTGCTATCTACCGCGCGTCAGATTGGCTGCGATAGGCGGCCCTGGCTGGATGGATACGGACTACCTGGGCAGCCGCCTCGGGGCCGGTGAGGCCCGCGTGCCCAGCCTAGCCGAACTCGTCGCCGCTCCCTGAGTCGCGGCCGCCCGCCCTTTTGCCCCTGTTCCGGATGTTACTGAGAATACCTTGTAATCCCTCATGATATTTTCGGACGAACTCTCATCAACCACCAACCACTGATAATAACGACTGGGAGATGAATAAAATACGATGTCATGCTCATAAACATACCGAGGTGCATGAGCATCATCTGTTTTGGAAATTCCTGCCCTCCATCGAATAATGGCCACTCTTTCCACGGCGGTATGTTTAATTTAAGCCAAAACTCGGCATATAAAATGCTGAGGGCGAAGAACGCATATAGGAATGGCCGACTTGGTTTTAATCTTTCCAGCACGAGAACAAGCGCTAATACCAAAAATGGATACCCACCGAGGATGAAACGCGGCTCAGTAGCGAGTCCTAATAGCAATGTTATCCCGACAATGGCCACGGCTCCCGGTCCCAACCGTCTGAGTTCGACGCAGACGTCCCTCCAGTAGAAGACCATAAGGAGAATTGCAGGTCCCCAAAAAACGGTAAGCGTCAGAGGCGCAAGCAAGAACTTGCCCTCCAGATAAGGCGGTAAAATGACCGCTCTTAAAACCAGTAAAAAATTGCTCACATTCGGCACATTTGGGTTGGATATTGTTCTTACGATCAAAGCCGGGATCAGCAAACTTGCGACGGCCAGTATCAAGAGGTGAGGACGGACACTTCTCCAACTCGAGAAAACCGAACCTACCAATCGGCTGGATCCAATCATCGTAAGAATAGCAATAATACATGCAATCAACGTTGGAGTGTGCGAAACAAACCGGGCTAACCTGTTTCCGAGGCTTGCTACCTCTCCCTGACGGATCGTGCTTGATGGTAAAAACAACCACAGAACAACGCACGCAACAACGGACAAAATCAGCACTACGACCCAGCCGCTCTTGATGAGTCGAACACTACCAACCGACGGAGCCTTCGGTTCAATGTCGTCCTGTTGTAGCACCATGTACATAGAGATCAAAAGTATGGCACCGTATTGACTCGTTGATTGCCAGACAAAAGACCCAATGATCGCCGTAAAAAAGAGAGACAGTGGGCGACGCTTTAAATAAAATAAAAGTAAAAACAAGCTAATAAGTAAAGC
>JADFXL010000199.1 GCA_015233585.1 Alphaproteobacteria bacterium | reverse complement strand
CGCCTTCCCCATTTTTCGCAATGGCCAGATGGCTGGCCAGGTCGTAAGTATTACCGACGTAACCACACGCAAAATGAACGATGATAAAGTACGCATCCATGTTCACAATCAGGAAATTATCGCATCCATCATGAACATGTCGCTGTCCGGCCTATTATTGAAGGACGCTCTTCAACAAGCCCTGCAAATCGTGCTTTCATCATCGTCGTTCAAGATTCTATCGTGCGGCAGTATTTTCCTGTACAAGGGCCAAACTCTGGAACTTACGGTTCAGCACGGAATGCATCCCGACCTGTTGACCCTCTGTGCCAAAGTTCCATTTGGGCGATGCCTGTGTGGACGGGCTGCGGCGACGGGCGCTCTGGTCTATGCCGACAGCATAGATGATCGTCACGAGATCAGGTATCCTGGAATTCTTCCCCACGG
This sequence comes from Alphaproteobacteria bacterium, assembly GCA_015233585.1. Lineage (GTDB taxonomy): Bacteria > Pseudomonadota > Alphaproteobacteria > Rhodospirillales > Rhodospirillaceae > JADFXL01. The sequence continues at coordinate 4,667 of JADFXL010000199.1, read as the reverse complement.
TCATTACTGCTTGCCGATTCGGGATCAGGAGAGGGTGCTCGGGGTTCTCAACCTTTATGTCCCGGATGGTCATGAAGGCAACGAGGACGAATTGAACTTCCTCTGCATCGTCGCCGATACGCTGGCCGTGATTATTCGGCACGAATTGAACCAGGTCGAGCGTACCGCCGAAGCCGTACGGTATGCCGAAGCCGCCAATCGCGCCAAATCGGCGTTTATCGCCACCATGAGCCATGAAATCCGCACCCCGATCAATGCGATCATGGGGATGCAATATCTTCTGCAAAAGACGAATCTGACCGAACAGCAACGCGATTACCTGGACAAAGCACATCGTGCTTCGAAGGGCCTTCTTGGCGTCGTTAACAACGTTCTTGATTATTCAAAGATTGAGGCTGGAAAAATAGAGCTGGAGACGATTGAATTTCGGCTTGAAGACGTGTTTGATAACTTGTATGAACTCTGTAAAGTGCTTGTTGGAACGAAAAATATCGAGATTGTATTTTCGGTACCGCCCAGGACACCAAATAATTTAATTGGCGATCCCACCCGCCTTGGCCAGATACTGCTCAATCTTGTCAGCAATGCGGTCAAATTCACCGACGAAGGAACGATCGAGGTGGTCGTGGCGGAGGTTGCGGCCCCGCTTGACGATCCGACCCAGCTTCAATTCGCCATCCGGGATACCGGAATCGGCATGACGCCTGAGCAGCTCGGACGGTTGTTTCAAACGTTCAGCCAGGCCGACAGCTCAACCACCCGCAAGTACGGCGGCACGGGTCTGGGCCTCGCCATCTGCAAGCAACTCGTTGAAAAAATGGGCGGCCGGATCGAGGCGACCAGCCAGCCCGGCGTCGGCAGCGAGTTCACGTTCGCGGTCTGGTTCGGCCTCGGCGCGCAACGGCACACGTTTGCGGAACCAGTGGAACGGCTGGCCGGCAAGCGGGCCCTGGTCGTCGATGACCTTGTCCCCGCCCGCCGCGTCCTGCGCGATCTGCTGACGGCGTATGGGTTTGACGTGACGACAGCAGAAGGCGGCGAGGCTGCCCTTGTCATGCTGTCGCTGGCAGCCTCCCCCTTTGACATCATCCTTCTGGATTGGCAGATGCCGGATATGAGCGGCGCCCGGCTGCTCCAGAACCTCCGGGATATTTCCGCGCTGGAATCGGTTCCGCTGGTGGTCATGACCACGCAGACGGGCCGGGCCGAACTCCTTGAACCCGTGAAGGATATCCATTTGATTCCTGTTCTGGTCAAGCCCATTCTCCCGACGTTGCTTCTTGAGACGGTCCTGGATGCCGTTGGGCAACCGACAAGAAAGACCCGGCGCTGCGAGGACCGTCTGTCCTCCGTGCAACAGGAGCGCCTCCGGGGCTACCGGATTCTGCTTGTCGAGGACATCGAGGTGAACCAGGAGATCGCTCAAACCATTCTTACCGGCGAGGGCGCAACGGTTCATATTGCGGGGGATGGCGCCGCAGCCGTTTCGGCCATGAATGCGGCTCCCGGTGGGTTCGATGTGGTATTGATGGATATTCATATGCCGGTAATGGATGGCTATGAGGCAGCACGCCGCATCCGCTCCAATCCGGCCCATGCCGACTTGCCGATCATCGCCATGACCGCCGGCGTCATGACGGAGGAGCGTGATAACTGTCTTGCCGCCGGCATGAACGACCACATCGCCAAACCGATCGACGTGGAGCAGATGCTGGGCGTCCTCTTGCAGTGGGTGAAGCCGCTTGAAATCGACCAGCCCGCCGCCGAAATCGTATTGGCGGCGAATGTCCCCGAAACAATCTCCGACCCGGTTCCGCTGGATTTACCCGGCTTTGATTTCGCAAATACGTTGCGATTTCTTAACGGAGACGACAAATTATTGCGCAAATTACTGCGCTCGTTCGCGCTCACCAATGCGGATCTGGCCGGGCGGGTCCGGGCGGCGCTGGAGGGGGGCGATATGGAGCGTGTTTTCCAGCTTGTCCACGCGGTGAAGGGGACGGCCGGCAACCTTGGGGCAACCGGTTTATTCCGGGCGGCCGAGGCATTTCATGCGGCTCTGAAAGCTGGGGAACGCGAGCGCTTCGCTTCCCTTTTTGAGGACTTCGATCACCAACTGGAGGAAGTTCTAACAAGTCTCAATCAGCTTGACAATGGTTGCGTTAAACCCCATGATACGATCATTCGTATAGACGCGTCGCACCGGATTGCCTTGTTGGATGGTTGCATTAAACTCACAGATCTTCTTGAATCCCATAATATGAAGGCACTCAAGCGGATTGACGTTATCAGGGATTTATTGCTGCAAGACGGATTCGGTGACGAAGTCCAGGCCTTGGAAGCTGCCCTTGTGGGGCTTGATTTCAAAAAAGGATGCCTCGTCGCCAGAGACATCACAAACAAAATAAAAGAAAAAATGAGGGGCGGAGCGTGAGATATGTCTGACAGGAAGAATATAACGGTCTTGATCGTCGATGATGAAGCCATAAACGTTCAGCTCATGTGGGGACTTCTGGAGAATGAATGCGAAGTCCTGGTCGCCACGAATGGAGCCGAAGCGATCGAGATTGCCAAAAAAGGTGACACGGACCTCATCATGCTGGATGTCATGATGCCTGACATGATTGGCTTTGATGTGTGCGAAAAATTGCGGGCCGATGCATCCACGTGCGATATACCGGTGATATTCCTCACCAGCCTTGCCGATCCACTGGACCGCGAGATCGGATTTTCCGTGGGGGGCGTGGACTATGTCACCAAGCCCTTTTCCGAGGTGGAGGTGCTGGCAAGGGTTCGGACGCAAATGGAACTTATCCGGCTCCGGCAGGAATTGAAGGATTGTCGTGAACGCCTCGCCGCGGCTGACAGACCGGCAGGTTGATGATGGGAGAGATGGACTGTCGCCCATGCCCGCTTGGGGCGATGCCCCAGACCCCATTTTTTTCTTTCAAATCAAATAGAAAGGAGGTCCGGAGCTTTGCTCCGGGCGGGGTTCGGGGCTGCAGCCCCGAGAGCAACTGCCGGATTCAGGCTGATGAGATACCTCCGCATAAAATCGCCGAAGGTCGCCTTCCGTCGGCGCGATCTTGGCGCTGCTGACAAAAGCGCGGATGCGAGCCAGAATGGTTCTGGCGTGCGCCGTATCAACCGCGAGACCCAGACCCTCGCAAGCGCTCATCACCCCTGCCACGCCCGAGTGCTTGCCAAGCACAATCCGGTGTTCCCGCCCAATGTCGGCCGGGTCGAACGCCTGGTAGTTGGCGCGGTCCCGCAACAGGCCGTGGACATGGATGCCGGATTCGTGGGTAAACACCGCTTCGCCAACGATGCTTTTGTTGACCGCCACCGATCGGCCCGAGGCCCGTGCCACCAGACGGGAAATGCCGGGCAGATCGCGCAAAACGACCCCGGTTTCATACCCGTAAATCTGGTGCAACGCCACCGTGACTTCCTCCAGCGGCGCATTGCCGGCGCGTTCGCCCAGTCCGTTGACGGTGGTGCTGACATGGGTAGCGCCGCCCAGCACCGCCGCGAGCGAATTCGCCGTGGCGAGGCCCAGGTCATCGTGGGCATGTATTTCCAGTTCCAGGGACGTGGCCGCTCGCAGCCGCTGGAACAGGGCGCGGCTGGCGAAGGGTTCCAGAATGCCCAGGGTGTCGGCGAAACGGAACCGCTGGCCACCGGCCCGCTCGACCGCCTCGATCACATGCAGGAGAAAGGACAGATCGGCGCGCGAGGAATCCTCGCCTCCCACCGCCACGGCAAGGCCCATGTCCCGGGCCTCCACCACCATGAGTCCAATCTGCCTCAGAACCCACGCCCGGTCACGGCCAAGCTTTTTGACGATCTGCTGGTCCGACACCGGCACCGAAAGGTTGATCATGCTCACCCCGGTCGAGTTGGCGGCGGCTAGATCCTCGCGCAGCATCCGGCACCAGGCGATGCAGCGGGCGGAAAGGCCCAGGTCCATGACCGCCCGGATACTGTCCTGTTCTTCCGGTCCCATGGCGGGGACACCCACTTCCAGTTCGGACACGCCCGCCGTATCCAGGGCGGTGGCAATGGCGAGCTTTTCATCCACCGTAAACGCAACCCCGGCCGTCTGCTCGCCATCGCGCAGCGTGGTGTCGTTGATCGTGATCTTTCGTCCGTCAGGAATCGCGGTGGTCGCCATGACACACCTCATCAGCAGGAAAACGACTTGCCACAACCGCATTTGGCACTGGCATTGGGGTTGTTGAACACAAACCCGGCACCGTCCAGATTGGTCACAAAATCCATGGTCACGCCGTCCAGAAGCGGCAGGCTGACGGGATCAATGACGACTTTCACCTCGTCGTATTCAATGACCTCGTCGCTTTTGAGGATGGCGCTCTCCAGGCCGAGCACGTATTTGTAACCGGAGCAGCCCCCTGCCTCGACCATGACCCGCAACCCTGCCACGGGTGCTATCCCGTTTCTAAGCGCGGTCCGGATGGCGTTCAGGGCATTGTCCGTGACTGTCAACATGGCGTCCTCCATACGGTTTCATTTGGAATTAGGGTTGTTTGCGCTAATGCGCGAACCGGGATGATTTCGTCACCAAAGCAATGATCGTAGTCGTTGCAAATCTCGCAGTTCGGCGATTTGCACACCAGGGCGGCGTCGTTTTTACACAGCTCCCGATA
>JADFXL010000198.1 GCA_015233585.1 Alphaproteobacteria bacterium | reverse complement strand
GCTTGGCGATGCCGATCTGCCCCGGATGCAGCGACCAGGCGCCGACGCAACCCAACAGGAAAGCGTTGCGGAACTGAGCCTCGCAGGCGGCATCATCGGAGAAGTCACCGAACGGGCCGTAGAACGCCTTGATGCCGTTGGACTGGCAGGCATCGACCATCTTGGCGACCGTGTAGTGCCACAGATCCTGCTGGTAGAGGATACGGACATCCTTGCCCTCGATCTTGTCTTCGAGCACGCCGTAGAATGGGTGGCCACCGCCGACGCGGGTGGTCTTCATGCCGCGCGAAGCCGCCAGATCGGCGGGCCCCAGGCTCATACCGTGCATTCTCGGGCTGGCTGCGGCGATCTCGCCCACATTCTTGACCCCCTGGGCGGTTTCCAGGATGGCGTGAATCATGATCGGCTTTTTGATGTTATGACGGGCTTCGAGCTGGGCCAGCAACTGATCCAGATAGTGGATATCCCACGGCCCTTCGGCCTTGGGCAGCATCACCACGTCGAGCTTGTCGCCAACGGCGCCAACCACCTGGATCAGATCGTCGAGCACCCACGGGCTGTTCAGCGCATTGATGCGAGTCCACAGACCCGTACCGGAAGCGGCGAAGGTATAGGTTTTCGCCACTTCGATGAAGCCGGCACGCGCCGCTTCTTTGGCGTCGGCGGGAATGGCGTCTTCCAGGTTGCCCAGCAGCACGTCGACCTTGCCGAGCATGTCGGGGATCTTGGAACGCATCTTTTCATTCTGGGGCGGGAAGAAATGGATCATGCGCTCGGGGCGCACCGGTGCCTCGCGCATGGGATTGGGGGCGCCGATCGCAAGCGGCTTGTAGAAATTCGAGGGTAGCTTCATCAGTTTCCTCCTTATGGTTTATCTTTGTTGACGCGATCCCACGTCTTTGTTTGACGTGATCCCACGATCACGCACCCAGAGCGGCGATCTGTTCCGCCTTCTTCACCACCACCTGGGCTTGCCGGATGGAAGCGATATCAATCATCTTGCCGTCCAGCGACACGGCCCCGGCCCCGTCCCGTTCCGCCTGAGCCATGGCTTCCAGAATCCGGCGCGCCTGGGCGGCTTCTTTTTCCGACGGGCTGAATAACTGATTGGCGAAGTCAATCTGGGTGGGATGAATGACCATTTTGCCGTCGCACCCCAGCGAGGCCGCACGCTTGGCAGCCGCCAGATAGCCCGCCTCGTCCTTGAAGTCGCCAAACGGCCCGTCAATGGGCCTAAGACCGTTGGCCCGCGCCGCCACGACCATACGGGCCAGAGCGTAATGCCACATGTCGCCCCAGTGGGCGTCACGGCTTCCGTCCTCGCGCGGGTCGGTCAGCATCAGATAATCGGGATTGGCGCCACCGATACGAGTCGTGCGCGCCTTGGTGGAGGCGGCGTAGTCAGCGGTCCCCAACAGCATCGATTCGTTGCGCCGGGAGGCAGCAGCAATCTGGTGGATGTTCTGCATCCCCAGCGCGGTCTCGACCAGCAACTCAAAGCCGATACGCTTTTTGATGCCCTTGGCGGTCTCGATCTGCGTTACCAGCATGTCGAGGGCATAGATATCAGCAGCGGTGCCAACCTTGGGGATCATGATCATGTCGAGCTTGTGCCCGGCCTGCTCCACCACGTCGACCACGTCGCGGTACATGTAGGGCGTGTCGAGACCATTGATGCGGATGGAGATGGTCTTGCGCCCGAAATCAAGGTCGTTCAGGGCCTGGATGACGTTTTTGCGCGCCTGTTCCTTGTGGTCGGGCGATACCGAGTCCTCAAGGTCGAAGAAAATCACGTCGGCGGCACTCTGCGGCGCCTTCTCGATAAACTTGACGTTGGAGCCGGGCACCGCCAGCTCAGAACGGTTCAGACGCGGCGTACTTTCTTCGACGATGGTAAAGCTCATTCCAATCCCCTCCCCCTATGACGATGCCGTTATCCACCACCACGGCAAGACGTTCCAGTATTATTCGTTATGAAGTGGGCGCGCCCCCTACCCCGCCGTCCGCCCGCCCTTGCGCGTGGGCGAGCGTGTGGGGCCTAAGCGTGTGGGTCCTGTGCCCGACCCGGAGCCAAGTTGTTCGCGCAGCACCTTGCCGGGCACTTCCTCGACTTCGCCCACCGGCAGATGGCCGAGCTGAAATGGGCCGTAAGCGATGCGAATCAGGCGGGTCACCGACCAGCCGAGATGTTCCATGACCCGGCGAATCTCACGGTTCTTGCCTTCCTGAAGACCGACCATGAGCCAGGCGTTGCTGCCCTGGACGCGTTCCAGAGCCACCAGGCGTGCCGGGTCGACCTCACCATGCACGCGCACCCGATAGCGCCGCTGCCAGCCCGAGGACGGCAATTCCATCCTCCGCGCCAGCCCGCCGTCGTTGGTCAGCAGCAACAGCCCCTCGGAACCAAGATCGAGACGCCCGATCGACACCACTCGCGGCAAGTCGGCAGGAATGGCCGCAAATACGGTGGGACGGCCTTCCGGGTCTTTATGGGTGGTGACCAATCCCTTGGGCTTGTGATAACGCCATAGACGCGTCCGCTCCCGCGCCGGCAGCGGCGTGCCGTCCACGGTGACGATATCATCGGCACCAACATTCACCGCCGGAGACTCGATCAGCGTGCCGTTGATCTTGACCCGGCCATCGGCGATCCAGCGCTCGGCATCCCGGCGCGAGCACAGACCGGCATGAGCCATCACCTTGGCGATTCGTTCACCTGCCACGGCGCCCGCCGCGGCTGGCGTTTCGCCCTCTGCCTGAGAGGGCTTTTTGGGAGACTCACTCATGACCGGCACGCGCTGACAAACGCCGACACCAGACGGCCATCGGCGGGAGTGATGTCGTATTCCGGGTGCCACTGCACGCCAAGACAGAACCGCCTGCCCGGCATCTCAATGCCCTCGATCACGCCGTCGGCGGCGCGGGCGTTGACGACCACCCCAGACCCCAAGTCCTTGACCGCCTGGTGATGGGCGCTGTTTACCGCCACGGACCCGACGCCAACGATGTCATGCAGACGCGTGCCCGCCACCACGGCCACATCATGGCCAGGCTCGGTACGGGGGTTGGGCTGCTCATGAGCAAGGCAGACCGCCACTTCGTCAGGGATATGCTGGATCAGCGTCCCGCCCAGCATCACATTAAGGAGCTGTTCACCGCCGCAAATCCCAAAAATTGGCAAATCGCGCGCCAAAGCCCCCGTGACCACGGCGATCTCAAAAGCCGTGCGGCGGGTTTTCAACTTCACCGAGGCGTGGCGTTCACTGGCCCCGAACAAGGCCGGATCGACATCAAAGCCCCCCCCGGTCACCACCAGACCGTCGATGCGGTCAAGATAAGCCGCTGCCAATTCCGGCAGATGCGGCAAGGGCAACGGCAGACCGCCGGCGCGGGCGATGCTGTCGCAATAATTCTGGCGCAAAGCATACCATGGCAGGGTCGAATACCCGCCTGGTTCCTCGCTGTCCAACGTAATTCCGATAACGGGCGTGTTCATGCGCGCTAATGTAGGCGGCATCGTGCTTAGGAGCAATGGGTATCGTTTCCACGCACACGATACGTCCTGAACGATACTATCATTGGAATAATTCGTATTTTCAAGCTAAACTGCCAACTCACAGGTGAAGTTTTGTATGTGTACGTTGATACCCGGATTCATGGAGATTAATAATCGTGCCAATATTTCGCAACGTGTCAATAGGTACTCGTATCGGCGGTTCTATCATCACGATGTTGATCGTTCTCATTTCAATCGTGGTGTGGACTTTGCTTCATGTGATGTCGGGATTGATCGATCAGGCGGAGCACGAGGCGCTCGACAACCAGTACAAAGCAATCTTGAACGCCATCAATAACGAAGCCTACCGCGCCACCACTCTCGCAACTTTCGTGGCGGCAATGCCGATAAGTATCCAGGGCATGGCCGCCGGAGGTAATCGGGACGCCCTCTACAACGCCTTCGAACCATCCTTCAAAGCGCTCGCCGCCAGCAAGATCGGCGGCGGCCTCGAACAATTCCAGTTTCACAAACCACCCGCCACGTCGTTTCTTCGTATACACGCCAAGGACAAGTTCGGAGACGATCTTTCCTCCTTTCGCGCCACCGTCGTGGAGGCCAACGCGCAGCACAAGGTGATCACCGGCCTGGAATTTGGCGTCGCCGGGCTTGGCATTCGCGCGGTCGTACCTGTGGTCGGCAACAACCATCTTGGTACCATTGAGTTCGGTGCGTCGTTTGGTCAGCCTTTTCTCGACCGAATGAAAAGTACCTATGGTATTGATCTGTCCTTATTCGTGCTCAAAAATAGAGAGCCGACGCCATTTGCCTCGACCATTGGTGGTGTTGCGATCAGTCCACGGGCCGACCTTCTGGCCACCTTTCGGGGCAAGACTCATACCAGCAAGGCTTCTGTCGCTGGCATTCCCCGCGCCATCCTCGTCGCACCAGTAACCGATTATTCTGGAAATCCGTTCGCGGCTTTGGAAGTCATCATGGACGCCAGCGCCCACGAAGCCCACTTCAGAAAAGCGCTCAACACCGCAGTTGCCGTCGGCGCCTTGGCGCTGGCCGTCGGATTCGGCGTGTCCGTTCTGATTCACCGCATGGCGGTTAAGCCCGTGGTAGAAATGACATCAACCATGCAACAGATGGCATCTGGCGATTTTTCGGTCACGATTCCTTCCACCCAAGGCACCAACGAGGTGAGCAGCATGGCCAGGGCTATGACGGTATTCCGGGACAATGGTCTCAAAGTCGAAGGTCTCCAGCGCCAGAACGCGGAACAACGCAAAAAAAACGAGGAAGAGCAACGTGCGGCGATGTTGAGACTCGCCGACGATCTTGAGGGGAAGGTGAAGACCCTGATAACCCAGGTGCTTGATTCCACGGGACAGATCGTAATTAGTGCTGAGGCCATGGGGCACCGCATGGACTCGGGCACCAGCCGTTCCCTGGAAGCCGTATCCGCCGCCCAGGGTGCCTCTGACAAGATCGCCGAGGTGGCCCAGTCCTCGGCCTCCGTGGTCCTGGGTATGCACGACGTTACCACCGGCGTGCAACGGGCCGCCGACGCGGCGAGCAAGGCAGAAGCCGACGCCA
>JADFXL010000197.1:570-5163 GCA_015233585.1 Alphaproteobacteria bacterium | reverse complement strand
ACGGCACCAGGGCGACCACATCATAGCGCTGGCCCTCGAGCATGAGCAGGGTACCGATGACTGGGGGGCGTTCGAAGTCGATGGTCTTGACGACAGTGGGGTCGTGCATGGTGACCTCCATTGGGCTGTGATGGGTTGGGGATGAGCAGACAGGTAGGATACAATCCGTCTATGGAGGGACCCCCCCGTCGTAGACGGAGGGTTTCCCTCCATAACGTAAGTTATGGTATACACACCCACTTTCTGAAACCGGGTATAACATGTTGATAAACATAGATAAAACCGAGTTGGGGAAGTCGAGAATCACAAAACCGTTTCCCAACTTGAATCTGGCGGATTTCCTCAGTTTTTTTGGCAAGTTGGGAAAGTCGTTCCCAACGTGATTTTTGGCGTATTTGCTGGGTTTTTCGGCATGTTGAGAAAATTCTCCCCAACTTCCCCCAACGTGAATCTGCGTCATTCCACACAAGATTTTGGGGGGTGTTTTCATGCCCCTTCTCCATTTGGGTATACCCAGACCTGTGGATTTTCGACGGGCAGGGAGGCCCCGGTCAGGGGGCATTTGTAGTGGCTCGGCAGAACTGGGAGTTGCGGGGTGGTGATCTCGCCGGTGTCGGGATCCATGACCTCTTCGCCGGTTGAGAACATCATGCCTTCGGTGACGAGGTAGCCGAACTTGGAACGCGAGATGTTTAGGCCGAAGGCTCCGGCATCGCGGATAAACTTGACGTAGCCTTTGGTGGCCAATACGCTGGTGCGGTTGCGGACGGTATCCTTGCCGCCAAGACCAGCCTTGTTTTCAAAGGTTTCTGCGAACTGCAAAGAGGTGTAGAGGCGGCCTTGACTGGCCTCGTCGAACAGGATCTGCAGGATAACATCGTGCTTGCGGACCCGTTCGGCATCCAGACGCTGACCGATATCCTTGCGCACAAGCCGCTCGCCACTGCGGTCGATCCTGGTCCAGCGACCGTTTATCTTGTCGATGCTCATTGACTCGAGGGCGGGACCGTTGCGCAACTCGAAGTGTAGCGAGCGTTCGGGGCGATCCTCGTCAGGGCGTAACATGACGATGCCCGATGTGTAGAAACTGCGCAGGGCGCCAGCGCCCGACAGGGCCATGAACGGGTCCTCGGCAAGCTGTTTCTTGGTTATTTTCCGGGTGTGATGGCAGAGGATCAGACCGGCCTCTGGGGCTACGGCATCGCGCAAGGCCTCGACCCGTTCCTGCAGGAAGAACAGCATGGCGGCGTTGTCGTTCTCATTGTCGCCGCTGGGGCCGCCGTCGAACAGGTTGCGGAGGGGGTCCAGGCAGAGGATGTCCGGGGGTCCGGCTGGGAAGGCTCCCTGCACTGCGGAGATGGCAAGCGGGAGGCCGTTTTCGTCCAGCAGCATGCGCATCTTTGGCGTGGCGATCAGGTTGCTGCGCGCCGCCGTCAGGACGGCGGGGGGGACATGAATACGTTGGAGACGCTCGCGGAGGTAGTGGTATTGGATCTCGGCCTGGAGATAGAACACCCTGAGCGGACGAGCTGGCGTGAAGCCGAGGAAGGGAATGCCGGCCGCCATGTGGACCAGCAGGCTGATCACGAAATCGCTTTTACCGACCTTGGGCGCGCCGCCGATCACCAGCATACCGCCCGGGGTCAGCAACCTGGGGGTGATGATGTCGCTCGGCATGGGGCTCGTGTCATCCAGCAGCGCCCCCAGGGTGAACACCGGCAGAGAGGTCGAGAGCGGGGACGACGGCAGTCGCTCCAGGCCCGGGCCGTTGCGTTCTTCGTGGAGATGCCACAAGCGTTGCGCCTCCATGGCCAGGCGCTCCAAGGGCCACGCCGGGCGCAGCATGGCGGCGTTGTACTGGCAGATCGCCTCCCATGCCTCGGCCCTGGTCATGCGCCCTTCGTGGGCCATGCGCACGTAATGGCCGATGGCGGCGCTGGCGCCCTGGAAGCGGGTCCAGTCGTCCTGGCCGCCATCGCGGATCGGGGTGGTCAGGATGGTGTCGATGCCGGGTCTGGCCGACGCCGGGGCGGGTTCCGCACCGATGCCAGAGAGTGGCGGCATGGCATCGACCGCCTCGGCAAAGTCGTGCAGATCCATTTCGACATGAGGATTGTGGGCGCGGATGGTGACCAGCCTGCGCTGACCGCCTTTGTGGTAGACCGATCCGGCGACGCGGATCGGCTGGTGGCCGGAGCGAAAGTGGGTATCGCCGCCGACCTTGACGGCGATGTCACCCCGCAACCGGCACACCAGGGCGATGTCCTGGCCTTCGGCCGGTTCGGTAAGACGCCACCAGACGTGCCGTTTGTCCTGACCTTCGGCTGTCCTGCCGCCGCTGGCGACGATCAGGGTTGGCTCACCCAGATGGCGGATGAGGTGGTCGAGCTTGGCGTCGATATCGCCGGTGTCGATGTCCACCAGCACCGTCTGCATCTGGCGCAGGTCGATTACCTTGGCCTGGCCGGATTCGGAGACGGTGGCGGGGACGACATAGAAGGCCGCGCCATCCCGGGCTGCCCATGTAGCAAACTGCAGGACCTTGTCGAGGTAGGTGTCGCTGATTTCGACCCAGGCGTTGTGCGGTCGGCCGTCAAAGCCCTGGCCCTGATCCACGAACCCGCGCAGGGGCACCCAGCCTTCGCAATAGCCGAACACCACGTCGAGAAAGACGGCAATCTGCTCCCGGTCCGGCGTGGGCGCGGGGTCAGAGACGTCCGCCTCCGGCGCTGGAACTGCGTCAGGGGCGACCGTCTCCGCCTGCGGCACAGGGATGTTGAAATCGCCCCACGACTTACTGGTGATCGTCATGCTTGCAGACTCCAGCAGCGGCGCGACCAGTCGCACAGGCGGCACTCGTGGAAATCGGCTCGCGGGCGATGCGCGGCAGCAGCTCGCCTGCGTCGGTGGCCTGGAGGATGCGCACACCCCGATCGCTCATTCGCTGGGCCAGATCGGCGTTAAAGGGGACCAGTTCGTGGTGAAGCTCGGCAGTATCCTTGTTGATAGCGGTGAACAGGGCCGGGTGGTCGGCAATGCCTGGGACCGATGCCGCCATGTACGCCTGGTAAACGGCAATCTGGGCGGCATAGACCGGCTTGGTGAGGACCATCCCCTTGGCGGCGGTCGCTTTCCAGTTCCTGGCGTTCATGGTCTTGCATTCCCACAGGGCTGGGTAGCCGCCGCCGGGCACCTCGGGACCGCCGGCGAGTATCCCGTCCACGTGCCCCTGGATGTGTCCCCTGGCGACGGAAAAACCGAACGGCTCGCCGTCGGGCCGATTGCCTTTGCGGGTGTAGAGATCGAACCCGGCGGCCTTAAGCCAGGCGATCGCCAGATCCTCCAGGGCATGGCCGATGGCGAAGATGCGCAACGTCCGGCCTGCGAACCCGGCCCCGTCATCCTTCGGCGCCTGGGCATACTCGAACTGCAACGCCCGCTCGCAGGCAACCCCCAGACGGGAACCGCCCAGGTAAGTTCGAGCGGGAGCGGCCTGATCGGCGGCGACCAGGGCGGCATCAATGGCGGCATTCACCCGCTCGGTCACGGCGGGGCGATGATTGAAGTCCATCATCAGAATGGGGCCACCAACCCTGGATTGTCCCGCAAAGCGTCCTGGACGGCGGTCACCGCGACTTCGATCAACGTCAGCACCTGCTGTTCACTGAGGTCGGAGAGTCTTGTTGACCAGCCGATTTCCTCCATGATCTCCGCCACGAACTTCAGGGCGGAATGCAGGGCGGCAATTTCCTGTTCGCTTGGATCTACCATGGCCATACCCCTATGCGGCCTGGGCCCGCGTCTGTGCGCCCATGACCAGGGTGCGGATGGCGGTGCGGTTGAAGCGGAAGGTCAGCAGAGCCGAAGCCTGGTAACGGGTGAGGCCGAAGTCCTGCCGATACTCGGGGGGAAGGTGGTCAAGCTGGCGTTCGGTCGGCGGCTGCGCCAGCCACGACCGGCTTTTGTGGGCCGTTTCGTAACTCTCGTTTTCATTGAGCCAGTCGTCGGCCGCCGCCAGGCAGACGGTGCGCTCGCCAATGGACAGCAGGTGCGGCTTTTGCTTCGAGAGCCCGCCGACGCCATACCAGAGACCGTTCAGGAAAAAGATGCCGCTCCAGGCATTGAAGCCGCCTGCCACCAGGGCTGCATCGTCACCGAACAGATCGCACCACTTGAAGCTGGACCTCTGCAGGAGGTCGATCTCGGTCATCTTGAAATCGCCGATCGGCTCCTTGCTGCCGCCACGGTCGTGCTGGTCCCAGATATATCCGCACAGAGGGCACTCAAAAACGCCAAGGGGAACGACGGCATCGCATTCCGGGCATTCCTTGACCGGCCCCTCGCCGGTCTCCCGGCCATCAAGCTCGACGTCCTGCACCAGCGATCCGTGCATCAGGGTCGAGGTGCCGAAATCGAGGACGATGCAATCGGACTTGATAACGCCGGGATATTCGGCGGGGTCCACGGTGCGCAAACCCCGGCCCTCCATCTGGATCATGGTGCTTTTGTAGGAACTGGGCCGGAGCAGCACGACGCAGGCGGTGGGCTGGTGATCCCCACCCTCAGTCAGTACCGCGACATTGACGATGACCC
>JADFXL010000197.1:0-558 GCA_015233585.1 Alphaproteobacteria bacterium | reverse complement strand
TCTTCCTCTCGACCTCTCCCATACACCCGGTGACCATGACGGTGGGGATGCCGTCCGCATTGAACGCCTGCGCCACGTTGGTTGCGTGGTTGATGGTGGAACAGAACACCACCGTCTGCCTGCCGCCGGCCTTCTCCCGCCAATGCTGAACCACCGCCGAGGTCACCGGCCAGCGGTTCATGATAGCGTCCACCTCGCGCATGTCGAAGTCGTCGGCGGTGTGCCTGACCTTGGCCAAAGCGTCCTGAACGCCGACATCGATAACGAAGGTGCGGGGGCGGACCAGATGGCCGGAGGCGACTAGTTCGCCGATACGGATCTGGTCGGCGACATTGGAGAATACCGGCCGCAGGCCCCTGCGGTCACCCCGGTTCGGGGTCGCCGTGACCCCGTAGAGACGGCAGGCGGGATTGCGGTCCCGCACACGGTCAATGATGCGCCGGTAGCTGTCGGCGGCGGCGTGGTGCGCCTCGTCGATCACCAGCAGATCAAGGGCGGCCATGTCATCAAGATTGACTTGCCGGGAGATCGTGGGCACCATGGCGAAGGTGACCTGAC
>JADFXL010000196.1 GCA_015233585.1 Alphaproteobacteria bacterium | reverse complement strand
TACGCCGATCACCCATCATACAGATACCGGCGGCGTGAGCGAGCATGTGTTCGCGCTGATGCATCTCCTGGGCTTTCATTTCGTACCGCGGATCCGTGGCCTGAAAGATCGCCGCCTGTACAGCCCTGGTCTACCATCCACCTATCCAAACCTTGAACCGCTGCTCGCCGGCCAGCTCAACACCCGCGGGATTCGGGCTCGCTGGGACGACATCCTGCGTCTGGCAACCTCGATCCGTACCGGGACAGTGACGGCGTCGCTGATGCTGCGCCGACTTGCGGCCTATCCACGCCAGAACGGCTTGGCAAAGGCATTGCGCGACCTCGGGCGCCTGGAACGCACCCTTTTCACCTTGGACTGGCTGGAGTACCCCGATTTGCGCCGCCGCGCCCACGATGAACTGAATAAGGGCGAGGCTCGTAACAGCCTTGCCCGAGCCGTCTTCTTCCATCGCCGCGGCGAGTTGCAGGACCGGAGCCGGGAGGCGCACCAGCACCGCGCCGGCGGTCTCAATGTCGTGCTCACCGCCATCGCCTTGTGGAACACGACCTATCTGTCTCGCGCCGTCGACGCCCTGCGTGCCGAGGGCGAAATCGTCCCCGACAGCCTCCTGGTCCATCTGTCACCGCTCGGCTGGGACCACATCAACCTCACCGGAGATTACGTCTGGGATGCCCAGGCGATCGTCAGCACAGGACAGCTTCGCCCCCTCCGTCCAGCCCCTCAACAGACGAAAGCAGCCTGATGTTCCGTATTTGATCCGCTATGCTACAAGAATTGACGAATCGTGTCGGGAGGCCAGAACCCTGCGCCGTGACCCGTCCGGCGGGGTTTCGGGTGATGGCTCACCCCTGGCCACGATAGAATGCCCGCCGCGTGGACTCGTGGGGATGCTGGGCCATGAATGAGGAAACGGCGGGCAACGCCCTGCGGTCGATGGCGGAACAGGGCGACAAAGACGCACAATTCCACCTCGCCCGCATGCTTTATGCTGGTAATGGCATACAACAAGACAAGCGCGAGGCTATTTTTTGGATTAGAGAAGCGGCGAATCAAGGAAATATCGAAGCACAATATCAGTTTGCCCATTGGATATTTGACGGAGAGCACGCGAGAGAAGCCGCCTTATGGTTCCGCAAAGCCGCTGAACAAGGCCACCTCAACGCGCAATATTGGCTCGCCACAATGCTTTCTAAAGGAAACGGCGTACCAAAAAACATGCTGAAAGCTGCCGCATGGTATCGAGCGGCCGCAAAACAAGGACACAAAGACGCACAAGCTGAATTTCGTAAACAATGTGTGGCGATATTAATAATATTATGCATCGCCTTGCTTGCCATTATAGCTATATCTTACGGCGCTTATGTGTCGGTCCCTTATGCCGTCGGCGTCGCGGTGATGCTGGCACCCTACCAAGACCACTTCATGGTTGCGGGCGCGATCATTATTGGCGTGGTTTGTTTTTTGCCAGCTTGTTCGTACTGGACCAAACGAAAACTGTTAAAAGAAATTGAACGTGATGCAATAATTGATCAAAAAAAATTAGATGCCGAAAAGGCTGAGGCTTTAACACAGGGATTTTCGGCTTACGAGGTTCATCGTCACCTTGTCGATGTCGGCAATGACCTTAAATATTTCCGCTGGTGGTACCAGGACCCTAATCTTGCACGGTATAATTATCGCTTGTTTTCTGATAATCCTTCTCTTTTTGGTCCTTCGCGTGCAAAAATCAAACACAAGCTACTAGGTGATGTGTGTGTCGGTCTAGTCGCTACTGGCCCAACAGATCACGAAAATATTTATCAGGTACAGGTAATACCAATTGGCACGCTATGCGCTGATGAATATTGGGCGCGTGGGATTGGCAATGAATTTACAGTCGAAGATTTGATTATTCTATCTGTTAGGCTAAATATACGAAGCGGGTGGTTGCAGCACGAGAACGCGCACGATCAGGCGAGCCCGGCTTTACGTGAATACAAGATGATGATCCGTGTCATTGATCGCGAAGTTCGCGCTTTACAAGGGCATACACTTCAATCATCACGAACGCGAGATAATCCAGCCGAAGATTTATGAGGCCGCGCCATGAAATTTAACTTCTCCCCCCGTCGCCAACCCGCCGTCTATTTTGGTGAACGTGTGCGCCGGGACGGAAATGGTGACGACACCTTCACGGGCGAAACCGTCCATTTCGCGGGGGATGAGCATGTCCTGTTGATCGGTCCGACGCGCTCCGGCAAGGGGCGCAGCATCCTTGCGCCGAATTTGATTCTCGACACGTCCCGGAGTGCCCTGGTCGTGGATCCCAAGGGCGAGCTTGCCGGGTGGACGGCCAAGCACCGCGAGGCCGCAGGCCATGAGGTGATCTACCTCGACCCCTTCCGCGAACTGGCGAAAGACAAGCGGCTGAACACGGCGGGCCGTCCCGCCGAGAGCCTCGGCTTCAACCCCCTGCGCTTCCTCGATCCAGACAGCCCCAGCTTCATTGACGATGCTATGGGCATTGCCGAAGCCTTGGTGCAAATCGAAACACACGGGGAGTCCTTCTGGTCGGCGTCGGCGCAAGATTTCGTCGCGGGCCTGGTTATGGATGAATGCCTTGGAACTGGAAAACGCGGGCTTATCCCAAGTTTGGAAAGTGTGAGACGTTCAATATGTGCAACATCATCAGATATTGCAAAAGACGCTACTGGAGCCTGCGACGAAAACCCAGATACATTTATTCCAAATAAGCTCGCTCGCTTCAAAGACGCCGCGAACCCAGAGCGCCGCGACCTCTCTTCGATTATCTCCCACGCCCAAACCGAAACCCGCTTTCTCGACAGCCCCTTGATTGCCGAAGATTTGGCGAAGGGCGTTAACGGAAACGGCGTGGTGTTCGACTTCGGGATGATGAAAAAAAAGCTGATGACGGTCTATCTCGTCATTCCGCCCGCGTACCTCGTCACCCACGCCAAGTGGCTGCGCCTGATTATCGACTCGGCTATCCGCGCCATGCAGCGCGTGCGGAAGGAAGACAGCAAACACGATGTCCAATTCATTTTGGATGAGTTCGCCCAATATGGGCGGCTCAACAGCATTGAAACCAGCATCGCCCTAAACGCGGGCTACGGGATTAAAATCTTTGCCGTGGTGCAGTCCCTATCCCAACTGAAACACCTGTACCGCGACAACTGGGAAACGATTGTTTCGGGTGGCGTCATTGCCAGCTTTGCGCCGCGTGATGCCTTTACGTCCGAATATCTCTCCCGCCTGTCGGGGCAGGAATATACGAACATCAAAAGCGAATCCCGCTCAAGGGAGGGCCGTTCGGAATCGGTCTCTGAGCATTTGCAGCCTGTGCTTTTTCCCCACGAACTCCGACGGATGGCGCGGGGCATGATGATCTTGTTTCTTCCCATGAAGGACGGGCAAAAGATGTGGCGCAGTCATGCGCCCGATTTCTCGGAATTGCCGGAGATAGCGGGCCAAATCAGCGGCGCTTAGGCCGCGCTGCTTGGTCTGGATCCGCCCAGCGTCTCGGAAGGCCCCTAACCAGGCGCGGCGGTCTCGCCCTTCGACTCGAAGCGGTCGCAAGCCGCCATTTCCGGCCACACTGGTTCGCGGTCCAGCAAGCACACGATTGCCACCTGGCCGCTTTGGTCCTTGCGCGTCCAGCCAGCTAGGCAAGTCGTGCAATGGGTCATGACATAGGGCGACAAAGGTCTCGACGATTTGACGTGTGCTGGTTGCATGCTCTCCCCGCGTTGTTTGAAACCGGCCGCGCGTCTTGAACGTTGCCACACGAAGCCAAGACAGTAAACGCGCCGCTGCATCCCAAACAAGTCCGAGTGGTGACTTCATCGGCGGGAGGTCTGGCCGTCCGGGGTCTGCCGAAGACCCGAACGGCCTAGCGCGAATGTCCTCCCCCGCCGCGTCCTCCCCCTCCACCTCGTGCCGTCGTTTGCTGGGACGGATCGGCGCGGGCCTTCTCGGCGTCGGCTCGCTGCGCCTCGATGAAGGCGTCGCGGGCCAACTTCTGCCGCTCCATCTGCGCCAGCAAGTCGGCCTGGCGCTCGGCCTGGTGGGGCGCTTCCGCCTCGATCCGGGCGCGAGGATCCGGCTCCGTCGTCGACTCTGGTGCGGCCGTCGTCGCGGTATGATCATACCGCGACTGCGGAGCGTCGCGCGGATCGGCCGCTTCCGGCTTCTCGGCGCTAAGCGCGGCGGCGGCGTTCGCCGGTTCCGCCGGCGCGAGCGTCTCCGGCGGGGCCTTGGGCTGCTCGGTCGGCGCGGGGGTGGGCTGGTCGTCCGTCATGGCGTTGTCGTTCCCTGCAACGTCGGCGCGGGCCTGGACCGTCGCGCTCACTTGGTCGGCTTCCTCGATCTCAAGCGCCGCGATCTGCGCGGCGAGTTGCGCCAGCTCCGCCGTGAGCTGGTCGCGGGCGGCGTTGCGTTCCGCAATGGCGGCGGCGGTTGCGGCGCAATCCGTCACCTCGCCACGCGCCGTCATTTCCGCCACGGCGGGGCCTTGGTGGGTGCCTGGTTCGCGGTCGATGCCCTGCGCCGCAAGGCTGCGGTGGTCGACTCGGGCGTCGATGCCTTCGCGGGCAAGGGCGCTGTTGACGTGCTCCGCCCATGCTTCGCGCCAGTGCGCAAGCTGGTCGTTGTCGTTCCACCCTCGAGCCTTCTTGCCGAAGCCCGCCCCCGTGAGTTCCCGCATGGTCAGCATGATGTGGGCGTGGGCGTTGCGCTGATCGCCGCGCTTGCCTGGCGCGTGGATCGCCACGTCCGCAATCATCCCCTGCGCCACGAACTCCGCCGCCACGAACGACCGGACCAACTCGACCCGTTGCGCCGGGGGGAGTTCGTGCGGCAAGGCAAGCTCGATCTCCCGCGCAAGCTGGGCGTCCTTGCGCTTCTCCACCTTCTCGACCGCGTTCCACAACTGCGCCCGGTCGTGCATCCAGGCCGGGGCGTTGTCCGGGGCCATGATCTCGGCATGCACCACGCCATGGCGGCGGGTGTAGTCGAAGCGCTGCCCGGTGCGCTCGTCCGCAATTTCCTCGCCCGCCCGATAGGCGGCGGAAGCGGTCGCGCTGCGCCCGCCGGAGCGTTTCACCACACGGGCCGAAAGGTGAAAGATCGCCATGCCGTCACCGTGCCCCGACAACGGAGAGCAGGGATGGCGGG
>JADFXL010000195.1 GCA_015233585.1 Alphaproteobacteria bacterium | reverse complement strand
TTTCTTTGAACTTACGGCCGATCCGAATTTTTTCCTGGTCCATAATCGCCCACTGCAACACATAACGGGCGCGAATTATACAATATTGCCGTCAGTTGCTGTAGCAAAAAATGAGGGGATCCCTGAGGTTTGTGACGATTTCGAATAGTCCCGCACCCTTGGCTGTCATTGCCTGGAAAAGACGATCGGGGTTGGGTCGTAATAGATCTCGTTACCGTTAGGAGTTTTTTGCATCACGCTGACGTGAACATGGTTCGTAATGGCGTTGGTGTAGGCCTTTGACAGGTCCTGGACACTTCCCATCGGAGTGGTGCCGGCCGTCACTCTCTGGCCGGCAACCAAATCGGGGGCCTTGCCGACGTAATAGAGATCAACCTTCTTGCCGTCATCGGTCTCAACGCGGAGTGCGGTGAATTTTCCACTATTTTTCTGCCCGTTGTAGGGATCGAAAGCCCCCTGGAAGGTGCCATCGACCGCACTGGTCACCGGCGTCCCTGGTTGCGCGACAAGATCGACGCCGAGATGATCGCGCTGCTGGTGGTCGCGGGAATCGAGATAGCCGCCACTGCCTTCTTTATCCTGGCCGCGAATAACCGGATTGGGCACCGGACTGGCGGTGTTGCCGGAAACCTGTACCGTTTCACTGGAAATGTAACGATTTTGGCGGGAACCGTCCGCCTGCCGCAGGACGAAAGCCGGTGTGGATAGGTCCAGTTTCTGGCCGGTAGCCGCCTCGTATTGGGCGGCGAGGGCGTTGGCGGCGGTCGGGTCGATCTCGTTCAGCAGGCGGGCGGCGTCGCCGACGCGTTGATCGACGGCAGCCGGGTCTTGCTGGCGTCCGGCGGCCGACCAATCGACGTAAACCTTCATCCCGTTTTGGTCCTTCAGCAGGGCGAGGTCGCGGGCTGCCGGTGATCCTCATTTTAAGATCGGGCCACGCACGCCATCCACCATCCAACCTGTCACCAGAGTCTCCAACACCTCCTTTATTTCGCCGATGTAAACCAGGTTATTATAGGTGAAATGGAAGTGGACACGAACGTTGTCGATTTGCAGCATTGAATCGCAGGTTGATAGATGACCTTCCGGGGTGACGGGTGTTTTCACGTCAGAACATGTTGCAACCCACGTAGGAAACACCTCTTCGGGCATCGGGGCAGTTTCCGGTGATACCCGGAGGACATGCCAGTGGCGTGGATAGTCATATTGCCCATAAACGCGAAAAAGGCCCGGCAGCGGGTCGGGTTCGACCCGCCGCTCAATGAAAGTGCCCGTCATGGCCCACGTTTCCTTGAACCGCCGGCTTGCATCGAGCTTGAGGCGAGCCTGGGGCACCACCTCCAGCCTGATAAAGGAATCGGCGCTATAGCGCCCTTCCCACGGCCGATAGCCGGGAATCGCCGCCGCCAATTCGGCGGCAGGTACGGTGACCAGCATGTCGCGATCCTCTTCGTCGGTATGGGGCAGTTCCTTGACCCAGGCCGGCAGATCGAATCCCGGTACCATGTATCTGTGAGGGACGGCAAAGCGGCGTTCCGCCAGACGGAACCAGTCGATACCATCCCCGCAATAGGCGGCGGCCATCATTCCAACAAGAAATGAAGCCGCCGCGAGCGCAAAGGTGGTACACTTTCCGATCATTTCCTATCGTACCACAGCGGCGCGGTAAGGTCCGCCTCCCATTTTTCTCCGGTGAACGGGGTGCCCCCGAAGGTGGTTGATGGCAGGCCGATGCTGTTGAAATACTCGTGGTGATAAGTGGCTATATCCTTCGGAGTAAGCTTCCCACTGCCGCCAGCAAGGACATTATCTGTGACTGCGTCAATATGGGCCTTCATCAATCCCTGGTGGATGGCATCCAGATCGGCTGATTTGCCGGCATAGACCCGGGAAGCCACCTCCAGCCGGTCATTGGCTTGGCCAGGGCCGAAGAGGTGGTCGATAATGCCTCCATCGCTCTGCAATGTCCCCAGGGCGACTCGGGCGGCGGGATCACCTTTTTCCAACCGCGACTTCCAGAACCCCTCGGCATCGCCCTTCTGGGCAGCCGGAAGCTCTTCCGGCGAAATCGCGATGTTAGGAGGGGGGGATGGCGAAGTTGGGGAGAAAATGCCCTTGAGCCAGTTGACGAACCCGCCGCTTTGTTCCGGCGAGTCGCCGGCGGAAACTCCCGATTGGACGGTGTTGGTATTGTTAATTGCGGAGGTAGACTTCGGTACATTGGGATCATCGGTAATGCCAGGAACGGCAGCGATCTGAGTTTGATTGTCGCTGTTGTTGGCGTCCGAGACGGTGCTCCCCGGGCCGCCGTCGGCGACAGCGGTGGTCTGGTTGGCATCACCGCTGCTGGCGCTCGATGACGTGTCCCCCGTTCCTGCGGAACTATCCGCCGAAGTGGTGCCGGAATCGCCGGCGCTCGCGCCGTCGTCCAAAGCCGATTCGGCCAGCGAACTTCCAAAACAGCCCTCCGGCTGACGGCGGTGGCGGCGGCGGGGGTAGGAGGGGTCGCACGACAGCGGGGGGCCGCTGTCTTCGTCGTCGTCAGGGGGAACATCGGCGCCGTCGGGGCCGCAGGACAGGATGGTGTCGTCGTCCTCCTCTGGCAACGGGAAGCGCTGGAGGGCGTTGTTGTTGGCGATGTCGCAGAAATTGGCCAGTTCGTCGTCGGTGCATTCGCGCCCGACCTTGGCCTCGTGGGCGTCGCACAGGCGGCTGAAGGCGCCGAGGAACTGGAAGCGGCGGCGCTGGTCATCGGTGAAATCGGTGGGGGCGATCTTCTCGGGATCGTCGATCCAGGTGCCGGGGGTCCAGTTGTGCTGGTCCTCGGGGGTTTGGAACGGGACGAAAGTGGGCGGGCTCGAGCCGCCGCCGGCGTCCGGGGTGGCGTCAACGGTGTCGGTGAGGGTGGCCTCGATCCTTCTCAGGTTATTACCGGTGGGGTTCCCCCCTTGGACCATTCCGCTGCGCCAGTCGGCGACATTGTCACGCAGTTCCGGCGCATAGCCACCTTGGATCAGCTTCACCATCGTTCCCCGCGTCTCCGCACCGATGTTGCCATCGACGGGATCGCCGTTCGGCTTTTTGAGATCGGCCTCGACGACCACCGGTGCGACGCCCAGTTTTGCCTGCACCTCCTTGGGCATGTCGTCGATCACGTCGTTGATCGCCCGCTGGTATATCTCGGCACTGGTCTTCGGCTGATGCTGGAATGTGGTGTCGAAGAACTGCGCGGCCGCCTTGGGATCAATGAGGGAGTCCAGTCTGACGCCGGTGCGATCGGTTTTCAGCGCTCCGTCTGCCAAGGCCTTGTAGGCGCTGACCCGCTGGTCCATGGACAGGTCTGAAGGATTGTTTCCCATCTTAAGGGCCTGAACGGTAGTTTGGGTTAGTCCCGCAGAGGATGGAATCCCATCGCCCCCGCCTTTTTCGTCGCGCCGGGTTCCGCCCTCGTTGCCGAAGGTCATCAGGAAGGCATAACGCTCGTGATCATTGAGATTGGTGTTGTTGTTCAGGGCCGTCTTGAAGTCGTCCCATTCCTTCTGCGGGACATCCTCCGGCTTGGACAGATTGTTCCAGTCCGGCTTCTCAGGATCGGGACTTACGGTATCGCCGGATGTTCCCTGTCTCGGTATCGTGAAGTCGGTATCCGACGGAGACATAGTGGTCATCAGGGTGCCGGTGATTGGGTCAAACGACGTCGAACCTGCGACCTGCGGCTGATTGTCGCCGGTGATAGTGTCCGAGGTGGTGCTCGCCGTGCCACCGTCGGAAACAGCGGTGGTCTGGTTGGCATCACCGCTGCTGGCGCTCGATGACGTGTCCCCCGTTCCTGCGGAACTATCCGCCGAAGTGGTGCCGGAATCGCCGGCGCTCGCGCCGTCGTCCAAAGCCGATTCGGCCAGCGAACTTCCAAAACAGCCCTCCGGCTGACGGCGGTGGCGGCGGCGGGGGTAGGAGGGGTCGCACGACAGCGGGGGGCCGCTGTCTTCGTCGTCGTCAGGGGGAACATCGGCGCCGTCGGGGCCGCAGGACAGGATGGTGTCGTCGTCCTCCTCTGGCAACGGGAAGCGCTGGAGGGCGTTGTTGTTGGCGATGTCGCAGAAATTGGCCAGTTCGTCGTCGGTGCATTCGCGCCCGACCTTGGCCTCGTGGGCGTCGCACAGGCGGCTGAAGGCGCCGAGGAACTGGAAGCGGCGGCGCTGGTCATCGGTGAAATCGGTGGGGGCGATCTTCTCGGGATCGTCGATCCAGGTGCCGGGGGTCCAGTTGTGCTGGTCCTCGGGGGTTTGGAACGGGACGAAAGTGGGCGGGCTCGAGCCGCCGCCGGCGTCCGGGGTGGCGTCAACGGTGTCGGTGAGGGTGTCGTCGAAAGGCATCGGGCTTACTCCTTGGCGTAGGCGGGAAGGTGGGGGTGGATGCGTTCCATCCGGCGGCACAGGTCGCGCGAGACGGTGCCGTCGGCCAGGCCCTGGTCGTGGGCGTCCTGCAACCGCAGCAGATGCAGCCGGTGCAGCGGCGGCACCACGTCGTAGGCGGAATGCGACAGATCGAGGCGGCGGAAGGACTCGGGGGCGGCGATGCGCAGGCCATAGGCCTCGTCCGACCAGCCCTGGCCGTTGCGCGACAAAGGGGTATCGACGCTGCTGCAATTGGTCACCATCAACTGGCGCAGCCGCGCGATCAGGCCGGGCGGCGCGCCCGCCCATGCCAGGGCCAAAGCGGGGACGCGCCAATCCGGGGTGGTGACCCGATCGCCGAGGATGGCGGCCAGCAGCCGGTTGCGGTTGCGCCGCGCCTTGCAGCCGATCTCGCGGCGCCTGGCGGCGACGTGGCCGATGATTTCGCTCCGCAGAGCCAGGCCGAGGCGGGGATGGTTGTCGGGATTGCCGGCGGCGACGTGGTCGGCCTGGACCAGCCAGGCCGGCAGGTGGAAGGCCGGATCGAAGTGGAACGGCGGAATCGGGTCGAGGCCCTCGGGCGGGCGGCCGCCGACGATGCCGGCGGCGAATTCCTTGCCCATCAGGTCGGTCAGCGCGCGGCCGAGCAGGGTCACGATGCCCCGGCGCTTCTCCGGGACGATGTCGTCCTTGTTGTTTTCGTAGAACGTGTCGCCCTTGAACGGGTCGATCATCGCCAGGGCGGGGAGGCGGGAGATGGTGAAGTCCGACTTGAACCAG
>JADFXL010000194.1 GCA_015233585.1 Alphaproteobacteria bacterium | reverse complement strand
TGCAACGCGCGTTTCTCGCCAATCCAGCCCTCAACAGCCTGATTGCCGGAATTATCGGTATCGGCATCGTTCTCAATCTCCGGCAGGTTCTGATGTTGTCGCCGGAGGCCGAATGGCTGGAGAGCTGCCGCCGGGGGCGGATGCCGGTGTCAGAACCAGCGGGGTTGCGTTTGCTGGCGCCCATGGCCCGGCTGTTGACCGAACACCGGGAGCGTGCCCGCCTGGGGCTTTCGGCGGCGGCCATGCGCTCGCTGCTGGACACCATCTCCTCCCGCCTGGAGGAGTCGCGCGATATCTCGCGTTATTTCGTCGGCTTGTGCATTTTTCTGGGACTCCTGGGCACATTCTGGGGGCTTTTGGGGACGGTGGCCAGCATCGGCGACGTGATCCGCGACCTGAGCTTGACGACCGATGACGTGACTTCGGTGTTCAGTGATCTCAAGCGGGGCCTGGAAGCGCCACTGAGTGGCATGGGAACGGCGTTTTCCTCCTCGCTGCTGGGCTTGTCCGGCTCACTGGTGCTGGGGTTCCTGGATCTGCAGGCAGGTCAGGCGCAGAACGATTTCTTCAATTCCCTGGAGGACTGGCTGGCAACTCAGACCCACCTGACTTCCGGCATGGCGTCGGGGGGAGACGGCGGCGAGCCTTTCATTCCCGCCTATATCCATGCCCTGCTGGAGGAAACCGCCGAAGGGCTGGCGGAATTCAAGCGTTCGCTGTTGCAGAGCGAGGACAGCCGCATCGCCACCCATGTTCAGATGCATATATTCGCCGACAAGGTTTCAGCCCTGACCGACCAGATCCGGGCCGAGCAAACCCTGCTGCAAAAGCTGGTGGAGAATCAGACCGAGATGAAGCCGGTGCTGGCCAAGCTGGTTGATTTTGGGCAGCATGGCGCCTTTGGCTTCGACGACGCCACCCGCAATCATATCCGCAACATGGATAACGTCATGACTCGTCTGGCCGAGCAGTCAATGTCCGAACGCGAACGGACCATCAATGAGATAAGGGGAGAAATCAAGCTTCTGACCCGTACCCTTGTCGGGCTTGCCAGCGATATGGACCGGTAACCCCCATGGCCGCATCGTACCGCCGCCCCCGTCGTACCCTGGATATCTGGCCGGGCTATGTCGATGCCCTGGCAACGTTGCTGATTATCATCATTTTCGTGCTGATGGCCTTTGTGCTGTCCCAGTTTCTGCTCGGCCACCTCTTGACCGGCCGCAACGAGGCGCTTGCCAGACTGGGGCACCAGCTCCAGGCCCTGAACAACCAGCTCGTCGTTGAAAAAACGACCAATGCGGATTTAACGAAAAAGCTCCAGTCGACCACCTCCGAGCTGGCGGCGATGTTCCCGGTCAAGGCCGACCGCGACGCCCTGGCCGCCCAGGTGATCGAGCAGAACAAAACCATCGACGTCGACAAGGAAAAACTCAAGGTCCAGCTCGATCAACTGACCGCGCTGCAAGCCGACATCAAAATGTTGCAGGCCATGCGCGACGAGATGACGGCCAAGATCGGCGCACAGGAAGGGGGCCTTACCAGGGAACAGCAACAAAATGCCCTTCTCAGCCAGCAACTCGCGACCTTAAGCAAGGAACTGGCGCGTCTGAACGCTGCCCTGGGAGCGGCCGAAACCGTCTCGACGAATCAGAAAGTCCAGATTGCCAACCTGGGCCAGCGGCTCAACCAGGTCATGGCCGAAAAGGTGGAGGAACTCTCGCGCTACCGTTCGGAATTTTTTGGACGGCTGCGGGAGGTGCTGGGCACGGCGTCCGGCGTCCGCATCGAAGGTGACCGCTTCGTGTTTCAGTCCGAAGTCCTGTTCACTTCGGCCTCCGCCGACATCGGTACGGAGGGCCAAGTCCAGCTCGGCAAGCTCGCCGCGACGTTGATGGATATTGCCAAGCGTATTCCGCCTGGTGTCAAATGGGTGCTGCGGGTTGACGGTCACACCGACAAGGTTCGCATAGCCAACAGCCGCTATCCGTCCAATTGGGAACTGTCCACGGCGCGGGCGTTGTCGGTGGTGAAGTTTCTGATAAGCCGGGGCATCCCGTCTGAGCGGCTGGCTGCGACCGGGTTCGGGGAATATCAGCCTATCGACAATGGCTCCGACGCAGCCGCTTTGCGCCGCAACCGCCGTATCGAGCTGAGGCTGGATCAGCGGTGAGGCTGGTAGAATTGAGCCCCGCGTTGCCATATAGGGGCCGGAGCCCCACAGTTGCCCATTTCCCTGGCCGGGAGTAGCGTTCCTCCATGTTGCAACAATTGACGACGAAATACGATCTTCGGCTTCCGCGTTACACCTCCTATCCGACGGCGCCACACTTCTCGAAGGCGGTGGATAGTACGGTGTATGGCGGGTGGCTGGCGGGGCTGGCGCCCGAGGCGGAAGTGTCGCTGTATCTGCACATCGCCTATTGCGCCGAGTTATGCTGGTTCTGCGGCTGTCATACCAAGATCACCCGGCGTTATGCTCCGGTTGAGGACTATCTGGCGGCGGTGCTGGCCGAGGTTGATCTGGTCGCGGAGCGGTTGCCGGGGCGCATGACAGCCCGGCACGTTCATTTCGGTGGCGGTAGCCCGACCATTCTTCATGGGGAAGATTTCTCCCGCGTCATCACCCATCTGCGCGAGCGCTTCGCGCTGGCGCCCGATGCCGAGATCGCGGTGGAACTCGACCCCCGCACCGCCGATGAAGCCTATGTTGCCGCCATGGCCGCCGCTGGGGTCACGCGAACATCCATCGGCGTTCAGGACTTCAATGATACGGTGCAGCGGGCCATCAACCGCATTCAGCCTCTGGAGCGGATCGAGCAGGTGGTGTTGTGGCTGCGTCGCCACGGTATCACCGAGATCAATATGGATCTGGTCTACGGCCTGCCCTACCAAACCACCGCCAGCGTGGTTGAGATGATCGACCTTGCGGTGGGTTTGCGACCGCGCCGGATTTCACTGTTCGGCTATGCCCATGTGCCGTGGATGAAAAAACACCAGCGTCTGATCCCGGAGGCCGTGCTGCCCAACATCCAGGAACGCTGGGACCAGTACGAGCAGGCGACCCGGCGGCTGGATGCGCACGGGTACGTGACGGTGGGGCTGGACCATTTCGCCGCACCGGACGACACCCTGGCTCTGGCTCTGCGCGAAGGCCGGCTGCACCGGAATTTCCAGGGCTACACCACCGACGGCGCCGGCGTGCTGCTGGGGTTCGGTGCTTCGGGGATCGGCGCGTTGCCGCAAGGCTATGTCGCCAACGAACTCGATATCACCGCCTATAAGCGCACCATCCGCGATGGCCACCTGGCCACCCGGCGCGGCATTCCCGTCAGCGCCGACGACCGCCTGCGCCGCGACATCATCGAGCGCCTGATGTGCGATCTGGCCGTGGATCTGGCGGTGATTGCCGGCCGCCACGCCGTCGATGTCTCGATATTCCAGCCCGAACTCGCCAGCCTTGCCGGGCTGGAACAGGATGGCATCATCGTGCGCGACGGCTCCCGCATCACCGTCACCGACGCCGGCCGGCCGCTGGTGCGGGCGGTGTGCGCCGTCTTTGATCGCTATCTGAAGCGCGGCGAGGCGCGGCACTCCAAGGCGGTGTGAGAGAAGGGGGGGGACGTCCCCAGGCGGATGATACACCGGCCCAACTTCCTGAGGATGCAACAAGAATTTATCCGTCCTTTTTCATCCTCAGGGAGTCGGGGTATGCGTTTTAAAAGTTGTTAAGCCTTCAAAGGTTGTTAAGGATTCTCGACTATTCTGCCCTTGGGAAGAAGGGGGGGAGATGAGTCGGTTGTTTCAGGCGCTTGCCACAGCATCCAAAGGGAACCGCGCCTGGCAGGAAACCCTTTTGCTGCCAAAACTGGGTGAGCGGCGGCGACGGCGGCGTGGCTGGCTACTCGCCTTTGTTGTGACAGCGGTTGTCGCCGGATCCGTCATCGGGGTTGCCGTCTGGATAAATTCCGACGACGATCCGTCTTCAAACCTTGCCGACACCCCCCCGCAGTCACAAACGGCGACATCTCATAAAACGCCACCTATGGTCGTGGTAATCGCTGCGCCCGTTCCGGTTCCACCGGAGGTACAGACTCCGCCGAAGGTACGGACTTCAGCTCCCGAGGCGCCGGAAAGTATACCCGTCAAGCTCTCACCGGCGGTGGTCGCGGCGGCAACAAAATCGAGGCCAGTACAGACGGCAATACCCGTTCGAACGGCGAGAAATGTCAAAGCCGCAGACGAGGTTGAGGACCAGGATGAACCGATTGACTTACCAGCGATTTTAGGCGCCCCAAGCCATCCATCCGCCAGAACAAAGCCAACCCAGGGGCGCGGCAACCTCGTGTCCAAGGAGGCTGCCGGATCCTCTGATCTGGATGTGAAAGTCGAGACCCATGCCGTGGCGGCGGTAACGCGGGGGCGATTGAACGAGGCTTACGAGGCAGTACGGCAGGGCGACCCCGTAGCCGGGTTGAGATTATATGAGGATGTGCTCGCCAGCGATCCAGGCAACGTGCCGGCGTTGTTCGGACAGGCAACGGCGCTTCAGCGCCTGGGGCGGCTGGAAAAAGCCCGTGACGCCTACGAGCGCGTGCTGGCGCGGGCACCCAATAACCGCGAAGCGCTTACCAATCTGGTGGCGGTCACATCCTCTCAGTCTCCGCAGACGGCCATCAACAAGCTGAAATGGCTCGCGGCCGCCAATCCTGACTTCAGCCCCGTTTCAGCCCTGCTTGGAACGCTATACGCAAAGATGGGGGATCTGCCCAGCGGGATCCAGTACATGCAAAAGGCGGTCACGATGTCACCGGACAACACGACCTATCTTGCCAATCTGGCGGTCGCGCTTGACCAGGCTGGCCGGTACGCAGAGGCCCGGTATTATTATGCACAGACGATGCAAGGGGTGCTGGCCCGCAACGAACGCTTGTCACCGCCCTTGGAGGCGATCCAGGCCCGTTTAGACTACCTTAATTCGAAGTAACTCCCATGAGAATGCTTGAGCACTTTGAGTTTAATCAGTATCCGTTCGCGCTGACACCCAATCCAGCTCTTTTCTTTTCCTGGCCATCATATAACGGTATCCTCAACGCCGTGCAGTTCGCCATTGATCGGGGCGAGGGTATCGTCAAGGTCGTCGGGGAGGTCGGCACCGGCAAGACGTTGCTATGCCGGCTGCTTCTTAACGAACTCGAT
>JADFXL010000193.1 GCA_015233585.1 Alphaproteobacteria bacterium | reverse complement strand
AGCGGCACCGACAGACTGGGAATGATCGTTGCCCGCACGTTGCGCAGAAACACGAAGATCACCAGCACCACCAGCCCTACCGCCAGCGACAGTTCAAACTCGACATCACTTACCGAGGCGCGAATCGTCGTCGTGCGGTCACTGATCACGGCCACGTCAACCGCAGCCGGCAGGGCCGTCTTGAGCGCGGGCAGCATGGCCTGGATGCTGTCCACCACTTTGATGACGTTGGCTCCGGGCTGGCGCTGTACGTTGAGGATCACGGCCGGGACCGTGTTCATCCAGGCGGCCAGCTTGGTATTCTCGGGGCCGTCCACCACGTCGGCGACATCTGACAGCCGTATCGGGGCGCCATTTTTGTAGGCAACGACGATACCGGTGTATTCCCGGGCGCTCTTTAATTGATCGTTGGAATTGATGGTATAGGCGCGCGTCGGTCCGTCGAAGTTACCCTTCGGCGTGTTGACATTGGCATTGGCCATCGTGGTCCGCAGGTCGTCGATGTTGAGGCCGTAGGCCGCCAGCGCGCGGGGATTGGCGCGGATCCGCACCGCCGGCCGTTGCCCGCCGCTGATACTGACCAGACCGACGCCGGGCAACTGCGAGATCTTTTGGGCCAGGCGCGTGTCGGCGAGGTCTTCGACCTGGGTCAGCGGTAATGTCCTGGAGGTGATGGCCAGCGTGAGGACCGGCGCGTCGGCGGGGTTGACCTTGGCATAGATCGGCGGCGCCGGCAGATCCGACGGCAACAGATTGCCGGCGGCATTGATGGCCGCCTGGACCTCCTGTTCGGCAATGTCGAGGCTGAGGTTGAGGCCGAATTGCAGCGTAACTACCGAGGCCCCGGCGGAACTGTTCGAGGTCATCTGGTTGAGGCCCGGCATCTGGCCGAGCTGACGCTCCAGCGGCGCGGTGATCGAGGAGGTCATGACCTCAGGACTGGCACCGGGATAGAAGGTCTGGACCTGGATTGTCGGGTAGTCGACCTGAGGCAATGCCGATAGCGGCAAAAAAAGAAAAGCCACCAGGCCGGAAAGCATGATCGCCACCATCAGCAGCGAGGTGGCGACCGGACGAAGGATGAAGAGGCGCGATGGACTCATGGATCGCCATGGTGTCGGTGGTGCCGCTCACCCTGACCTTCCCTGGACTCCCGAGGCCCTTTCGGTTCCGCGTGTGTCCCGCTCTGGGCAGGGGTATCGGTCGAAGGCAGTGCCACAGGGGCGCCGTCGCGCAGCTTGTCGGCACCATCGACCACCACGCGATCGCCCGGCTCCAGGCCGGAACGGATGGACACCAGCTCGCCCGCCGCCGGTCCCAGCGTGATCGGGCGAACGGTAACGGTGTTATCGGGCTTGATCAGGTAAACAAAGGTTCCCGGCGTGCCCCGCTGAATGGCCGAGGACGGTATTACCGTAGCCTCGTGGAGCACGTCCACCAGCATTCTGGCGTTGACGAACTGGTTGGGGTACAGGGCCTCGTCCTGGTTGTCGAACAGCGCGCGAAGCTTTACCGTTCCCGTGGTGCTGTCGATCTGGTTGTCCATGGTCAGCAGCTTGCCGGTGGCGAGTTTCGTGACCTGGGAGCGATCATAAACCGCGACCTCCAGCGTCGCCCCCTGGCGAAGGCGGGTCAGAATGGCGGGCAGATTGTCCTCGGGCAGGGAGAAAATCACCGAGATCGGCTGCATCTGGGTGATGACGACAATACCGCCCGCATCATTGGTCTGTACGTAGTTGCCCTGGTCGACCTGCCTCAGCCCGACCTGTCCGGTGATGGGGGAGACGATATGGCAATAGGCGAGGTTAAGCCTGGCGTTATCCACCAGAGCCTGATCGGAGGTAACGGCCCCATCGTATTGATTGACAAGTGACTCCTGGGTGTCCCGTTGCTGACGCGCGATGGAATCTTCTGACAGCAGCTTTTCATAGCGCGCCAAGTTGATTTTGGCGTCTCTGAGCAAAGCCTGGTCGCGTTTGAGCTGGCCTAGAAACTGGTCGAGCTGGGTCTGATAGGAGCGGGGGTCAATCTGTGCGAGGAAATCGCCGGTATGGATGGTTTGGCCTTCGCTGAAGGCGATTTTGGTCAATTGGCCAGCGATCTGCGTCTTTACGGTCACCGTCGCCAGCGGCGTCACCGTACCCAGTGCGCCAAGGGTGATGTCGACGTCGCCCTTTTTTGCGGTGGCGGCTACGACTGGCATTGGGCCAGTGTTGGCGAAACGCCGTCCTCCTCCCGGTTGGGGGGCGTGTTGCGAGCGGTCGATCAGGAAGGCCACGCCAGCAAGGGCGGCAAGGATGACGGCAAGTCCCACCATGCGCCGCCATATCGATGACGACGGTTTGCGTGGCTCCGGTGGCAAGCCGATGCGGGTCGCGCGGAGGCCGGATTGGGGCTCGTCACTGTTCATGCTCAAAAACGGTACCCAATCATCGTCAGGAATCTTGCCCCCAGACTTGAGAGACAGATTGGGCTTTTTGACGCATCGCCAATCAGTTCCACGGCACCGGCATTGGCGTCGACAAACCAGTGCTCATTAAACCTATAGTTCGTGTTGAGGCTTGCGCTCACATCCTTGAACCCGGCGCCGGCGCTGAATTGGGGAAAGACCGTATTCGCGGCCTGGGTCTGGGTCACGCCGAAGAACGTTTGCATGTAGCTATGATCCCCCCACGTTGTACCAACATGGGGGGATACGCTGAATTGTTCAGTTATTTTAAACCGATGCGATACGCCAACATTCACCAGGACGCCGTCATTATTGCCGCCGGTAAATTTCGTCACGGATCCGCCAAAATCCATCGGTCCAGAATTATAGGACGCAAATCCTTTGACCCCTAACGCGCGATCTACCGTCCCAAGACCTTTTAGCCGGTTGTCACCATCGCTGAAAACGCCATTAGTTCTGCTATCTTTGCGCCCCCCGCTGTAGGTCAGCCCGGTTCCAATACGGAAATTGTCGTGATGCCAGTAAGCGTCCAACCCCCTCATGCCCAGCGATACCATATCGTCGTAAGTAACTTTGACGAAAGGCACCGGCGAAACGGTATAGTGGTCACTGCCCTCATAAGCAGGCCGGATCGCTGCGCCG
Organism: Alphaproteobacteria bacterium; assembly: GCA_015233585.1. Lineage (GTDB taxonomy): Bacteria > Pseudomonadota > Alphaproteobacteria > Rhodospirillales > Rhodospirillaceae > JADFXL01. The sequence goes on along the minus strand of JADFXL010000193.1, from coordinate 2,139 downwards.
ACGCCAAGGATCACATCCCACACTTTTTTCTTCGTGGCGGGAGTTTCCGCGTCGGCGGACGCCGTATCTACCATGGCTGTTGTTGGATCGGCGAAGGAGGAGGGTGCGCAGAAGACCCAGGCAACCGTCGTGAGAGCCAGGATTCGATATAAATGCATGGAATTCTCACCTTCAGGGAACGGATTACAACGGCGGCGCACGCGTACCCCGATTAGACGATTATCCGATCGAAATCTTACGGCCATTGGCGGGGGTTAAAACCGACATGCGATAAATCTCAATAATTGGGGCAAGGACGTGAATTGGGGCAAGAACGTGCTGGGCGTGATCAGCTTCGCACCAGCGGCTTGTACTTGATGCGGTGGGGCTGGTCGGCTTCGGCGCCGAGACGGCGGTGGCGGTCGGCTTCATAGTCGGCGTAGTTGCCCTCGAACCATACCACCTGGCTGTCGCCCTCAAAGGCGAGGATATGGGTGGCGATGCGGTCAAGGAACCAGCGGTCGTGGGAGATGACCACGGCGCAGCCGGGAAATTCCAGCAGGGCCAGCTCCAGGGCACGCAAAGTGTCGACATCAAGATCGTTGGTGGGTTCGTCCAGCAGAATGACGTTGGCGCCCGACTTCAGCATCTTGGCCAGATGCACCCGGTTGCGTTCGCCGCCGGACAGTTGCCCAACCTTTTTCTGCTGGTCCGGCCCCCGGAAGTTGAACTGACCGACATAGGCCCGGCTCGGCACCTTGCGCGTCCCCAGCTCGATTTCGTCGTTGCCGCCGGAGATTTCCTCCCACACCGACTTGTCGGCGGCCAGGGTGTCCCGCGACTGGTCGACATAACCCAGCCGCACCGTCTCGCCGACCCGCAACGTGCCGCGATCGGGCTGGTCCTGGCCAATAATCATGCGGAACAGCGTGGTCTTGCCCGCGCCGTTGGCGCCGATGACCCCGACGATGCCGCCGGGAGGCAGCTTGAAGCTCAGATCCTCGATCAGCAGACGGTCGCCATAGCCCTTGGCCAGCGTATTTGCCTCAATGACGACGCCGCCCAGACGATCCCCCGGCGGGATGATGATTTGCGCACTGTCGGGTGCCCGGTTCTTGGCCTCGGCCACCAGAGCGTCGAACGCGGTGATGCGGGCCTTGCTCTTGGCTTGACGGGCGCGCGGACTCTGGCGGATCCACTCCAGTTCCTGGCTGATGGTGCTCTGGCGGGCCTTGTCCTCGCGCGCTTCCTGCTCGAGGCGCTTTTCCTTCTGCTCCAGCCAGGCGGAATAATTGCCCTCGTAGGGGATGCCCTGGCCGCGGTCCAGTTCCAGAATCCAGCCGGTGACGTTGTCGAGGAAGTAGCGGTCGTGGGTGACCATCACCACGGTACCGCTGTAATCGTGAAGGTAGCGCTCCAGCCAGGCCACCGATTCGGCGTCCAGGTGGTTGGTGGGCTCGTCCAGCAGCAGCATGTCGGGATGGGACAGCAGCAGGCGGCACAGCGCCACCCGTCGGCGCTCGCCGCCGGACAGGGTGGCCACCGGGGCATCGCCAGCCGGGCAGCGCAGCGCGTCCATGGCGATCTCGATCCTGCGGCCGAGATCCCAGGCGTCGAGATGGTCGATCTTTTCCTGCAATTCGCCCTGTTCGGCGATCAGGTCGTTCATTTGGTCGTCGGATATCTCTTCGGCGAAACGGGCAGAGACGGCGTCGAAGCGGTCCAGCAGCGCCTTGGTTTCGGCCACGCCCTCCATGACGTTGCCGAGAACGTCCTTGGCCGGATCGAGTTGCGGCTCCTGGGGCAGGTAGCCGACCTTGGCCCCCTCGGCAACCCAGGCCTCGCCGGCGAACTCCTTATCCAGTCCGGCCATGATCTTGAGCAGGGTCGACTTGCCGGCGCCATTGGCACCCAGGACCCCGATCTTGGCTCCCGGCAGGAAGCTGAGCCACAATCCTTTGAGGATCTCGCGACCGCCCGGATAGGCCTTGGTCAGGCCCTTCATCACATAGATGTATTGGTATGACGCCATAACCTTGTTTCCCTTATATCTTTTGTGACGATAACGGCCTACGCGGGGCTAGTCTCGCCGAATTTGGCCGCGGCGTTCAAGTGCGCGAGTCGGCGCATTGCGACAGCGGATGCGGTCGGATAACACGA
>JADFXL010000192.1 GCA_015233585.1 Alphaproteobacteria bacterium | reverse complement strand
CGCCACCCCGCGCGCCGCCTCCAAATCGCCCTCGCCCCCCCCCTCCCCGGCCACCGCCAACCGCACCGCACACAGTCCCCGCCGCTGATTTCTTCTCCTGTTCGGAGTGCTGCCGGATCTCGGCCCAGCCCCGCTACATCGTGTTTGAACAGGTTCGCGGCTGGATGTTCAAGGCGGTGCGCGAGCCGGTCTATGGCATCTACTGCCCCATCTGCGCCGAGCGAATCGGTATCCGGGCCACCATGTTTACCTGGATGCGCGGCTGGTGGGGGCTGCCGCTGGGGCCGGTGTATGCGCTCGCCGCGATCGTCCGCAACAGTTTCGGCGGGTATCTGCCCAAGGATGCCAACGCACGGATCCTGTTGCACCAGGCCAGAGCCTTTCTGGCCCACGGCGACCTGGATGTCGCCCGCGCCGTTGCCGATCAGGCCCAGAAATTCTGCGTCGCCCCCGACACCCGGCGCGATGTCGCGGGCCTGCTGGACTCCTTGAGCCACCGTCCCAGCCGGCGGCTGAAGAACAGCGGCCCCTGGCTGGGTCGGGGGCTGCTGGTCCAGATATCGCCGGCACTGGCTATTCTGGCCGTGATTGTCGGCCTGTTGCACGCGTTTGGCGGCGTAGCGGCCACCGTTGCCGCTCCGCATCCGCCCCAGACCCTCGCGGCGGCCGATCCCGCGCCCTTGGTCCCGCCGGCAACGGTCCGGGGCAGCTTTCACGTCTCGGTATCCAGGCTGAACGTGCGCGAAGGCCCCGGCGCGAAATTCCCGGTGGTCGGCGCTCTGGAGCGGTTCACCACGGTCGAGGTCAGCGAAAACGGCAATGTGAGTGACTGGGTTCGCATCACCGGCCCCGGCGGAGTGAGCGGGTACGTCGCCGCCGAATTCCTGGCTGCGGGCGAAGGCTGGAAAGCCCAGCGCCAGTGGTGCGTCAACGCCCAGGGTACCCCCGTCGCCAACGGCACCCTTCTGATGCGGCCGGCGGGTGGCCCCCATCATCTGCTGATCAACAACACGACCAGCGACGACGTGGTGGTGAAGCTGAAAGACACGGGCCCCGATGGCGCCTCGCGCTTGGCGCTTTATGTCCAGGCCCACGAAAAGGCTCAGGCCGACGGCATCCCCGACGGAACCTTTCACGTGCTGGTCGCGACCGGCAGCACCTATAGCCGGGGCTGCGAAATCTTCCTCACCGACATGAGGACCGTCGCCTATCCCGACCCTCGCACCTTTCAGATGAAACAGGAGGGCGGCAAGCCGATCCCCTCCACCATTTCGCTGACGTTAAGACCCCCAAACAGCGGCTATCCCATCGCCAGGGCGGTGCCTCAGTCCCGGTTTGCCAATTGATATGGCCCCCCTCCTGGCGGGCGAGAAAATTCCATGATGGACATTGCCCCGTTGCCTCGTCTCCCCGCATAATAAAGGTGCGATTCTTTTCACTCGCAGCGGGATGATTCCATGGCCATTTCCAACGCCCACGCCTACGCTCTCGACCGGCTCGCCGATCTTATCGCCAAGGCCCGGCACGCCGGGGCCGACGCCGCCGATGCGGTGCTGGTGGATTCAACCTCCCTGTCCGTCGCTTGGCGCATGGGCGCGCTGGAGCGGCTGGAGCGGTCGGAGAGCGGCGACATCGGTCTGCGGGTTTTCATCGGCAAACGGCAGGCCATCGTGTCGGCGTCGGTCTCGGCCCGCGATCAAGGCACCCGCGTACGCGACGAACTGGTGGAGCGGGCCATCGCCATGGCTCGCGCAGTGCCCGAAGATCCCTTCTGCGGCCTGGCCGATCCCGGGGAGCTGGCGGTCGAACTGGTGGATCTCGACACCTGCGATCCCCTGGAGCCGTCCGCCGAAACCCTGGTCAACCGGGTCCGCGACGCCGAGGGGGCCGCGCTGGCGGTGGCGGGGGTCACCAATTCCGAGGGCGCGGAAGCCGGATGGAGCCGCTCCGGCGTGGCGGTGGCCGCTTCCAACGGCTTTGCCCATGCCTATGACGGCTCCGGCGTGTCGCTGTCGGCCTCGGTGATCGCGGGCAATGGCGAAACGGGGCTGGAGCGCGACTATGACTACGATACCGCCGTCTATTTCAGCGAACTCCGTCCGGCGGAGGCCATCGGCCATCTGGCCGGCACCCGGGCGGTGGCCCGTCTTGGCGCCCGCAAGGTCATGACCCAGGCCGTGCCGGTAATCTATGACCAACGGGTTTCGCGGGGGCTGTTATCGCATCTGACCAGCGCCATCAATGGCGCCGCCATCGCGCGCGGCACGTCCTGGCTCAAGGACCGGATGGGGCAGGCGGTATTTGCGCCGGGCATCACCGTTGTTGAAGACCCGCACCGGGTCCGGGGCCTGCGCTCCCGCCCTTGCGATGGCGAAGGGGTCACCAACCGCCGCGCCAACCTGATCGAGGACGGCATCCTGACCACCTGGCTTCTGGATCTGCGTTCCGCGCGCCAGCTGGGGTTGCACAGCAACGGCCACGCGGTACGCGGCACCTCGTCCCCGCCGTCGCCCGCGCCCAGCAATGTCTATCTTGAAGCCGGCAGTGTCTCGCCGGAGGAACTTATCGCCGGGATTCAGAACGGATTTTTCGTCACCGAGCTGTTCGGCATGGGCATCAACGGCATTACCGGCGACTACAGCCGGGGCGCCGCCGGCCTCTGGATCGAAAATGGCAAGCTCAGTTATCCGGTCAGCGAGGTAACGGTGGCAGGCAATCTGAAAGACATGTTCAAGGCCCTCGTTCCGGCCAACGACCTTACGTTCCGCCATGGCATCGACTGCCCGACCGTGCGCATCGACGGGATGACCGTTGGCGGACGGTGAAACGTGCCGTGACCACCTGCAAAGCATTGGTCACCCAGTCCGCCACCGACGACCCGGAAACGGAATGGTTCTTCTATTCCGCCGGTTACGAGCTGGCGGCGGGTCCTCTGGCGCATTGTCTGGCGGAGGCCATGAGCTTTGGCAACAATTGCGGGCCGTTCGAAAGCGCGGAAGTCGTGACGGACGACGGTCTTGTGGTCTGGCGGTATCGGGGCCCGGAACTGGTTCCGTCGCAGTTCAAGGCTCTGACGGCAGCGGAAATCGGCGCCGCCATTGCGGCGGCCACGGCCCTTGGCTGGGCCGGGATCGGTGAGCGCCAATATTAAAGCTGGAGATAATCCATGAACCCAACCATTTATCACAATCCCAGGTGCAGCAAGTCTTGCGCCACTCTGGAACTGCTGCGGCAACGGGGGCTGGAGCCGGTCGTGATCGAATACCTGACCACGCCCCCCACGGCGGAAGAACTGAAGAACATCCTGGGGATGCTTGGCATCGGCCCGCGTGAGCTTCTGCGCAGGACGGAGGCCAGACAGGCGGGTCTTGAAGATCCGGCCTTGAGCGACGACGCCCTGATCGCCGTCATGATCGCCAATCCGGCCGTCATCGAGCGGCCCATCGTTATCGCCGACGGCAAGGCCGCTATTGGCCGCCCGCCGGAACGGGTGCTGACGATTCTTCCGGGTGCCGTATGAGTAATTTGGCGAACGGCGCAAAAGCTGCAGGACCCTGTCTCGACGACGAGGCCGCTCAGAGTCCGGCGGGCCCCCGCTTCAGCCTTCAAGCGGCCAGATCAATATTGGTGCTGGGCGCAGGGGCGCTGCCGGTGCCCCCGGCGATGTCGATGATATCCCCGACACGATAGCCGTTGGCACTGCTGGCATTGGTGGCATTGGCCACGGCATATGCCCCGATGCCCTTGCGCAAACCCAGCGCCTGCGACTCGGCGCCGGCGCCGGTATGATCCTGCCCGATTTGCTGGGCGAGAAAAAACGTGGGAAATTGATAGCTGGCCTGGGCCGCAAGGGGCGCCGCCGGAGTCTGTACCTCCGCCTGCAGGGAAGCCAGGAAGCTTTTCGTCTGGGCGGTATCCGCGGCGGTGGACTGGGTAGCCGTCTGCCCGGTCGCCGCCGGGTTGTTCTTCCGGGTATTGGCCTGATCCAGGAAATTGGTGCCGCGATCGCTGGCCGAAGCGGGGGCCAGAGCGATGACCGAAGGCGCAGCGCCGGCCGGAGATACCGGGATGCCCGACGGGCCTGGGGGTACCGGACGAACCGAGGTGTCGTCCGCCGCTCGGCGGCTATCGCCGATAAGCGATGACTGGGTTTGGGGCACCCCATAGATCGACGCCGTCACAGACAACGCTGGCACAGCCGGATCACCTTCTCACAACGCGTTAACGATTTATTATAGCATGACCGGTTTGATATATCTAGAGTTGACTCATGAAAGGGGCGTGAACTTTTGTTTTCGCTGTGATGGCCATCACAGGGGAGGTGCGAACGATTTGCCTACAATTAATTGCTTATTTTTATCCACGCGGGCAACCGGGTGGCCACACAGCCTATGTTTCTGCCTCATCGCCGTGGGAGCGGGCCAACATGAGTTTAAGGATGAAATTCTGGGGCGTCAGGGGTAGCATCGCCTGCTCGTCTCCAGATTGTGTCGTCTATGGTGGAAATACCAGTTGCGTCGAAGTGGAGGCCGGCGGCCACCATATCATTCTTGACGCGGGAACCGGCATCCGCGACCTTGGCCGCCACTTTATGCGGGCTGGCGTTACTCACGCCGTCTTGTTGATGAGCCATACGCATTGGGATCACATCAGCGGTTTCCCCTTCTTCGCGCCGGCGTTCGTGCCGGGCAATGCGTTTCATGTCATGGCCGGGCACCTGACGATGGACAGAGGGGTTCAGCACATTCTGGAGTCTCAGATGACCAACCCGATGTTCCCGGTGCCCATGGCGGCGATGAAGTCGCATCTGACCTTCACGGATTTTTTGGCGGGAGATTCCTTCACGCTGTTCGATGAAATCGCGGTTCGCACCGCCCGGCTCAATCACCCCAACGACGCCACCGCCTATCGGCTTGACTACGGCGGCGTGTCCGTCTGCTATGTCACCGATACCGAACATGTGCCCGGCCACCCCGATCGGAATGTTCTGTCGTTGATCGAAGGCGCCGATCTGGTCATCTATGACGCCACTTATGACGAGGCCGAATTCCCGTCCAAGCTTGGCTGGGGCCATTCCACATGGGAGGAAGGCGTGCGATTGTGCCGGGCGGCGGGCGCTCGCCGGCTGGCGATCTTCCACCACGCCCCTGAACACGACGATGCCTTCATGGCCAACCTGGAAGCCGAGGCCCACGCCGCATGGAGCGGAACCTTCGCCGCCCGTGATAACAT
>JADFXL010000191.1:3389-5241 GCA_015233585.1 Alphaproteobacteria bacterium | reverse complement strand
TGAAGGATGTGGGCTCTGCCCACACCCGCCAAAGGCCGGAGGCCTTTGGAAACCCATTGATTTATGAACCCTGGGGTGACTGGCAATCACATCCGGGCAACCAGAAAATGGGGCTTGGGGCCAATGGCCCCAAGCGGGTATGGGCGGCAGCCCATTATCTTCCGTCCAATTTTCTCAAATGCGATTACCCTGGGCATTTGACAGTTGGGGCCGAATTTAGAAGGATATTTTTTCAGCTCCTCAGGAAATCATTTGTTCGAGATCTTGTGCATCAACCATCGTGTCGGTGAAGCGGGAGTGAATGACCAGAACCTCGTCCCATCCACCGACCAGCATGTCGACGCACACTGGATCAAAGTGCCTGCCCCGTTCATTGAGCAGAAATTCGCACGCCCGATCCAGGCTCCACGCCTTCTTATAGGGGCGCTCGCTGGTCAGGGCGTCAAAGACATCGGCGACCGCGACGATGCGTCCGCTCAGGGGAATTGATTCAGCAGGCAACCCCTTGGGGTAGCCGGAGCCGTCGAACTTCTCATGATGGGTCAGGGTGATTTCCGCGCCAAGCCGAATAAGCGGGGACGAGCTGCCAGCCAGAATCGAGTGACCGATCTGAGCATGACGTTTCATGATTTCGTATTCATCCTTATCCAGGCGTCCCGGCTTCAACAGAATTCCGTCCGGGATACCTAATTTGCCGATGTCATGCATCGGCGCCACCTCCAGGATCAGGTCACAGTAATCCCGGGGCAGCCCCATCTTCACGGCGATCAGGTAGGAATAGTGCGCCATGCGAAGGATGTGTCCGCCAGTATCCGGGTTCCGAAATTCGGCGGCCTTGGACAGGCGGAGGATCAAATCCTGTTCCTGCTCTGTAATGGCCCTGGTGGCATTGAGCACTTCCTCGGCCAGCCATTGGCCTTGTCCCTTGAGCGTCTGGCGGCTGCGATGCAACTCCAACAGGTTGGTCAGGCGCGCCTGCACCTCGCTTGGGTCGATCGGCCTGAAGAGAAAATCAGTCACACCGTTTTCCAGGGCACGGTGACGCACCGATCCTTCGTGTGCCTCTGTCACCATGACGATCAAAAGCTCCTCCGCTCCCGAGATGTCTCGCACATGGGTCACGAATTCGTGAACGTCGATCCCGGATATCCCGGAATCGATCAGGATCAGGTCGGGCAGAGTCCGACGGCAGGTCTCCAGAGCGGCATTCGGATTGGTGAATCCTTCGATCGTCGGTTCGGTCGATACCCGTCGGATGATCTGTTCCAACAGCACCAGGTTCGTATCGTTGCCATCAACGATCTGGACGTGCATGAGCGGCTCCTGCCAGGAAATCAGTTAACAATACGAGGCAATTCTGGGTTATTTCGGGGTAATTTTCAAATCCTCCATACGGAGCCCCCGGAACCGCATCAATGCCGCGCAGGTAAAATGCGGAAACTTTCCATGCCGTCGAAGACCGTCAGTTCCCGGGCGATTTCCGACAACGGTTCGCTATGGTGATTATCCAGCCTGACGGCAGTAAATTGCCACTCCTGCTTGCCATGTGCAAAGCTGATCGTTATGGAACCCACGGCGATATCGTAACCGCGTTGCTTGGCGACGCGACGCAGCACGGCCTCTTCCGGGATAAAACCTTGTCGAAAGGTGATCGTTACGGCCAGGCCTGGATGGTTGGGAAGCCATCTTTCCAGTTTGGCTCCCCACAGCATACAGGCGGCGGAAAGGAGCGTCAGCAGGATGCTTGCGGCGTAAAAACCGATGCCGACCAGAATTCCGATGGCCGATGCCGACCAGATGGAAGCTGCCGTGGGCAACCCGCTGATGGTGAATCCTTCTTTCCTGATGACCC
>JADFXL010000191.1:0-3369 GCA_015233585.1 Alphaproteobacteria bacterium | reverse complement strand
GGAACCCGATGCCCGTTACGATGCCCTGGATGATCCGGGTGGGATCGACAGGGGACACTCCAAGGGCATTGCCAGCGTACCAGTATCCAGGATACCCCGCCAGCACCACCAGGGCGGCCGAGGCCATACACACCAGACCATAGGTGCGCATCCCCGCAGCGCGACCGTGGTATGTGCGCTCGTAACCGACCACCAGGCCGAGCAGCAAGGCGCCAAAAATATTCATGAATGCGAGGATATTTACCGTTACTTCGGGAGCTGACCAATAACTCTCAAGCATCTGGGCGCTTGGCAAATTCATGGTAGGGCTCTTTCATCTTTACAAGATTACAGGAAAAGATTCCAAGGATGGTTTGTGCTTTTTGAAAAACGCGATGACGATGGAACGACCGGCTTCGTCGGACGAGTGCGGTTCATTACACCCACAATGAAGCAAAATGGGCCAGAAAATCAGCAAGCCCCGGCTCCGATATCACCAATGGCGCCTCGCGTGCGGGAACCCAGTGCCGTTCCCGTTCGGTCTTTTCTGGCCATTCTTCAAGCTCGGTTTTCACATCCAGCAAGTAGACGCGAACCCGGATTGGAACGACTTGACCCGAACGCAACCGTTTGATTGAAGGAAATTCGCCGATGGGTTTGACCGAAACATGACCAGCGACCCCGGCCTCCTCATACGCCTCTTGAGCGGCGACGTTGCGTGCGGGCATTTTTGCTTTCGGGCGGCCCTTTGGCAAAATCCAGCGCCTAGTCTCCCGGGAGGTTATCAGGAGTACCTGTGGTATTCCCTCAACCATCCGGATCGGCAGTGCAGCATAATGTATCAAGGCTCGTGTCATGGATCATGGCAAATATTATATTGTGAGGCTCATGCAAAATTCGGTATCTGAACGGAATTATTGCGGCGGCGCGTGGAAGTGAGCGTCGGCTTGTGGCGCCCGCAGCCGGTTTCCGGTAAGCTGACGTTAATCCAGACGCAACAACCGGAAACGACTACGAACAATGTCACTGATCGAGACTTTATCAGCCTACTGGCGCACTATTCAAGCCGAACTTTTGCCAGAAGCACTCGATCCGCTGTCGGGCCGCTGTCGGGCCGCTGTCGGGAAACCATAAGCGACTGGTGGTTGTTCTGGAGGTGGCCAACGGCCTCGGTAACGACAGCAAAATCATCCTAGATCCGGCAGTTGCTCTCGGGGGCTGCCGCCCAGAACCCCGCCCGGAGCAAAGCTCCGGACCTCCTTTCTATTTGATTTGAAAGTCACCCTGCGGGTGAGCGGAAAAGCTCTGCAACAGGTTGCCATGCCTTGCTTTTTCTGCCTGAACTACCGGATCTGGGATCATGCTGCCGATGCTCACATCCCGTTCCAAAATTAGAATCGCTGGTCGGCCATCACCAGGACTTGTGATCCTGAGTAAAGTTGCGCAAAATGCCACCAGCCGCACGCTTCAAATCAGCGCCAACCGGAAAGGTCCAAATTTTATGCGTAGTGTCTTGTTTGCAGCCTTTGTTGCATGTCTTCTCGCCGGATTACCGGCCGTTGCCCAGCCGTCCGATGGGGAGGCCTTTACCCCTAAACAGGTTGAGAACATCGAAAAGGTCGTCCACGCCTATCTGGTAAAGCATCCCGAAGTCATCATGGAAGCCGCCGAAGCCCTGCGCACCCAGCAGGAAGAAGAAGCAAAAAACCAGGCGCACGCGACACTTGGCAAGATCCGCGCAGATCTGGAACGGGATCCAGAGGCTCCCGTGATGGGCAATCCCAAGGGTGACGTGACGGTGGTTGAATTTTTCGATTACCGTTGTGGTTACTGCAAGGCGTCGTTTCCCAACGTGATTAAAATATTGGGCGATGATAGCAATGTGCGTTTCGTGATGAAGGAATATCCGATCCTGGCTCCAGATTCCGTCACCGCCGCCCGTGCGGCTCTGGCCGCGAACAAGCAGGGTAAATATGCGGAATTTCATAAGGCCGCCATGGCTTATCATGGAACCTTCGACGAGGGGGCACTGAACAATATTGCCAAACAAATCGGCATGGATGCCAAACGCATGACCGCCGATATGGCTAGCCCTTCCGTTGACGCGATTCTTGAACGCAACCACACACAAGCGCAGTCCCTTGATCTAAACGGCACGCCAGTTTTCATCATCGGCGACACGATCATTCCAGGCATGGCTTCTACCGCCATGTTAAAAGATCTGATCGAGAAGGCACGCAAGAGCCACACCTGAAGTAAGTATTTTCCGGCAGAGCCGGAGGCTTTACGGTCGCAGCCCCCTCAAAGGGGGCTTTCCGCGACCGGAAAAAAGAGGCCCCCCACCTTCGTTCGTGCAGATCTAAAGGGAGTTATGCGGGAAATTAGGTGATGACGGACTGAAGAGGGCGGCGTATCGAGGCGGGTAACCAGCCTGCCAGAACCTCCTGAAAGGAGCGATACGCCATGATGGCAGATAGCACCGTTGCCCGCCTGCGTCAGCCCGAAGAGATGGACGATCCCTTGACCGAAATCCTGCGCAGCGGGGCGCGGCGTCTGCTGGCACAGGCGGTGGAACTGGAAGCCGAGGCATTTCTGGCAGCGATGAAAGGGATGGCGCTCGCCGATGGTCGCGAGCGGTTGGTTCGCCACGGACACGGCCCGGAGCGGGAGATCCAGACCGGGATCGGGCCGGTAGCGGTGTCGCGGGTGAAAATCCACGACCGGGGGGCCAGCGAAGCGGATCGCATCCGCTTCACGTCGGCGATCCTGCCCTTGTGGGCGCGGCGGACCAAGAGCCTGGACGCGCTTCTGCCGGCACTTTATCTGCGCGGCATTTCGACCGGCGATTTTCAGGAGGCCCTGGCGGCGTTGCTCGGCAAGGAAGGGCGTCGCCAATTTCTGGCGCTACGCCGAGGTGGCCCATGCCGCCAACGGTCGTCTCCTGGAGACCCTGGCCCGGGTGCCGCTGACTGGCGAGGCCGTCGCCGAACTCGACACCCTCTGCCAGCCGGCGACAGCGGGGACTGGTGCCCGCGTCGGGGCCTTCAATCCCGTCGCGATAGCCACCGTCGCCCTGTTCGCCGCAGTCCTGTCCGGGGACTTCACCATCAACGGGTTCCGCAACCGGGACCTCCAGGGAAAACTCCACCCTGCCGCAGCCGCCGATGCTGCGGAAGCCAAACGGCGAACTCACCGGACATCCCGTCTCATCGGCAAGTTGCGAGGTCACGGCCTTATTACCAAAGTAAAGAACAGCCGCCTCTATCGGCTCACGCCACGCGGCGCCAAAGCCATGGGTTCCGCCGTCCGCTTCCGTAAAGCCGACTTTCCCAGTTACCACCGCGACTTGGAGGCTGCCATCGCTCAACTTGCCGCCTGAAACTTCCTCGA
>JADFXL010000190.1 GCA_015233585.1 Alphaproteobacteria bacterium | reverse complement strand
ATGCTTTCCACATCCCGGCCGACGTAGCCGACCTCGGTAAACTTGGTCGCCTCCACCTTGATGAACGGGGCCTGAGCCAATCGCGCCAGCCGCCGGGCGATCTCGGTCTTGCCAACGCCGGTGGGGCCGATCATCAGGATATTTTTCGGCTGCACTTCCTCGCGCAGATCATCGGAAAGCTGCTGACGCCGCCACCGGTTGCGCAAAGCGATGGCGACGGCACGCTTGGCGTCTTCCTGACCGATGATGAAACGATCCAGTTCCGAAACGATTTCGCGTGGGGTGAAGGTGTTCATAGACATTCGAAGGTCACGTTCTCGTTGGTGTAAATGCAGATACCAGCGGCGATGCGCATGGCTTTGCGAGCAATCGTCATGGCGTCCAGTTCTTCCACGTCGATGAGCGCGCGCGCAGCCGCCAGTGCGAAAGTTCCGCCAGAACCGATGCCGATCAGGCCGTCTTCAGGTTCCAGCACATCACCGGTTCCCGAAAGCACCAGGGATACGTCCTTGTCAGCCACGGCCATCACGGCCTCCAACCGACGCAGATAGCGGTCGGTGCGCCAGTCTCTGGCCATCTCGACGCAGGCACGGGTAAGCTGGCCCGTGTGTTTTTCCAGTTTACCTTCGAGTCGTTCGAACAAGGTGAAGGCGTCAGCGGTGGCGCCGGCGAATCCGGTAATGATCTCCCCGCCGCCCAGGCGCCGCACCTTGCGTGCGTTGGCCTTCATGACCGTGTTGCCCAGAGTCACCTGGCCATCGCCAGCGATCACGACCTGCCCGCCCTTACGTACGCAAAGGATCGTAGTTCCGTGCCAGCGCCCGTCATCGTGAGAATTCATGATCAACCCACATCACTCCGCGCCCGCACGGCGCTTATCCAACCGGGAGCGAACATAACACAGGTCCATCGGGTGAGGTACATCTTCCAATGCACCTCACCCGGTTTTGGACACGAAACGGGCGCGGATTATTCGACTATTTGTCGACAAGGAGCTTGACAAGTCCCAGAAGCTCCTGCCGTGCCCTGGGATTCGGAATTCGCCAGAACGAGCGGACGAGTTCCAGAGTCTCGGTACGGTCGATAGCCTCTCCGGCATCGAAGTCAGCAATTATGGCCTCGGCCATACCACCTACGCTGGCAGCCTTGCGTTCGCGGGCCGTGGTTTCTGTTGCCACTAGATCCTGGAAAAGATAAGTCACGGGGACGCCCAGAACATTGCTGATATCGAACAGACGGCTAGAGCTTATTCGATTGCGGCCTTGTTCATATTTTTGAATTTGTTGAAACGTCACGCCGATCGCGTTTGCGACCTGCTCCTGGCTTAACCGCAAAATCTCGCGGCGAAGCCGCAATCTGCGGCCGACATGGACATCGACCGGGTCTGGTGTATTTGCGCTCAAGTTCGATCCATTCCCATCTGTGTTATCAATTAGCGTACCATTGTATGTCAAGACTACGGGAATCTCCATAGGGTTTTCGTCGAGGTTCGGGTCATTAATCTTGACGGAATGGTTGAAATGTATGTAATATTTTACAAAAAGGAGAGCAACCCCCCATATCTTGTGGTAAATTACAGATTCGCATCGTGTATCCGCGCTCCAAATAAGTATAAATACAGGATATTCGTGCTACGATTGAGTATAAATACCATTCTGGCTTACAAATGAAAGCGTTAGAATCGGAACCCTAGACTTTCGGCTATTGTTGGGAAAGACGAATTTGGGTACGTGCCGCCATCGGTGCTGGGGTTGACAGTCGGCTGCGATTGCTCGCTTTTATAACTAATACCCGTTTTGGTTTAGTAAAAGACTGCGCAGCCAACCGTCTACCAAGCGAGATCCCTGAGTACAAGCCGACACTCTACAAACGGGCACCCCCAAGACGGGCAATAGTGGCGGTAGTACTGAAGCCTGCTTTCAGATCAGCAAGGAGAACGCGGCCGCCATAGCCCATAACCAGATCGGCTCCCACAACCTTATCCAGCGAATAATCTGCGCCTTTCACCAGCAAATCCGGGCGCAAGGCCTCAATCAGACGCAGCGGGGTTTCCTCGCCGAAAATAACAACCAGATCAACCGTTGCCAACGAAGTCAGCACCACGGCGCGCGCCGACTCAGACTGTACCGGCCGCTGCGGTCCCTTGAGACGGGAAACCGAAGCGTCGCTGTTGAGACCGACAATCAACCGGTCGCAACTCGCGCGGGCCTGGGACAGCAAGGAAATATGACCGGGGTGAAGCAGATCGAAACAGCCGTTGGTAAAGCCGACACGCAAACCGCGCCGCTGCCAAAGCCCAACCCGCTCAACCGCAGCCTCCAGGGGTAGTACCTTCGATTCGGTCGTGGCCAATTCCCGGTGGTGCCAAGCCGTCACCAATTCCGCCGGATAGATGACAGCGGTGCCAACCTTGCCCACCACCACGCCCGCCGCCGCATTGGCCAGTTGGGCCGCATCCAGCAACGATACCCCGGCCGCCAGCGCGGCCGCCAGCGTCGCCACCACCGTGTCGCCAGCTCCCGAGACATCAAAGACCTCACGGGCCTCAGCGGGCAGGTGATGGACGGAGTCGGAGTCGGAGCCGGTCACCAGCGTCATGCCGTCCTGGCTGCGGGTCACCAGTACCGCACTCACCCCGCAGGTATCCATCAGATGCCGCGCCCCCGCCACCACCTGCTCATCATTACCCACCGGCATTCCCGTAGCCTCGGCCAGTTCCCGGCGATTTGGGGTGAGTACGGCAGCTCCACGATAGGGGGTGTAGTCGCGGCCCTTGGGATCGACGATCACCGGCCGTCCGTGGCTTCGGGCCAGGCGGATCAGCGCCTGGGTGGTTTCCGTCGCCAGCACGCCCTTGCCATAGTCCGACAATACCATGACGGCGGCTTCTGTCAGATGCTCGTCCGCCGCCGCCACCAGCTCCCTTTGCCCCGAAACCGACAGCGGGGCCAGAGTTTCCTTGTCGGCCCGCAACAACTGCTGGCCTCCGGCCACATAGCGGGTCTTGACGGTGGTCTGGCGTTCCGGCTCAATCACCAAACGTGCCGTCAACCCGGTATCCTGGGCGATCAACCTTGCCACTTCGTCCCCGGCAATATCCTCCCCACGCGCCGACAGAAACAACGGACGGGTTCCCAACGCGACCAGATTCCGCACCACATTTCCCGCGCCGCCCAACATGCTGGTTTCACGGGTGATACGTATTACTGGGATTGGCGCTTCGGGCGAGATGCGTTCCACTTCACCATAGACAAAGCGGTCCAGCATGAGATCGCCCACGCACAGCACCCGGCTGCCCGACAGGGCTTCGACATGAACGGCAAGGGCGGATGGGTGGGTCATGGCGGTAGGTCTCTGATCAGGGATGGTACGCGGGGCTTGTCGACCTGAACCCTATTCTTATCATAAAAGGCAACCGCCCAGGTACCCCTGATACCAAATGAATATATGCTCTGGAAGAGGAAAGAACGAGAGCCTGAGGCCCTCGTGCTCCCCATTTATCATATTGACAGGGAGCGCGAGGGGCCTAGCCCCTCGCATCTTTATCTTCTGGTTGATTTACACCCACGGACATTTTTGTTTTTTGAAAACCGCAAATCCTGTCAACCGACAACACGAGCCCGGGGAAACCGGACGGCAAGGGTGACGCCCTTGCCCCCGTGCTGGCCACCTTCAAGCAACGACAAGGCGCCGCCGTGCAATTCGATGAAGTGGCGGGTCAGCGGCAAGGTTAGCCCGCCGGCCATGGTTGAGACAGAACGCGGCGCTTCCAGTCTGGCGAAGGGTTCCGCCATCCGGTCGAGGTCGGCTTGCCGGATAACGGCCTCTTCATTCGTAACCAGCAGAGCCAGGCTACCGTCCGTTTCGCTACGTGTGGATAAAGTGACCGTGGCGCCATCGGAAGCCAGCCGCACGGCGCTGGCGATGAGGTTTACCACGATCCGGCGCAGCAACCGCTCGTCGGCAAACAGCCCCGGTACATGGCGGGGCAGCTTTGCTACCATCTTGACGCCGGATTCCCGGCTCTCCTGTTGCGCCCATCCAATCGCGGACTTCAGCAACACCCCCAGATTCACGCGCTCCTCGTCGAGTTGCAACTGGCCGGACTGAACCTTGGCGAGATCGACGAGATCGCCAACCATATCCGAAAGGCCGCACGCGGTGTCACGAATGTCCTTGGCGTATTCCCGATACTGCTCTCCCAGAGGGCCGAACAGTTCGCTGGCCAGGGTCTCGGAAAAGCCGACAATGGCCGTCAGCGGCGCGCGCAACTCGCCACCGACGTGCCCGAGCAACTCCGTCTGCACCCGCATGGCGTGATCGCTGGCCAGTTTGGCGTCGTCAAGCGATTTTTCCAGGTCTTTATGGCGGGTAATATCGAAGGCGAGGCCGCTGAAACCTCGAACCCGGCCTTCCTTGGTCACATCGGGAATAAAGGTAGCGCTGAACCAGCGGCGTGAACCGGGCTGATCCTCGAACACATCCTCGAAGGAGACCCGACGGCCAGACAAAGCGGTGTAGACATGAGACTGAATGCGGCGGAACAGCATCTGGCCGGTAACGTCCGCCACATTCATGCCAATGACATCGGCCGCAGCGACGCCGAACCACGATTCGAAATGGCGGTTGGCGGCCCGCAAAATCAGATCGGCGTCAACATGGAAGACCAGGGCCGGAACGATATCCGCCACCATGCCTATGTCGCGCAGGACATCCGGTGGCCCCAGCCTCTCGACCGAAGCCGCCAAGCCTGCGCCGTCCCCATCCTCGTCCCCGTCTCCGTCTCCGTCCCCGACAAGATCGGGACGATCTACGATGGGCGTGGCAATCTCCACATGCATCACCATGGCGCCACGTGACGCAGCCGAGCTGTCGGCCCCCAGCGATGAAATCAGACACTTGAAGCCCCGGCATTCCTGTCCGAAATACCAGACGTACTGGGTTTCGAAGCTTGAGTGGGAACCGTCAAGCACCGACCTCAGACCGTTGGCAATCGTCCCCGCGGCCCGCGCATTGAGGCCACGCGTGGAATCGCACAACCCCAGATAGCTGATACCCCGCTGGAAGGTCTGGGCGAAAAAGTCATCCCCCGCCGCAACCACGCGCCAAACGGCATTGACGGCGCTGACCCGTCCGTTGGCATCCACCAGGGCCACACGTGCCGGGTTGAGATTATATGAGGATGTGCTCGCCAGCGATCCAGGCAACGTGCCGGCGTTGTTCGGACAGGCAACGGCGCTTCAGCGCCTGGGGCGGCTGGAAAAAGCCCGTGACGCCTACGAGCGCG
>JADFXL010000018.1 GCA_015233585.1 Alphaproteobacteria bacterium | reverse complement strand
CATAAAAACAACAGCTTCGCCAAATGCGCCCGCCGAATCCATCGTTCCCTCCCCGTCAAACCACAGGATGCCGATAGATTCAGAACTTTCCGCCCGTGTCACCCCTCTCGTTCACCCGATTGCCCTGTCGCGCGACGGCTGTGGCCTTGAACACGTAGGTGTTTTTTGAGCATACTGATGGCGTCGACCCGTTTGACGCCGACGAGAGGACAACGCCATGCCGGAAACCGACAGTGACTTGTTGCGGGCGCTGACCGTGAGCGCCAGACGTGCTGCAGAGCGCAAGCTTTCCGCGGAACAGGTCAACGGCCTGGGCGAGATTCTGTGGGCCTGTCGTCGGCGGAGATCGTGTCCGAGGTCGAGCGCCTTAGCCAGGCTCGGCGAGCCACGTTGCTGTGGGGCGGCGGTATGCAGATGGCGGAGCCGGTGGTGGATAAGCCGGCCGGCGGCGTCAACGTCGGCGACCACTCGACGGTTGTTATCGCCAGCACCGTGTCCGGTGTCGTCGGAGCCCACGCCGTCGGTCACGGGGCGACGCGGAGCGAGGGCGTTGACGTCGGCACGGTGCTGGCCCTGCTCGTGGTCGCGGTGCAGACGTTGAAAACGGCGGCGCCGGCCAGCCTCGAGGCGGCCAAGCCGGACCTGAAACAGCGGTTGACCACGATTCAGGGGGTGCTGGAGCCGCTCGGCAAGATCGCCGATGCCGGCGACAAACTGGCCCCGGCAGCGGGCATAGCGGCGACTGCGGTGGGCGCGCTGGCCAAATACCTGGGGTGGGGATGAGCTTCTATTTTCCCTTGACCCTGGGCGAACGGCGGCTGAAGTCCCGCCCGCCTCCGGGGCAGGAACCGTCCGCGCCGGATTTCCAGGCCCTGATCTGGCGGGAGGGCCTGGGGCAGCAGGCGGTGGAGTATGTCCGCCATCCCGAGGCGCGGGTCCTGGCGGACCTGCGCGACGCGGTCTCGGTCGGAACCGGCGGCGGGCGCCTGTGGTTGATCCTGGGTGAACCGGGCGGCGGCAAGAGCACGCTGCTGACAGAATGGTTCCGGCGCTGGGCGCAGGAGTTGGGAGCGCCGCGACTGGGACTGGCGGTGCCGGTGCTGGTCAGGTTGCGCAATCTGACCGCGAACACCTTCAAGGTTGGCGGTGAGGAGTTGGCCGACCGGCTGTGGGCCGAGGGCTGCGAGGAGCGCGCCCTGCTTGACCGGCCTGAGGCGAAACAGGTTTATGGCTGCGGGCGTGGTCGGCTGTGGCGACCGGTAGTGCTGGAACTGGTTCGACCCCAACCACCAGCAGCGCGACCGCGGCGAGCCCGCCCTGATCGCCGGCATCACCCGCCAGATTCTGCGCGACCACCCGGTGGACCCGGAGCGCATCTACATCGCCGGACTGTCGGCCGGTGGCGCGGCGGCTGCGGTGATGGCCGCAACCTATGACGATCTGTATGCCGCCGCCGGGGTTCATTCAGGGTTGGCCTACGGCGCCGCCCGTGACCCTTTGTCGGCCTTGACCGCCATGCTTCAGGGCAGCAAGACCCCGGACGCCCGAAGCCGCGGCGACGGTGCGCGCATCGTCCCCATGATCGTGTTTCACGGCGATCAGGACACCACCGTTCATCCCGGCAACGGCGATGACGTCATCGCCCAGGCGACCGCCGCGGCCATGGACCTGCAAGCGACGGTGCAGCACGGCCAGGTCCCTGGCGGCCACGCCTACAGCCGGACTATTCATGCTACCGGCTCCGGAGATGTGGTGTGCGAGCAGTGGACGATCCACGGGGCCGGGCACGCCTGGGCCGGCGGCAGTCCAAGCGGTTCCTACACGGATCCGCGGGGGCCGGACGCCACCGCCGAGATGCTGCGCTTCTTTCTCCAGCAGCGGCGCCGCCGGCTGCTTGACGGGTTGGTGCCCGCAGCAGAGAAACTGGCGCAAAGCGATGGCTGATGCTATGCCAGCAAGGCCGACAGGGAGCGGAACATGTCAAGAGGCGGGAGCAGCAGCCGGTCAATCACGGTGCCCAAGGGTTCGGAGCCGGTCTATAGCCGTCTGACCGACCTGACCGACGAATTCTGCCGCCAGCACCTCAATGACGAATACGCGGAACTGGCCCGGCTCGCTATCGCCGCCCTGTGCCGGAAGCGGCCCAGCCCGTTGCGATCGGGACGTCCCGAGACCTGGGCCTGTGCGGTGCTCTATGCCCTCGGACAGGTCAACTTCCTGAGCGACAAGTCCAGTCCCCCGCATATGACGATGCAGGACTTGTGCGCGGGCTTCGGCATCGCGGCCAGTACCGGCGGCAACAAGGCCAAGGAGGTGCGGGAGGCCCTCGGCATCCGCTCCTTCGATCATCGCTGGATGCTGCCCAGCCTGCTGGAAAAGACCGGGATGGTTTGAATGGTCGAGTGGAATGGCCTGATGGTCGACGCGCGCCAACTGTCCCTCGATGTCCAGGAGGCGGCGGCCCGGAAGGGCATCATCCCCTACGTTCCGGCCTACCACACCCCGCCGCGGGCTGGCGAACCTGACCGGGAGGACATTCTTGAACGCTACCGCTGGTTCCGGCGCCTGTCCACCGACCACCAGACGGCGGCGGCCAAGGAACTGCTGGACGGACCGGTAGCTGACATCGCCCTGCGCCTGGGACTGATCCGCGACCCGGCCGAACTTGTCGACGCCGATTTCGGCGACCTGGCTCCCGCGCTGGATATTGCGCTGTTCGGCGCTACGGAAGACGGCGTCCCCCGGATAACCCGCTACGCCCAAAGCCGGCAGACCGAGATGGAGGATGACGAGCGCACGCTCCTGGAGTCCATGGGACACGCCCGGTTCTCCGTGTTCGAGGTCATGGGCCGGCATGTGCGGGCCGGCATGATGGTGCGCGACATGATCCGCGGCGATGAGGCCTGGCTGATGGACATCGGCTTGGAGAAAACGGCGCCGATCTCCATGAGAGTCGCGCTACGGCTGATCCGGCCTGAAGACTTCTGGATGTCCACCGGCGTTGCCGTCCAGATGGACGAAACAATCTGGCGGGTGCTGGAGCGGGATTATGGGGTCAGACGTAGCCGCGATTCCCTTGTGGTGCCGGATGATCTGAAGCTTGACGAGGTCATCTTCAAGATTGCCATCGCCTGACCGCCAGCTTCGTGCCCTCCATCTGTTGTGCGAACTCGGTACCCGCAAGCCGGCTTCGCTCGCGGCGGGTCACGCGGCCGGGGTGAATATGCACCCGATGCCTATTCACCCCGGCACCATTCGAGATATTGCCGTTCTATCAAGGGCTTGGCTGATAAGGCAGGTGAATAGGCATGAACGGTCGGTGAATAGGCATCGAGCCAACACATTGAAATTATTTATTTCTCGGAATAGGCACCGTGCGGGTGAACAGGCACTATTCAGGCACTTTTCCTGTGTTTTCAGCGTGTTGGGTGTTCAGGCGTACACGTGAACACGCATATTTTTGATGTCAGACGAACGATATGCCGAGGTTGGCTTCCCCTCATTTGATCCTGGCCAGAAAGGAACCAATTTTTCAGGCGGGGCATGGACGTTGATTAATCTCCCAGATGCTTCATATTGGCTACAAATACACACGAAAAAGTAGCATTATAATCATGAGGCGACACATTTACGCGGCCATCTGCCGCAAGGCATCGAAGCCGAAGCGGGCCAGGGTGACGGTTTTCGGGATCGGGTGGCTGCCGGCTTCGTAGTAGGTCACCATGCGGGTACTGATGCCGAGTTCCGCTGCGGCCTGCTCCTGGGTCAGTCCGCGGGACTTGCGCCACTCGCGGAAGCGGGCGGCGTCTTGCTCCAGGCCGAGTGACCAGAGAACGTCATCGGGGATTTCCAGATCATCGGTCCAGTGCAGGTCGCCGCCCCATTCACCGACCTGCACCGTGGCGAATAAGGCATCGTCGGCGAGCAGCGGGCCGAGGGGCGGGTGCTCGGCAAGCCAGCCGCCAAGATCGATCCCGTGTACGGTTCCATCCTTCCAGGTGACGGTGAGGGTGCAGCCGGGACCGGGTTTCACAGCGACGATCGGTGGATAAGGCGTCTTGATCATGCCAATCATCCTTTCGTGTTGAGCCGGGTCCATTCCGCCAGCAGCAGGTTCCGGTTGTTCCGCGCCCAGTCGAGGGCTTCGTGAGCCTTGAACGCGTTGCCCGCTCGGAGGGTCATGGTTTCGATGTCGATCACCGCGTTGATGTCAGTGCCGCGAATGTGGAAGTGGGGCGCTCCATGGTCGGTATAGACCGAGATTTTGCAGGTCTTGAAGCGCTTCACCGTGGTCATCGGCGCGTTTCCCTCGTAAGCAGACTGTGCGGCAATGGTTGCGGATCGTCAAGCCCAAATCAGCAACCATTGCGGAGCCTTTGGTGCGAAAGCGCCTTTGCGAGGTCCCAAAATCACAGCCCACTATCTCACGGGCCACGGTCTGCACCGGACCATCGCTATCAAAGTTTCCGGCCCTGGTCGCGGGCCGAGAGCAGGTCCGCGCGCGAAACTGTAGGCCGGCCGGCACGCGCAGACTGAATGCGGGCGATCACCGCGCCGGGGTCGGTGACGGCGGCGGTCTCCAGGGGCGTGATGCGGGCGATCGGGGCGCCGCGACGGGTGATGACGGCACCCCGTGCTCGACCGCCTTCAGCAGGTCGGGCAGATGCGTCCTGGCTTCACCGACTCCGACCGCGCGCATGGGTCTGGCTCCTTGATCTCGGTTCAGTATCTCCGATAAGGACGCTCCAGGCAAGCGGAGGGACAGCGGCAGAACTGTACATGTGTCCATATTAAGGCATATTAAGGGATGGCGGGCTTAAGTCACTTTTTGGTCCGGTCGCTAACGGGGTCGTGGGCTGGGTTTGCTCTCAATGATTGTAAGCTAGGAAGGAACCATTTCTGTTGAGCGACATATTGCTAAGGTAATCATCCCTAGAGCTGCTCCTTAACCCCTTCGCGCAGCATTTCGAGGGCATTCCAATGCGTCCTCCCACTGTAGGTGTGGGTGTTGCCGCATGTAAGTGTTCAGTGCCTTCGCTAACTGCTTGTGTAATGTATCTGACGACACCTTGTCCTTCCCAAGTCTCCAAGTTCTCAGCCTGATAATTATATCCTTAACCTTTGGCTTTTCATCAAAAACAACCGTGGCAGCGTCAAGCATTGAAGTGGCTCCCATCGCAACGTGGATGCGCCCAAGCTGCGCTGCCACGGTTCGTCGCGTAATGATCCATTCAAGTCCGGGATGATTTGCCCCCGATAATGCCTCGAAGGCAATATGCGCCATTTCCTCGTCATGAACGTGTCGGCGGGTGCAATTTCGGTAACCCAGCACATTATTGTTAATCATGTCTTCGAACGCCGAGCCCAACGACCGCGGTCGCCCGCGGCGCGGCTTTTCGGAAGCGGCTTCTGTTATTTTACGGTCCGTCATAGCCGGCTCGCTATCTCCCAGGCCCGGCCTGCCATTTAGGAAGCGGCTTCCGAAATTACAAGAGGGCGCCTGAACCAGGATTCCGTAATCTGGTCCCGACCGAGCGGTCCGGGGCGGCAGCGCCCGCTGTGATGGCCATGATCGCTCCAGGTGTCGCGGGCATGCAAATGAAGAATCGTCTCCTGCCCTCGGTGCCGATCGCCAACCAGTGGGGCGTCGATCAAAGGTGTCGGGTTAAAATCGGAAGCCGCTTCTGATTTGGCCTCCCCCTCAGAACCGTCATCCTCCGGCCCAGGGCCGCGTCGCATCGTTCCAGTCCTCGGGATTGAGCCCGTCCAGGCCGTGGGCCTCGAATACCTGGAAGAAGGCGGGTTCGGGCTGGGCGGTGGCGGCGGACTTGCCACACTGGCCACAGCGCGGATCGATGTGGCTAGTAAATTCCCCAATGCTTTCAGGGTCAATAGCCACACTTGCCACACTGGCCACCTCTATGGAGGTAAGATATTCGGGCCAACTTTTTTCTCGTGCACAGGCGCAAAATCGATGGCATTTGATCTTTTCTGTGCATGCGCACATCGATCAGAGATGGGGGGCTGACTCTCCCCTTTCTGATGTGGCAAGTGTGGCAGTTGTGGCAATTCGCCTTGATATCGTTGGAAAAAACACTAGCCACATCGTGTTTTCATGTGGCCAGAGTGGCAGGGATGTGGCCAGTCGGGGGGGGCGGCAGCGGACCGGGCGGCGGTGCCGTGGGAAAAGCCTGTGGCCATGGTGGCGCCAGAATGGTTCAATTCCGGCCGAAGGATTTGACCGAGGGCATGATGCGCGGGACGAACCAGCCGTCTGGAGACCTATTCTTCGACATCGATCTTGAAAAACGGGGGCGTCAGGATCACCCGTTG
The DNA here is from genome assembly GCA_015233585.1 of Alphaproteobacteria bacterium. Classification (GTDB taxonomy): domain Bacteria; phylum Pseudomonadota; class Alphaproteobacteria; order Rhodospirillales; family Rhodospirillaceae; genus JADFXL01. Next base: position 17,942 of record JADFXL010000018.1, on the reverse strand, counting down.
CAACCCATCGGGGAGATGCCCAAGTTGCTGGTGGCATCACCATGAACGCCCCCGCAGACTGCCGTCTCATCGGCCGTTGGCGGATTGTCGAGGCCGATCAGTGGGATCAGGATTATCTCGATCTCGTCGAACCCGCCTACATTACCTTCGGCGCAGACGGTCATGGTGAATTCGCCTTCGGAGCCCTCAACGCCGGCTTGACCCTCGAATACGCCAGGACCATCATCTTCTTCAGATGGTCTGGCTCCGACGAAGGGACCGAGATAACCGGTACAGGATCGGCCGAACTCAACGACGATGGCGTACTGGAGATCGAGTTGTCCTTCGACGACGGTGACGACGCGGTTCTCCGGGCCCAACAAGACCCATCCTTAATAGCCGGTTGATTTCGGCTCTGTTCGCGATGGATGTTGGTCAGGCTTGGTGACGAACTTGACGCCCCCAGCCATCTCTCACATATATATGTGAAGGACGATGGAGGTGAGGCATGCTGAGAAACACGACGTTCAACCTGCCAGACGATCTTGTGGCGCGAACCAAGTCGTACGCTGCTGCCCATGGAACGACCATGACGGCCATTGTCCGTGAGCACCTGGAGGCGGTGACCATGGATGGCGCTGACACCACCGCCGACGATCCTCTGTTGGCGTTCTCACGGGGGCGCATGGCCAGAAACGAAGCCATACGACGTCTCGGAATGCGCGACTATGCCGAGTTGCTCGTCGCACTCGGGGATGCCGATCTGCCGATGCCCTTGCCACCGCCCCACGACATCGAGAACCAAGCCGTCACCTTCGCCAGACTGTGGAGGCAGTCGTGAAGCGGTGCACCGTCATTATTCCCGACGCCGGACCGTTCAACAGTCTTTGGGTGGCCGATCGGCTTGATCTGCTGTTGGAACTGGACATGCGACTTGTCGTCGTCGATGCGGTCTATGACGAGTTGATCAGCGACTTGTCTTACCCCAAGGACGAAGCCGTGAAGTCGTTCATCGACGAAAACCAGCCGCCGTTCCTGATCGAGAGCACCGAGATCGGCGAGCAAGAGCGCGAAAAACGGCTCTCGGGGCGGAAACTCAAGAAGAACGCTGGTGAACTCGCTATCGTTGATTTCATGTCGTCGGATGACGGTCTGCGCAAGTACGTCAGTGTCGGCGAACCCGTCGCCATCCTGTTCGAGGACACTGGTATCCGCGTCTTCAACAAGCCGCCGAATCTCCACCTGCTCTCGACCGTGGGAATGCTGCGGGGGTTGGAGCGTGTCGGCATCATCCCATCGGCGGACGCCATCATCCACGAGATGACTCATCCGTCGAAGCCGAACCGGCGCCCAGCAGACAAACGCATTTTCACTGACCTGCCGGACGGCATCGATGATCCAGCGGTCGCCGGCAGCGCGTGGGTTCCGTAAATAGCCTGCACAAACACCAGCGCCGCCATCAGTTTGCCTTGCAGAGGTTGGCTGTCGCCGCGAAATCGATTTCTCGCATCGCCCACCCTCTCGAAGCTATAGTGGCACAGAGCCAGGATTTTCCTCGGTCAACCGTTGGCATCTGATCTCCCCCCGAGCCAGATTCGCACCGCCTCATCCTGGTCGGCGTCGATCAGGCCGTCCAGCCCGTGGTCCTCGAACACCTGGAAGAAGCCCGGCACAGGGCGGGTTGCCGGTTGAAGCGTCACCAGCGCCACCACGGTAGCCGCGGTGGCGCTGGCGATCGTCCGCTCATCCGGTTCCGCGTCGGCCGCTACGGACGTGGTCCCGAGGGCGGCGATAGCCGCAAACACGGCGTCGAGCGGGGTAAGCGCTGTCATGGCCGGCCTCCCGGAATGATCGAGAGGTCGGGATCGATGCAACGGGTGCTGCGGCCGAAGGCCTGACGACTGAGGGCGTAGGCACTGACCGGACCGACATTGGGCACCCAGCGGACCGCGGCGCGCCGCTCGTCCTGGCGGCGGGCGAGGTAGCCGCGATCGTCGAGGGCGCGGATGATTTGCCGCTCCTTCATGACATTGCCGGCGGCCTCGCGGATGCGGTAGGTTGGCAGGTAGACGGCGCTGGCATCGTACCAGCCCACCGCTTCCCGATTGTTGGTCTTGCGGCTGCCCTCGAAGCTGTCGGTGGTGGCCTCGGTGCTGCGCACGGTGACGTCCCAGCGCTCGGCGACATACGAGCGGATGTTGTTGATTGGCTGGTCTTCGGGATTGAGGACTGCCGCGTCGGACGAGGATTCGAACCGTTGCCACGCCCAGGTGACCATGGCCTTGATGTCGGCGATGGCGGGGATCACGGCGAACGATTTGGCCAGTTCCCCGGCGACCAGCAGCAGGGCGAAGGGCTGGGCCGCCCTGACGCGCGCGCTGTCGGAGCCCTGGCCGGCAATCTGGCGGGCGGCGAGGAGCACCGCTTCCCGGAGGCGCTCAGGCGTGCGATGGTAGTTCCAGCGGATCAGTCCGGTGACGAAGGCCGGGCCTGCGTAACCATGATGGTGGTTGATGGCGGCAATCGCGTCGAGGGTGGCGGCGTCGACCTGCCGGTTGACATGGGTTACATCGACGTCCGGGATGCGGACGGCCATGCCGGCGGTGAACTGGCCACCCTCGGACCGGATTTTCTCCTCGAGCGAGGACTCTCCCGACATCAGGGCGAAGGTTTGCCGGTGGGTGCGCGGGCGCATGGATGCGGTCTGGGTCATGCGGGTTTTTCCGACACAGCTGGCTAACACTTATCAGAACAGTGGTGTTGTGGGTTAAATCATGATACAAAATATTAGAAACCAGGGAATGCCCTGCCTGATATAAGGATTTTCAATGACCGCTCTTTCGAGTGATCTCCCATGTGCTGATCCGAAAGACGACCTGTTTGGCCATGCGCCCTTTGCCAAGAGATTGGCGGATAGCATTTGTCTTTATCCCGGTCGTGACGGATTGGTATTAGCGCTCTATGGTCCGTGGGGGTCTGGTAAGTCAACTGTCCTTGGTTTTATACAGTATTTTCTTGAGAAGAGACCCGAGGCAGAACGCCCCGTCATCGTCACATTCAATCCATGGTGGTTCTCTGGACAGGAAAATCTTGCGCGGGCCTTTCTCGGTCAGTTGGGAACGGTGTTGCCACAGAAAAGTGAGAAATTCAGGAAGCTTGGCGATCTTATCGGTAAATTTAGTGAAGGAATTGGCGGGTTGGCCGACCTGAGCGGTGCGGGCCACGGCATCGGCAAGGCGGTGGGAGGGCTGTTGGCCCAGGTGCTGAAACGCAAGCCGAAGGATGTTCCGGCGCTTAAGAATGAGATTGTTAAGATTCTTCGTGATGCCGATAAGCGCATTCTGATTGTCATCGATGATATAGATCGCCTTGTTCCAGAAGAGACGCGCCAACTATTCACTGTTATTAAAGCATTGGCCGATTTTCCAAACGTGACGTATTTGCTTGCTTTCGATCGCGAAGTGGCAATCGACGCCATCGAAAAACAGACTGGATTGCCGGGAGAGCGATATCTCGAGAAAATTATTCAGGTTCCTTTCGAGCTGCCACCGGTGGATCGGGTCTCCTTGCAAACTGCGCTGTTCAAGCGCCTCGATGAGGTTTTGATCGGCACGCCGGATGGATTATTCAACCAAACCCGATGGGCAAATGTCTATCACGATGGTATTGATGCCCTTGTCAAGGTGCCGCGCGATGTGGTGCGGTTCACGAACACGTTATCGGTCACTTACCAGTCGGTCGTCGGCGAGGTAAATCCGGTAGATTTTATTGCGATTGAGGCGATTCGGGTATTTTTGCCCCGTCTGTATGACGTGATGAGAGCAAATCCGGCCCAGTTTGCAGGTGCCCATAGCCAGGATTCCTATAGTGGTGAAAGTCATAAAGCTCAGAAGGCATTCCAAAACCGCTGGCTTCAGGACGTACCAGAACCTTTGCAGAATAGCACATTATCACTGATGGAGCGCCTGTTTCCAAGATTTAAAAAAATCACCTATGGCTGGGACTGGTTTTCAAAATGGCGTAAAGAGCTGTTGGTTTGCTGCCCAGAATGTTTCCCAATCTACTTTAGCCTCAGCCTGCCATCGGATGCTGTCCGGCGCAGTGAAATTGAGGCGTTGATCGCGTTAACGGCGACGCCCCATGCCTTTGGGGACGCGCTGGTTCAGGCAACAAAAGAAAAGAGACCTGATGGTATTTCAAAGGCACGGGCGCTACTTGAGCGTCTGATGGACTATGTTGAGACCGACATTCCTGGAGAACGCATTGAAGCAGTCGTGAATGTATTGCTCGACATTGGAGATGATCTCATACTTGTAAACGATGAACAAGGAGCGCTGGACTTTGGTAATGAGTCGCGCGTGGTTCGCGTGGTGTATCACTTGCTTAAGCGTGTAGATCAATCGAACCGTTTGCCGACGTTGAAGGGAGCGTTTGAGCACGGACGAGGGGTTGGCGTTCAGGGCTACCTTGTTGGCACGCTTATGGACGAAGTTGCCAAACATGGTGATGATGTATTAATGGATTCAACGTCTGTCGATGAGTTAAAGGACGCTTGGCTTAAACATATGCGCGCAAGAACTATGGCGGATGATCTACTGTCTTATCCCCGACTTGCTCGACTGCTTGCCGAGTGGCGCGAATGGGGAAGCTCGGTGGATGTGCGGGCATGGTGTGAGCGTGTGACAAAGACAGATGAGGGTTTGCTTTCGTTTCTGTCGAAGTTCTCTTCGCAAACAAGATCATGGGGGGAGGGGGATCGATTGGCGAGGATACAGCTCAGGTTGCCTCCCAAATCGCTTGAGCCTTATATCGATATCGAGGGCTGCGCCAAACGCCTTGTTGCTTTTGAACAAGCGGCACCTCTTCCAGAAGCTGCGGCGCAGTTCATGGTTGAGTTCCGGATGATCAAAGAAGGCAAGAATTCCGACGCACTCAATGTGTTCGGCAACTGACGCCAATGGCGGTGGTTCACGGGTGGCGACGAAGGTGGTGCCGGTGGTCATCGACCCCTCCGGGTCCGCGGCGCCTCCGGCTGGCGTTCAGCGCCCCGTTCCCGGCTCAGCATCCAGGCGCGGACGGCTTCGATGCGGTAATAGACCTGTCGCCCGATGAGGGTGTAGGGCGGACCCTGACGCAGGGCGCGGTCACGTTGGCAGGTGCGGATGCTGACTCCGCGCTGATGGGCGTACTGTTCCTCTGAAAGGTAGCAGTAGATGAGATTTATTCCCGGCGTGGTTGCCGCCGTCCCCTGTTCCTCAATGCCAGTGGCTGACACGGATCGTTCCATTGGCTCCCCCCTTGCAATCCGGCGCAATTCGCCGTCACGCCGTGAAAGGTGCCGATGGCCGAAACCCCGATAAAGACGCCTCGAAATTGTGCCCGATCGATAATATCGGGGCCGGCCGGTTTATGGGGGTGACGGTGGTTTTTCGGGGATGCATGGCCGGACGCCTTGCAACAGCGGCGGCAATGAGCGACACTTTATGAAGTGCTCGTGGGCTGGAGAGTGCCATGTCCGTTCGCAGTCAAGCATCCGCAAACGCTGGTGCCCGGCATCGGCGGCGACAGCTTCCGGGTGCTGGACAGTCGGTCGAGCTGGTTCGGGAAAGGGCTGGAGCTGTGGTCGCCAAGGAACTGATGGAAACCGACTTCTCTACCCGGCTGATGAACACGTTGCCGGGCGATGATCGTCTGCGGCTGAAGAGGACGCTCCGGCGCATCGCTTCGGGCAAGGGCGGACGGAAATTCGAGGTCGGTGGCCAGGCAGGCGTTTTTTTTGTCAAGTCTGGCCGTTACTTCGTCGCGTATCGCGATGACGACAAGCGGATTGAGCTTGTTACCATCGTTCCCAGAAACGACGGTAAATAAGTCCTGGCGGGCGCTTGATGTCCAGGCTGATACGTCACGAATTTGATTTTGACTGGGCCAGGGAGGAGTTAAGCCAGTTCAGCGAGCTGCTGAAGAGCCCGGATGCTGAACTGGAAGAGGCTGCCGATATATTGCCAAGGTTCAGGAAGTGGCCTAACCTGTGCTGTCTGATGGGGGCTTTCGACGCACAGATCGGCATCGGCAACCAGTATAAGACCAATTACGTGATCGGCGCCCGTTTCGAATGCGATTTGCTCGCCAGCCGGGAGAGCGGGACGCGCTATGTGTTCGTCGAATTTGAGGACGCGAAGAAGGACAGCATCTTCAAAAGAAAGTCCGGGCGTGATACGTCCTATTGGTCTTTGCGCTTCAATAACGGCTATAATCAGATCGTCGACTGGTTCTGGCTGAATGACTCGCGAAGCGTGACGCCGGAGTTCCGGGCTGAATTCGGGACATCCTATGTTGTCAGTGTTGGGATTTTGGTTGTCGGGAGGGATCATTTCTTGGATGCCCTCGACAATGATCGATGGGAATGGCGGAAGCGGTTCGGATCGACCGGGCAGAATCCGGTTATCTATATCGAAACTTATGACTCTCTATACAAAAGGCTGAAAGAGTCCTTTGATTCCAATCTCGCCGTTGCGCGCCAGCTTTCCGTGGGGGCATCTCGTCATGGCTGACAAGACGAAGGTGTCGGCGGCCGCCGAGGCCGCCTTTGCGGCGGTGGATTGGGCGGTGCTCGATGCGATGACCGACGAGGATATCGCAGGCCAGATCGCCGGGAATCCCGACGCCGGTCCCGACCTGTCGGAGGCTCCGCCTGCGGCGCTGCGGGTGGTGCATCCGCCCGGCGGCGTCGACGTGCGCGCGATCCGCGGCATGTTGGACCTGACCCAGGCAGATTTTGCCACCCGCTTCGGGTTCAGCGTGGGCGCAGTCCGGGATTGGGAGCAGGGACGGAAACGGCCGGACACCCCGACGCGGGTACTGCTGATGCTGATCGAACGCGATCCCGATCTGGTGGCGGAGGCCGTGCGGGCGGTGGCGGCGTAGCGGTTTTTTCTACCCCTGTCCGTCTTTTGCCCGACGGAATGGGTCGCGCAGCCGGTTTTCGATGGTCTTGGCTGCAGTCAATGCTTGATGTGAGGAGACGGGCGGCCCGCGGGGGTGCCGCTCATGGTTGCAGCGACTGGTGGGCTGGAGCGCGGGCGCCGCGCAGCAGGCCCTCGGTGCTTAAATCCTCGTCGATATCCGGCCAGTGGATGCCGAAGCCGCCGCCCGCCAGTCTCCAGTGGCCGCGTTGCTCCGGAGTGGCGTTGAACAGACGAGGATACCAGGCCAAGGGAACGGCGATGGTGCGGCCGTCCATGAGATCGACCGTGAGGCGTTCGTCGTCGATGCGGACGGTCATCACCCGTTCGTCAACCTTCGGTGCCGAAAAACCCATTCCAAGCCTCCATCAGTCGTTCGCGATGCACGCGGACCCGACGCACCACCTCGCCAAGCTGGGTTGGCGACAATCCGACGTTGGTGGCCACGGTCACCGAAGACAGCCAGACCTTGGCGCTGCCGCCGTCCTTATCCACATGGACATGAGCCGGCTCGTTCGGTTCATGGCTGTAAAAATAGAACCGGTAGCCGTCCTCGCGGACTATCGTCGGCATTTCGTCCTGTTCCCCGGCTTTCCCGCGGGGCCAGTGTATACGCAAACGCCGGATATCGCGACTCTGACGACGTCCGTCTTCTATCCCTGTCCGCCTTTTGCCCTGCGGAACGTGTCGCGCAAGCGGTTCTCGATGGTCTTGGCCGTCACCGGTTGCGTCTCCGGATATTGCCGCCGGAACCAGTCCTCCAGCAACCGGGCCTGTTCCTTGAGGGTGGGGGCCAGGGTGCCGGCGGCGCACCGGCGCTCGAATTCCGCCTCGACCAGATGCATCGACGACGGTTTGCCGGGTGCCCCGGTGGTCGGTTCCGGGGGCAGGGGGCCGGCCAGTGGGACCGGCTGTGGGGGAGGGGGCGGTGCCGGGGTTACCTTCGGGCCGATCCGGATGTCGAACAACTCGGGGCCGCCCGGCACCTTGAGTGTGCCGGTGACGATGTCCCCCAGGGGTAGCACCTTCCAGGCCGAGGCGGGGATTTCGCAAAACGGCGCCAGGGGCGAGCCGTTGCGAGCCCAGGCCGTCAGGTCTCCCCGCCGCAACCGGTCGAGGAAGCCGGCGTCGATCCGGGCGATGATGTCCTCGCTCTGCTTGAGGAGGTCGTGGCCGTAGCCATCGGTCGAGCTGAGATACAGCGTCTCGGGATCGTCCCGGTCGTAGTGCCAGCGTCCCTCCGCCCGGAGTTGCCGGCGCAGGGCGTTGTGTTCGGCCACCAGTTTCCGGTCGGCGGACCGGCGGTACGCGTCGACGATCGGCTCGGCCTGGGCTGCCTCCGGAGGCAGGCCGTCAGACGGGGCCAGCATCGGTCGCCTCCCGTGCCCCCTGTCCTTCCAACTGAGGCAGAATATAGGCGCCGACGGTTTCGGCGGCCTTGCGCAGCGGATCGTCGAACAGGTGGGCGTAGCGCTGGGTGGTCTGGACCTGGGTGTGGCCGAGCATCTGGCCGATCAGCGGCAGCGAGGCTCCGGCCGAGACCAGGATGCTGGCGAAGGAGTGCCGCAAGTCGTGGATGCGGACATTGGGCTTGGGTTCGGCGTCCCCGGTGACCAGTCCGGCCTTGCGGCAGACCGAGACCCAGGTCCGCTTGATGTCGGTGAGCGCCTTGCCGTCCGCACCCGGAAAGACGTAGGGGCCGCGGGTGCCGGCCTTCATGTCCTTGAGCAGCCGCAAAGCCGGGGCGCTCAGCGGCACCCGGTGTAGCCGCCGCTGCTTGGTGTGGGCACTCGGCTTGGTCCAGACCCCGTTTTCAAGATCGAACATATCCCAGGTTGCGCCCAGCACCTCGCCGCGCCGGGCGCCGGTTAGCATCAGCAACTTGATGGCATTGGCCGAGACCTGCTCGGAATGCTCGTTGAGCGCCTGCGCCAGCGCGGCGATCTCGGTTTTGTTCAGGTAGCGGTTGCGCTTCTCCTCGGCGTTCCGCCGCACCCCCGAGGCCGGATTGTCCGTCCGCCACTTCCAGCGGATGGCCAGGTTGAACGCCGCGCGCAGAACCTCGACCGTCCGGTTGGCGCGCACCGGCGTGCCGCGGATATTGGTGACGTCGCGGTGCAGGGCGTCGATGTCTTCATGGGTCAGGGACGCCACTTTCACCTTGCCGAAGCGGGGCAGAATGATCTTGTCCCACATGATGTGCTCGTCGGCCTGCGAGCGGGCGGCCTTGCGCGGCAGATGCTCGCTCTGGTAGCGCTCCCACAGCTCGGCCATGGTCGGCGCCGCACGCTCGGCATGGCGCTCGCCCATCGGATCGCGTCCCTGGTCGACCTCCCGTTTCATGGCTTTGGCGGCTTCCCGTGCCGCCTGCACCGACCAGTCCGGATAGGAGCCGATGGTGATCCGGCGCTGCCGCCCCTCGATCCGGTAATCAAGCAGGAACGCCTTCGCTCCCCCTGGAGTTACCCGCAGTCCGAAGCCCTTCACCTCGCTGTCCCAACTCATGGCCTGCCCCTTGGCCGGCGGCATGAGCTTACGGACTGCAGCATCGGTCAATCGTTCCGGCATCGGCAGCCCTCCTCCCCGTGTCAACACCATGTCAACACGCTCCGTGGCTTCCCTTGTCGCCGTATGGCGCCACATTACAGAGGGTCTCGCCAAAAGGCTTCGGAATCACAGGGCGTTGAGGGGAGTATACCGGAACAGTGTCAACTTTCAAGGTCCTAGATACGGGCCGGAACCTGTCTCATAACCTGAAGGTCGTCAGTTCAAATCTGGCCCCCGCAACCATGAAAAACGCCGCTAAGTCAAAGACTTAGCGGCGTTTGTTGTTTCAAAGCCGTGTTGCAACGGAACGCAACGCGAAACCACAAGATTCCAAAGCCTTACACACCTTCCCGGCGCTTCCGTGCGACACCAATGCGACACGGAACGAAGCATCGTGTTCGCGAGACGTCCCAGAAACACGATCAACCATCCGCCGCGATCCGATAGATCGTACCGCCGCCCTCGGGCCGGCTGGTGACGATGGTCAGCCCCAGCTTCTTCCTCAAGGTGCCGCTGATCGCTCCCCGAACGGTGTGTCGTTGCCAGCCGGTGGCCACCATCAACTGCTCGGTGGTGGCGCCCTCGGGCCGGCGCAGCATGTCGACCAGTTTGCCCTGCTTGGTCTCGGGCTTCGTGGGTGCGACCGGGGCGGGCTCGGCCACGACCGGCATTGCCGGTGGGGCAGGGGGCTCGGTCGCCACCGTTGGCGCCGGTTCGGGCACGGGTGCGCCGATGGCCCGCAAGCCCGTCTCGGTGATACGCGGCCCCTCGGCGCCCTCGGGCTGGACCGCAAGATGGTTGGTGAACAGGACGGTCAGCAAGCGCTCGGCGGCAATGCCCTTGAGCTTCGGGCGCAGGGGATAGATGGCCCCGTTGGGGCGGCCGGCGGCGGTCTCGAGGATGGCACGTTGGGAAGCGGAAAGCTGGATATCCATCGCTTGGCTCCTGGCAGTCCGGGTGGCAGGATCGCCACCCGTCTGCATCGGACTACCGCTCAGTTTCCGCTCGTGATCCAGTCAAATAGCGAGCAAGTTCAGTGCTATAAACGTGGGCGCAGATTCTGCGATGACATCGTGACCAAGCGCCCCCTTCACGCAGCCACCTGCGTCGCCACCCCGTCGAGCCTGACCCGTACAGTGGTCGCGCCATTGCCAGCGGCAGCCAGGGCCACACCGATCGGTACCATGCCGGTGGCCGGGGCAACCACCTGGACGGCGCTGGTATCCCAGGCGACCCGGGCTCCGGCCCCCAGCACGGCGTTCGGGGCCTTGGGCAGGTCGAAGACGCCGGTGGTGACGATCTCGACTTCCGCACCCTCGTCGGCGCTGAAGGAGGCGATGCCGAACAGGGCGCCGAACAGCAGGCCCTGGCCGCTGAGGATGCCGCCGGTCGGAGCTACGGCGGTGACGGTGTGGCCGGGCTGGACATAGTTTTTCATCGGTCAGACTCCCTTCGACGAGGCGATCCGGACCATCCGGATGCGGGTGGTGCCCTGGGCGGTTTCGATGCGGCGGTCGAGATCGGCCAGGGCCGTGCGCATCTCGGCGTCGCTGCGGAACTCGGTGCGGCGGCCGTCATATTCGACGGCCCGCACCCCGGCGAAACGCGCCTGGTGCAGCGCGTCCCGCCAGGCAATCAGCTCGGTGAGCGTGGCCATCACGCGCCCCCGTTGGCGTACCAGCCGCGCCAATCAATGAAGCCGGCGCCGAAGTCGAGGATCACCCTGATCTCGACTCCGTCCACATCCCAGCCCGACTTGCTCTCGACCTGCGGACCCTGGCCACCGGCCAAATAGGCATATTCCAGACCATCGATCTCGGAGGGATCGGCCGAGACGTACCAGCGGGTGGCGCTGCTCAGGCGGGGCTCGACCACCAGCGCCAGCGAGCCCGCGAAGGGATTGACATCGGCGGCCTTGGCGGCGGCAATGGTGGCCAGCCATTTTTCCGCCGTCGTCTCCAGGGCGGCGGGCACCAGCAGGTACTTGGGCGTGGCCGAGATGCGCTGGCCGGAGAGACCGGTCTGCGAGCGCAGGGCCAAGCGGGCGGCCGATAGGGTGGTATCTTCGATCACACCGCCGCTGCCCGCCCGGTTGCTATGATCAGTATGGAACAGGGCCTTGCCATCAGTCATCTTGGGACCGGTGCCGCTGTTGCTCTCCAGCAGCGACACCAGCACCCCCGCTTCGGTCTCGGCCGCCGCCTGACCCATCCGGCGCGACAGGTCGGCGAAGGCCCCGAGGTCGTCATTGACCAGCACCTGCCGGCTGATGCCGATCTTGCGGGCGAAGGTGTCGACCTTGTAGCTTTCCCTGGCTTCGGCCAGGGTGCCGGCCTTGATCTCACCGGTTTCGTTGAGGCGTTCGAGGGTGGGCGCCTCGCCGAGCATGATCTTGTTGACGGTGCGGAAGTCGCGGGCGGTGGTCTGGCGGCCGAGCCGGCGAATCCCCGAGGGCGCCGCCTGATAGGCCGCCCTCAGGGTGCGGCCGATGGTGTCGCCGACGATCAGGCTGAAGTCGGAGGTGCTGTGCAGCGCGCGGGTGATCAGGGTGGCGGGCGCGAGGCCGGTGGTGGGCAGTCCGCGCAGGGTCAGGAGTTCCCGCGCCATCTCGGCCGGGGTGGCATAGGCGTAGCGGCGAGCAGGCTCCGACAGCGTGTGCGCGGGCTGGATGCGGCTATAGAGGGCCTCGCCCATATAACCGGCGCGGGTGACCGGGTCCTCGTGGCTCTGGCCGACCTCGACCAGCGTGTGTGCCGTATGCAGGGGCTGGGCGGTGCGCTTGGCCAGCTCCTCGAAGGCGGCGCGGCGAGCGTCGTCGGCACTGGCCTGACGGTCGATCAGGGTGTCGATGAACTCCTGACCCAGGCCGGCGACGCGGGCGATGCCGCGGATTTCGGCATTGACCTGGGCGCGGGTGACGAGGGGCTCGGACTCAGTGACGGTGGTGTCCATGGGTACCTCCTGCTGACGAACGGTGGCGCCGGGATCGGCCGGCGTCGGCACCAGGGAAATCTCAAACGGGGTCCAGGCCACAGCGGTACGAACGCGGGCGCCGGTCGGGTCATTGCCCTCGGCCCACTGCTGAACCGTGTAGCCGACGCTGACGTGGCGCAGGATGCCGGCGACCACGTCCTGCCAGATCGGTTCGACCTCGGGCCGGGCGGAAAACTGAACCAGCGCCGTGCCCTCGGAGCCGTTGACCTGCGCCTCGCGGACGGTGCCGAGCACCCGGTGCAGGCCGTCCTGGCGGTGGCTGTCGAGGACGCTGGCTCCCGTCAGGCGGGTCAGGTCGACGTGGGCAGGCTCGAGGCTGAGACGCTCCAGATAGCTGCCGGCGAGGTCGCGGCGGCGCACCGGAGCCCCGGTGGTCCACACCACACTCACGGTGCGGGTGGCAATGTCGGCCGAGGCGGGCGCGAACTGCGCCTGCCGGGTCAAAGGGATAACGGAGATCGTGTCACCCATTGCTGGTCACCTCGCGGGCTGGAAGGGTGTGGCTGAAGGTCAGGTTCAGGCGCTGGGCGCGTTGCTGATCGGCGGCCAGTTCGGCATCGACCTGCTCGGCGTCGAAGCCGCGCTCGGCGATGGCCTGAGTGCGCGATTTGAGACCGGCGGCGATGGCCAGGATTTCCGCCTCGACATCCTTTTTCGGGTCGACGTAATCGAACTTGGGCGGCAGCCACGTTGCCGAGAGATAGGCCCCCGGATCACGGTCGAAGTCGCGGACGGGCAAGGCCCCAGTCAACACCGCCAGCCGCACGAAGCGCTCCCACACCGGGCGGCACAGTTGGAACACCACCACATTGTGCTGAAGTTGCTCGACCCGGCGGCGGAACTCGACCAGACCGGCGCGGATGCTGCTGTAGGTGACGCCTTCGAGGTCGCCCGAGACCAGTTCGTAGGGCAGGCCCAGGCCGCTGGCGATCGCGCGCAGGTGGTTCTTAACGAAGGGGCCATAGTCGCCGGGATCGGCCGGGTTGCTGAACGAGATGTCGGCCCCCGGCGGCAGCGGCACCAGCGAGCCGGGTTCCATGCCGACCTGGAGCACGCCACCCACGCCCGAGTCATCGTTCAGCCCCGCGACCGTGCCGTCAGGATCGCGGATGAAGCCGGTGAACAGGGCCGCGACCTTGGCCTTGACCAGCGCCGCGTCCTCGTACTGGTCGAGTTCATGCAACCGCAGCAGCACCGGCGCCAGCCACGTGATGCCGCGCAACTGCCCGGCCGCCAGGGGCTGGAACAGGTGCACGATATCCTCGGCCGGCAGCCGCACCGTCTCCAACGCCAGCGGGCCGAAGGGATCGTCGGGACGGGCGCGATAAACATGATAGGCGACCCGCCGGCCCTCGCCATCGATCTCGATGCCGGCCCGGATGCGGGCACCGTTGCCGAGGTCGCTGGAGACCGACAGCGGCACCTGTTCGCGGTCGAGCAGGTCGAGTTTCAGCGGCACCGTACCATCGGCGCTGGGCACCACCCGCAGCCGGGCAAAGCTCTCGCCCCCCTCGACCATCGCCCGCACCGACAGGGCCTGCAGGCCATAAAAGTCGGCCAGTCCGGAGGCATCGGCCCGGTCTGTCCAGCGGTCCCACAGCATATGCAGGGCATCGCGCACGCCCGAGTCGGGATGCGCCGAGCGCGGCTTGATGCCCGCGCCGATGATATTGCCGACCAAAGATTGTACCGCAGCCGAAACCCATGCGTTATTACGGGCATAGTAGCCTGCCCGCCGTGCCGCCGGGGTCGCTGCCGCCAGGATACCGGCATTCAACGAGTCGAGCGTCTTGGCGCCCTCCCAGCGCCGTCCGGACCCGGCGGCGTCGAACGAGCGGACCCATTGGCGGATCGACTCAAATAAGCTCATGGCACCATCACCTGGCTGGTTCAGCCTGATGATTCTCTAATGGATTGATATATATTGTCTATTTGTAAGATTTGGGAGAAGTTGGTGATGGGCTGAAACGGTGTGTCCTGATTGGTTCTTAATGCAAATTACGCTCCCCAGCTTGCAAAAATTAAATCACTGATTGTGTATAGATAGGTGTTGTGCGCGACGATGCATTTCTTCATTGCAATTTTTTTCGTCATGGTGTTACAATTCGTGTAATAATTGTTTGGCTGCACTCTGGTCTGGCCCCCTGACTAGGAGGAATGGACATGAAAACTATCGGTCTTGTGGCGTCAACAATTTACAGCCTATTGGTGGCTTGTCAGGCGCACGCTGAGACTTCAGTCGTTTTGGTGACTGCCGAAAACCTGAAAGAGTGCCATTTTTCAGTTGGAAGCTCTGGAAATGGAGATGTTAATTTTAAGACTCTACGCTACGATTGGTCATATCCTGGTAGCTCCGGGCATACTCGTATACGCAATCTCTCCTTGGTTAATGAGAAAGGTGGGGTGAATATTTCATTCGAATTTGGCCAGGGGTCAAATTACCGCGTCGCAGTCGACAGCTCTGGCTGGGGAAATGGGAGTCATAACACCTACACGGTTTCGGCAATCTGTCATGCACAAGCTGCAGATGGCAGCAATATCCCTGCCAATATTGCTGCCATTCCGCAGGGAGTTTGCACAGTGACCGGAGTCGGTTGGATTAACCCTGTTACCTTTAACTTTGCCACAAGCGAGAGCGCGTTCATCCGGGAAGGAGCGCCCAGTACTGGCCATATTTCGAATGTAGTCACGGCCGGTGGAGTGCTTTCCTTTTCCCATGGAAAGAAAGCAACCTATAGATTCTACAGACTTGAAGGAGATTCCTACATTGGTACATACCAAAACTCAGAGAATCCGGAAAAGGACACAGAGTTAAAGATGCGGTGCGCGCGGCGCTGAATGCCATGCTTTCGATTTCTGTGGTCACGCGTGGATTCTGGATGACGATCTCAATGAATAATAGATAAGATGGAGTGCTACGCATGCTGTATGTAACTGATGCGCATAAATTTATACGTACGTTCATTTCTCACAGCGTTGAAGATAATGTCGAGGCGACGTACTATAAAAACCTTTTAACCAAGAAGGGATTTACCGTGTTTCAATATGAACACGACCTTGAATTTGGAAGACCAATTTCTGGCATTATCGAGAGACAGATAAGAGATTGCCACTTCTTTTTGTTCATTGTAAGTGACTATTCGCAGGAATCGAAATGGGTCCAGAAAGAGCTCGGTTTGGCTATTAGAATTCAAAGAAAGAACAAGGGATATCGGCCTATAATTATCCCTATCTATGCAAAGGCAGCTGTTTGGCGAAAAAATCATAACCGACCGAAGCAGTTCCCAACATGTGATTTTTATAAAGGCACAAAACGCAAGGGCTTCGATCTTGGAGTAAGGGGCATTGACAAGTATGAGAACCCAGACGTTGATACGGATAACGAGCTTATTTCGTTGATGAGTCCGAGTTTGTTGGTATCAAGGTATAAACATGACAAAGAGTCAACTATTGACCACGAGGTAACGTTTGAGGAAACCGGTGTATTTAAACTTTATAGGGATATGTTTCCAATAGAAAGTGAGCGTGATAGCCCTAATGACATCATACGCTGGGTCTTGCGTAGCGACCTTGGTAAGCCAAAGTCCATGCTGCTTCCGGATGGAACTGCACTAGAATACACTCTTGACTCTCGGTATTTCATTATGCAGCTTGCAGGGCGTGCGATTGGCCTCGCTTTCTTTACTTACGACTATAAAAATAATTTAATGTATGGAAATTATATAGCTGTACATGGGGATTGGCGAGAGGGACACCTTGCGAAGCCCTTTGTCGACAAAATTATGGATATTCTTGGAGAGCTATTTCCGAAATTTGAGGGGGTTGTATTCGAGGTTGAGAAAATAGATCGGGAAAAAGTTGAGTATATAATCTCATATCTGAAGGATTCCCCGGAACTAATTTCATACCTGAAGGGTTCTCTAAAACTTTCGTATCTGAAAGAGTCTCCAGATAAGCTGTTCCATTCTCCGGATGATCTTAGAGAAATTAAGAAGGTTAAGCGAGTTTTATGGTACCAACGCCTAGGTTGTCAATTTTTTATCGATATAAATGATAATAAGCCGCTGACATCCCGATCGCCGTGCCTTTCTCCTGGGAATACCGATTGGCCGACGCAAGAGGAAGAATGGTGGGTCATGTGGTATAATAGGCCAGGACAGCAACCAGATTGGATGAGAGTTGGCGATCTTTGGGAAAGGTCAATCAGGTGCATGTATATTGAAATATTAGCAAAATCTCTTGTTGAATCAGTCCCAGCAAAAAGCCAAAAATATTGGGCTTACGCAAATGGTGTGGTAGAAGAGGTTCTGCATCAATCAGATAAAGCCAATATATCATTTGGACCATCCCTGCATAGTCATGACCCCTTGACGAGGAAATGGGAGGAGCTTGGGATTAAGATCAAAATTTAGTCAATCGATCAACGCATCCAGCACCGCTTTAGGCCGCTGTTCGATCACGGTGAGCAGGACACGCGCGGCGCCTTCGGGCCGGCGGTTGCCGCGTTCCCAGTTCTGGAGAGTGCCGAGCCGGAAGCCGAAGATGCGGGCGAACTGGCTTTGTGACATGCCGAGTTGGCTGCGGATCGCCTTCACGTCCACCGTTTCTGGAACCATCACGACATGGTGGTGGAGGCCGGTATCCCTACGGGAAAGGCCGCCTTCCGCAGCCGTTCTGACGCGCGGTAGATTTGCAGCGCTGCAAGCAGTGTCGTTTGCAGCGCTGCAAGGGACGGTGCTATGGCGCGGGTCGAGGTCATTTCGGGCGTTGAACGTCGGCGTCACTGGAGTGCCGATCAGAAGCGGGCGATTGTCGCGGCGGCATTTTCCCCGGGCGCGGTGGTGAACGAAGTGGCCCGGCGGGCGGATGTGAACAGCGGGCAGATTTACCGGTGGCGTGACGAGTTGCGTGGGGCCTCGGGAAGATTTTCCCGGGAAGCAGGTTTTGCTCAGGTGGTGGTGTCGGCCGGTGCTCCGGGCATTACCACGGCGCCGGAGCCGACGATTGAGGTGATGGTGGGGAATGGCGGCCAGGTGCGGATGCCGGCCTCGGTGTCTCCTGATCTGGCGAGTGCCATTGTCCGGGCGCTGGTGGGGCGATGATCCCGGTTCCGTCGAGCGCGCGGGTCTGGCTGGCGGTCGGCCGGACTGACATGCGGCGGGGCATGAACGGGCTGGCGCTGCAGGTGCAGGAGGGGTTGGGGCGCGACCCGCATGCCGGCGATTTGTTCGTGTTTCGGGGGAAGCGCGGAGACATGCTCAAGATCATTTGGCATGACGGTCTTGGAATGTCGCTGTACGCCAAGCGCCTTGAGAAAGGCCGCTTCATCTGGCCGACACCGGCAGATGGTGTTGTTGCGATTTCCTCTGCGCAGTTGGCATACATGCTTGAGGGCATAGACTGGAGGAACCCGCGCTACACCTTCCGTCCAGAGCGCGCGGGCTGAGAGTGTGCTTGGAC